>JACJNV010000087.1 GCA_014695175.1 Microcoleus sp. FACHB-DQ6 | reverse complement strand
CCTGATTCATCAATGAATATTAAGTCTTTTAAACAAACTTATCGGATTTTTTGCCAGAACTCGTATCGCAGGTTCTGAACTCTGTCAGTGCCTTTGTCTGACGGAAAAAGAGTTTTTTTTTAAGGTCATGTTTAAGAGTTTTGCCATTCTTCCCATCGTTGCTACGCTGATGGTAAAACCAATTTTTTGGTACAGTAAATAACGGAGTTCTTCGAGAGTTGCATCATTATTTTCTTCAATCAATTCCGCTAAAATCAGCAGTTGCTCTGCATTCAGTTTTAATTTGACTCCGCATCGCTCAGTTCGAGGAGCAATATTTTGGGTCTCACGATACTGTTTAATTATTTTTTGGACAAAACTTAGGGCTACACAAAAACGGTTGGCTATTGCTCTTTGTGACAGCGGTTCATTATGGTACACGTCCATAATTTTTTGTCTAAAATCAAGAGAATAAGTTTTCATTTTTACTAATGTGTGATACTGGCTAAAATTCTTAATAGTTGTCATTCGAGTGACTACTCTGGGGCGAGGGACTACTGCTCGCAGATCGCTCCATTTAATTAGAGCTGCATAACATTTTAGGTTTCTATATTTTTCACTCCGTTCAAGTCAGTTATATCATACCTCATCTTTCTGAGAAATGCTATATTTGATTAGCAAGTCGGCAGGTTATGTCAAAACTTCCCATATTAATCCTGCCATCTCCAGCCGCGTAATTCCAAGTAATACCGGGTGTTAAATTCTCTTGTTGACACATAAAGTGGGTGACTTCAAACATTTTGGCAATGTGAACGTCATATCGCCTTAAGCGTCCTCCATACGCCGATGCTGTGGTATCGCTTTCTGGTACTACAATCGATCCAAATCCTTCGTCAAAACCAAGCTTCATCGGCAGCGCTGTGGAACTTGTAAGCGGTTGACTCGCTTGAGGTTGTACGCGGGTTGGTGACATCTGTATTGGTTTGACAAATTGACTATTAGCGCGAACGAAACAACCTTGCGCTGCACCAGCAGGGTAGCTTTTTCCTACAAAAAGCCAAGGTAAACCCCTGGTATCGTTGAAAGTACCTGCAGCATTACTAGGAAAGCTTTCAAAACGCTGTCCCTGTTTTAAGACACCAACTAAAGACCAATTAAAAAACTCAAATGGAGTGCGGTTGTCAGCACGCATAAGTTCTTCAAAAGAAGAATTTGTCATGCGGCAATTTAACCCCTTTGGATCTGGATCTACGACTTCCCAATAAGTATGATAAGCTCTTCCCATATAATCCCCTTGATTATTAGGACTAGGGAGAGGTGCAGTAGAACCCAGCGTAGCTGTTCCTAAGGCCAGAAGAGTGGAAAGAGTAATGGTTTTTAATTGTTTTAACATGAGTATCACTTTTCAAACACTACATCTATTGGCAATCAAATAGCGTCGCACGTCTTCAACAATCTCGACCGCCCCTCATGGGATGAAAAGCCGATTCACACCCATATAGGCATTAATATTAAGTACAATTTCAATTAGACGTTCAACACAAAGTGCTCGATATAATAGACAAACATTCCGGTGAGATAAAGAAAACGCTTTCCCTGAATGCGACGCAGGAAGACCCAGGTAGCCCCATGTAATGTTTCTGGTAGCCGCAGCTCGTCTGGATAGCGAAATTTATCTACGGTATATCCCTTATAACTCCATTCCTGACCAATGCTTTTGCTATAGTCCCTGACAAAGTGTTCCTGCTTGGTAAACACGTCCACTCCATCAGTCCGAGGATCGGCATCGGCATTATCTACAAATTGCAAGCCCAGCAATCTCCACTGCATTGATCGGCTTGCATTAAACTTCCTCAAGTCCGTTCCTGACCGATTAAAACCGTCAAGACTGACATAATTTTCATTGTTACGCTACCATCGGGAGCCGACACGCTGATTTCTGCCCCTAAAACCGCTTCATCTTGACTGCAATTACGCGCACACTTTTTTGACGTTGGGCAACTGGCTAACCTGATCCCACCACGTCCGTAGTTTTGGCGTTTGAGCGGTAATCACTTCAAATTCTGGAGTTTGGGAAAAGTAGATAAAGATAGGAATCAGATAGAAATCAGCAATGCTCGTTTGGCTGCCGAGCAGATAGGGGCTAGGCGTAGCTAGCGACTCGATCGCCTCTATAGCCTTTTGTGCAGGCGCGATCGCATTTTTGACTTTAGCCTCATCTGTGTTACCCCCCTGACTCGGCACAATCAATCGCTGAATCACAATGGTGGTAATCGCAGGGCCATAGAAATAGCTATCAATAATCGCCATGATTTGACGCATCCGAGCTTGAAGCATTGGATCGGAAAAGCTAAATTTGCGCTCGCCTAAAGTGGCATCCAGGTATTCGGTAATAGCAGCCGTTTCATAAAGCAGTTCCCCATTTACTTCAAGGGTGGGGATTTTACCAAAGGGATTCTTAGCAAGGTACTCTGGGGACTGGCTTTCACCATTGAAGATATCAACGCTGTGGAGGGTATAGTCTGCGCCTATTTCCTCAAGCAGCAGCCGGACGGTACGGACATAGGTACTGACGGGTGTTCCCCAAACAATAAGTTTTGACATGATTTATCGCTCTTTTCCAAAATTTAGCCATAACAAGAATACTTTACTCGCCCCAATTCCTAACGATTGACGGTACTCATATCGGGGTAGCGATCGCCCACTGCAATGCCTAATGGCAGGGCTTTGGCGATTTGTTCTAGTTCTGCGGGAGTCAGCGTCACAGCAGCGGCTGCAATGTTTTCTTCTAAATAGGTGCGGCGTTTGGTGCCTGGAATTGGCACAATGTCCTCGCCCTGCGCTAACACCCAAGCCAGGGCTAACTGTCCAGCTTTGATACCCTTAGCGGCGGCCATCTGCTCTATCTGCTCGACTAATTCCAGATTTTGCTGGAGATTATCGCCTTGAAAGCGAGGATATCGCTGGGCCCGATAGTCTCCCTCAGATAATGTGTCGAGGCTCTTGATTTTGCCTGTGAGAAACCCGCGCCCCAGAGGGCTATAAGGCACAAACCCAATCCCTAGCTCTCGGCAGGTGGGCAAAATCTCGGCTTCTGGCTCCCGACTCCAGAGCGAATATTCAGTCTGGAGTGCTGAAATAGGATGCACTGCTTGGGCACGGCGGATCGTGGCGCTCGCGGCTTCAGAAAGGCCAAGGTAGCGAACTTTCCCAGCTTGGACGAGCTTCGCCATTGCACCTACGGTTTCTTCGATGGGAGTGTTTGGATCGACTCGGTGCTGATAGTAAAGATCGATCGTATCTACGCCCAGACGCTTGAGACTGGCATCACAGCAAGAGCGGACATATTCGGGTTTGCCATTCACGCCCTTAAAGCTGCCGTCGCTACCGCGTACATTGCCAAACTTCGTGGCGATGATGACTCGATCTCGATGCCCTTTAATTGCTTTGCCGACCAACTCCTCATTGTGACCAACACCGTACATATCAGCCGTGTCGAGGAAAGTCACGCCTAGCTCTAAGGCGCGATGAATGGTGGCGATCGATTCTGACTCATCGGCTATGCCGTAAAACTCGGACATCCCCATACAGCCGAGTCCTAGTTCCGAGACTACTAATCCGTGATTGCCGAGTTTTCGCTGTTTCATGATGTTTTCCTATTAGTGTAAAGTTCTTGACGTGTCGAACCGATGATGATTTTATTCACATCAAAATCACCGGGCTGCTAAATGGCATAGGCGATCGCCCGGGCAATGGCATCTGCATCAATGGCGATCGCATTAAGTTCACTCATGCTCGAACGTTTGAGGTATCTCGGTTCTTACCGACTGCTGACTTCATCAGTCGTGCGTCCACTCATTTCACTCGCGTCGCTGCGGTAGATTGCGGTCGCTCCTGAACGTCCCTGAGCATCAATCCAGGTTCCATTGATAGCAGGTGAGAGCGTTGGATTGCGCTCTTTGATCAGGTGCATTGCCCGATCGATGTCTTCCTGAACTGTGAGGCGCGAGGCTCGACCATTCACGATCGCGCTGCGCCAATGAAGCGTATCATTTATTTCTTCAACCTGTAGACAGATTTCGGGATTCGTTTCTATGTCATGAGTCTTCATGCCTTCGGTTGTAAACAGGTAGATGTCCGAATCTTCGAGAGAATAATTCATTGGCATCACGTAAGGTTTGCCTTCGTGTATGCAGCCAAGATGACCGTATCCTACTTGCTGTAGCAGCTCGTGTATTTCTTTGGAACTCATTTAATCAATATCTAACATTACTATTCTCTTAAAGATTCAGTTGATTGGTAGTATTGAACACAAATAGTCCCGGCTTTACATCTGTCGTTAGATGGAGTGGATATGTGAAAGTCAATGATTGGAGTCAGCAGCCTGTTGAGAAAACGATCGCCTCACAAATCTTCTGCCCGCTTAATTGATGCTTTTTTACCCGCAGCTACGCTAGCAACAACCAAACAGGCCGTGACTAGGGCGATCGGCTCCAGAGTTTCACCAAGCAAAATTGCCGAAGCCAGGAGCGTCAAAAATGGTTGCAATAACTGAATTTGGCCTACCCGGGCAACTCCACCAATTGCCATACCATGATACCAGGCAAAAAATGCGATAAATTGACTAACAACACTCACATAAGCAAAACCAAACCAGGCTATCGGTGAAGCTATCAACCCTTGTTTTAAGACCACAAATATTGTTGGCAAAACCTCGAAAGGAGCTACAATCACTAAGGCCCAACAGATCACTTGCCATCCACCTAAACTCAAAGCTAATCGCCCACCTTCAGCATAGCCCAAAGCAGCAGCAATTACAGCTCCAAACAAAGCTAAATCTGCGGGATGAAGCTGGCCAGCGCCACTAATAATTCCAAAAACAACAACGGTTGTACTACCGACAATGCTCGCAATCCAAAAGCGGAAATCAGGGCGATCGCCAGCTCGCAAAAACCCTGCTATCGCTGTTGCTAAAGGCAACAATCCTAACACCACAGCACCGTGGGCCGCAGGTACTTGCTGCATTGCCCAAGCCGATAGTACCGGAAATCCCAAAACAACTCCCAATCCGACAACTAATAAACTCCCAAGTTGCTGTTTTGAGGGAATGGGTTGATGCGTTATCCGCAGAGTAAATGCTGCTAGTATAGCTGCTACTAATCCGCGTCCTAAACCTACAAAAAGCGGGTCTAAATCTATCACAGCGGCTCTGGTTGCCGGTAAGGTCAAGCTAAATCCAACTACACCCAAAAAACCGTAGATTAAGCCGATAGTTTCTGAATTTAAGTGAAGATTTTCCCAGTAGGATTTCATTGACTCTCCAATATAGAGCGAGTTAAAAGTTATTTACTTCCTTTATGAAAGAGGCGGTTGAAACCGCTCTGCAAGTCAAACTATCGTCCGCCTGAGCCGGCTAATAGATAAAGGAAGTATTCGAGGACTTACGCACTCCTTAGCGCCACATTTTGCCCAGTCTCGCTCGATCGCCTCGCAGCGTCTGCCACTTTCAAAGCGTACAAGCTACTAGCATTATTCACGTACAAAGGCGTACCGTTTGACAAATATTCCAACACCATATCGGTGTCTTTGGCAAACAAACCGCGCCGCGTCCCTACTTTGATGTTGTGCGGATTTTCTCCCTGAATTAATTGACCGGATTCTGGAGTAAAAACCAGCGTCCCTGCTTCTCCGTAGATGGTAAAAATGTTTTCCGACTGCCAAAAAGTCTCTCCTTTTCCATAAACAGTTTCAGCCACAATGCCATTGGCAAAGCGCAACTGTGCGTTGCACAAACAAGCTTTGTAGAAATCCGGCTGAGTGTCCCAAAATTGAGCTTGACAGTTAACGGTTGTTACTTCCCCGAACAAATCGGTAAATCGGTGCACTCGCGAAATTGCACCAACTAACGGAAACCCAAAGAGGGAAGGTTGATAAGTCCACCGCTGCGGGGCTGGATGTTGAGGAGTAATAGTAAGGTAGCGGGCGTAAAAAACTTTACCGATTAATGGCAAAGATTCTTTGATTGCTAGGTGCAAACCGCCTAACAGTTCGATGTGTTCGATGTGGAGGAGTTTTTGCTTTTGGGCGGCAAGTTCGATCGCCCTTTCTGCTTCAGATACGTCTAAAGATAGAGGATATTCCACCACAACGTGCTTGTCATTTTCTAGCGCGGCCAGGACGATCGCCCCGTGATCCCGGTTCACCGTACAGACAATCACCAAATCTAAATCGTCTCTTTCTACCAGCTTGCGCCAAGAAACCGCAGCTTCTGCCCCGAACCCTTGACAAAATGCTGCGGTTTTCTCTGGGCTGTGGCCAGCAACCGCTACTAAGTGCGATCGCCCATCAGCTTGAATTGTCTCGGCCCTCAACTTAGCGGCAAAACCAGTACCCACAATGCCCACGCGAATTGGAGAATTAACCGAAAAACCAAAGCGAGTATCAATATTAGTCATGGGATTTGAGATTTAAGATTTTAGATAGTTACAGACTTGCGGTGCAGGGCTTTAGGGTTCTATCGCCCCGATTTTAAGCCGTGGTTGTGGTGCGATTTATTCGATCGACCCTTCAACACCCAAGTCTTGATGCGATCTCACTATACATTTCACCGCCTGCTGGGACTTGCCTTGCAGCAAGTTTTGCTGAAACTCGATCGACACACCGCATACCAACAACAGGGTTTTTGTGCTGTAGGGCTCAAAACAGGATTTTTCCTAGAAACCGGATTATTTAGCACAAGTCTTGCGGCAACAGTATCACAAGGCTGAACCCAAGATAGGTATAAGTAATCAAGATGAAATTAGAAAAAGTTATAACTAATCCCATTCAAATGTTTTGTAAATAAGTGTGTCAACCTCCCTTCTATCCCCTACTATCATAGAGGGAACGAACCTAAGACCTAACCTCAAAGCTAATAGAGCCTTGAAGTTTGCATTAGGAAAAATTATCAATCTTGTTGAATTTTTGAGAGGATTTAGTGCATGGCAACTTACAAAGTTACCCTCATCAGCGAAGCCGAAGGAATTAACCAGACCATTGACGTTGATGACGATACTTACATTCTTGATGCTGCTGAAGAAGCAGGACTCGACCTCCCCTACTCTTGCCGCGCTGGAGCTTGCTCCACCTGCGCCGGCAAAATCACCAAAGGCGAAGTTGACCAATCCGACCAATCTTTCTTGGACGATGACCAAATCGAGGCCGGATTTGTCCTCACCTGCGTCGCCTATCCCAAGTCTGACTGTACGATCGAAACTCACCAAGAAGAAGCGCTCTACTAAGAAAGGACGCTCTGCGTGATACCCTAAGAAACCCGGTTTCTCGTTTCCAGAATTAAGCTGAAATACGGCAATTATGTTAAGAAACCGGGTTTCTGTGTCTAACACTGCAACAAAGCCGCCAGCAGTCTGTCACTCCCAGCTAGGAATTTCTAGCTGTTTGAGCAGATAGCTGACCAAATAATTTTAGATTTTAGATGGCAGATTTTAGATTAACTGTGAAACCAATCTAGAATCCAAAGTCTAAAATCTAAAAGTTTTACGGCTGATATTTAGTCCGCAAAGGCGGGCTTTGTTTGTGTTGTGGCGATGATTTAAATCGCCGACTATTAGGCCGACTGCGATCGACTATTCGCGCCAAAATGTAATGTTATCGCTGAGCGGCACAACTTGAGCGCCGGGAAAATAAAAGCCCAGAATTTGAGATCCGTTCCAGCCCAAATTAGCCAAATTGTAAGAACCAGTCTGACTCATTCCCACGCCGTGCCCGAAACCGCCTCCGACAAAAGCATAACCGTTGAGAGTTTTGTCTGGATTGTAAATTGGTTCTAGGTAAAAAAGCGTGCTAATCGGCGGGTAAAAAGCATTGCGAATCTCGTCTTTGTCGATATCGATGGCGCCCAAGTCAGTTTGAACCTTCATTTTCAAAACTCGACCAGCAGGCGACCTTTCCACCACTTCCACCTGAGTGACAGTTTTCAAATTAGCCAGCGGGTGCTGTTTCTTCTGAAGATACTGTTTGAGAAATCCACCAATCGCTGTCAAAGAAGCTGGTTCGCGCCACCGAAAAGTGTCTTCTTTTTCCTCATTAAACCCTTTTTCCAAACTGATAAAGCGGCGCAAATTGTTTTCGTCAGACAAACTCTGCTTGGACAAATCCCAAATATTATTAGGGGAATCGACGATCGATCGCAAATATGGACGTTCCGCGCCCTCCCACACATCGTTAAAAGAGGCTGTGACGCCGCCGCTAGAGGCGGAATAGAGCGCGTCTACTAGCTGATTTTCGTAAGTTAGCACCAAACCGCTCGTTTGGGCGATCGCCTTATCACTCTGCGGGTAAACCTCCGTCAAACCCTTATAAACTTGACAGTTAACATCAGCGCACAACTCATAATTATCCACAGCAAACCGGCGCAAATTTCTCAGGGCGTACGTTCTCGCCAAAATAGTTTGAGCGACAATCGCAGCGTAAGGCGAAAAAGCCCCAATTTCGTGAGGAACAACACCCCGCAAATAAGTTTCGGTCAGCACTTTATTCACCAAAGTATAAGTGCCGTAAGAATTTTTTTGCAGGTGCAAACTGCCCCCATAACGGTGAGTTTGTTGAATTGCTTTTTCTGGTTCAGTAGCTGTCGCCTCTTGGGTGGTTTGTTCCAATACCTCAATCACATTTTTCCCGGCCGTCACATCCAACTCATGGCGGTTGAAACGAAAGCCGTTTAAAACCCAAAATGCCTGGGGTACTTGTTTAAAAACTTTGGAATCCAAAAAAGCTGTTGTGTTCCCTTGAGCTTGCAAACTTTGCAACAGCCAGCGCCGCACCAAAGGAGAGTTGTAAGTATCTCTTTTCGCCCAAACTTGCCAGCGAAAAGGTTGAGCAATTTCTACATCTATTCCCTGGGCCCGCCACTGATTGGCGCTATCTTCCGCACTCTCGTAACTGCGGTGGGAGCTCAGAACAACTCGTTCTTCTACTAAGGGCGCTTCCAGCGGTTTCGGGGCTATTTCTAACTTGACGCTAGCAGCCGTTTTGGTTTCTATGCCTTGAGGAGTTTTGTAACTCAATGTTAAGCTGTCGCCCGGTAATGCTTTCAGCGTTAGTTTGTCGGTTGCTTTGGTGCCAAACCGCTGCACTACGCCGATTTTGATGGGTCTATTTTGGGGAGTTTGGGCGTATCCCGCAGCGCTGAAAAGAGGCAACAGGCACAATGCGGTGAAAACAGTGCTAGATATGCAGCTAAACCATTTGTAATTGGGAGTTGGAGGTGCTTGAGCGGACACAGGTATCTATCTCCCGATAGTTGAAATTTGGGGATTTTTGATTGTACGTTAGCACATTTGGCGGCTGCTATAGGAGAATTGCCGAAGATAAGCTGGTTTAATTGCCAGAATTCTGTTAAGTCAGGACTTACGCCACACCAAAGAAACCGGGTTTTTTAGCGAATCTGCGGGCTGCAACGAAATATTTTGGTAAAAAACCCGGTTTCACCGGCCCCATGCGGTAAATCTGTCATTGCGGGTGAAACGCAGCAATCGCAAAAGTTGCGATCGCTTTACATTCTGTTACACGGTCAGGTTTATTTGCACCTACTGACTGATTGGCTAATCATTTTTTCTGAGCACTAATCTCATCGCAGAGGTGTTTATCGCTTTCATCAGCATTATTCTGCAAATAGTGGCGCAGCCAATCGCAGCCTTGCACCAGCATTTCATCTAAACTTCTGATTTGCCACAACCGGGCTGTTTTGTCCGATGATGCCGTAGCGATGTATTTGCCGTCGGGACTAAAACTGACACTGAATACCTCATCTTGATGTCCTTTAAATTCTTGGATCAGCTTGCCCGTGACATCCCACAACCGGGCTGTTTTGTCTCGTGATGCCGTAGCGATGTATTTGCCGTCGGGACTAAAACTGATACTCAATAGCCACTCTTGATGTCCTTTAAATTCTCGTATCAACTTACCCGTGACATCCCACAACCGGGCTGTTTTGTCCGATGATGCCGTAGCGATGTATTTGCCGTCGGGACTAAAACTGACACTGAATACCCCATCTTGATGTCCTTTAAATTCTCGTATCAGCTTACCTGTGACATCCCACAACCGGGCTGTTTTGTCCCATGATGCCGTAGCAATGTATTTGCCGTCGGGACTAAAACTGACACTGAATACCGAATCTTGATGTCCTTTAAATTCCTGTATTAGCTTACTTGTGACATCCCACAACCGGGCTGTTTTGTCCGATGATGCCGTAGCGATGTATTTGCCGTCGGGACTAAAACTGACACTGAATACCCCATCTTGATGTCCTTTAAATTCCTGTATCAGCTTACCTGTGACATCCCACAACCGGGCTGTTTTGTCCGATGATGCCGTAGCGATGTATTTGCAGTCGGGACTAAAACTGACACTGAATACCCCATCTTGATGTCCTTTAAGTTCCTGTATCAGCTTACCCGTGACATCCCACAACCGGGCTGTTTTGTCTCGTGATGCCGTAGCGATGTATTTGCCGTCAGGACTAAAACTGACACTCAATAGCCACTCTTGATGTCCTTTAAATTTTCGTATCAACTTATCCGTGACATCCCACAACCGGACTGTATTGTCCCCTGATGCCGTAGCGATGTATTTGTCGTCGAGACTAAAACTGACACTGAATACCGCATCTTGATGTCCTTTAAATTCTCGTATCAGCTTACCCGTGACATCCCACAACCGGGCTGTTTTGTCCGATGATGCCGTAGCGATGTATTTGCCGTCGGGACTAAAACTGACACTCCATACCCAATCTAGATGTCCTTTAAATTCCTGTATCAGCTTACCTGTGACATCCCACAACCGGGCTGTTTTGTCCCCTGATGCCGTAGCAATGTATTTGCCGTCGGGACTAAAACTGACACTGAATACCCAATCTAGATGTCCTTTAAATTTTTGTATCAGCTTACCTGTGACATCCCACAACCGGGCTGTTTTGTCCCTTGATGCCGTAGCGATGTATTTGCCGTCGGGACTAAAACTGACACTCAATAGCCACTCTTGATGTCCTTTAAATTCTCGTATCAGCTTACCTGTGACATCCCACAACCGGGCTGTTTTGTCCCATGATGCCGTAGCGATGTATTTGCCGTCGGGACTAAAACTGACACTGAATATCCCATCTAGATGTCCTTTAAATTCTCGTATCAGCTTACCCGTGAGATCCCACAACCGGGCTGTTTTGTCCCCTGATGCCGTAGCGATGTATTTGCCGTCGGGACTAAAACTGACACTGAATACCGCATCTTGATGTCCTTTAAATTCTCGTATCAACTTACCCGTGACATCCCACAACCGGGCTGTTTTGTCCCCTGATGCCGTAGCGATGTATTTGCCGTCGGGACTAAAACTGACACTCGATACCGAATCTTGATGTCCTTTAAAGCGATTTTGTTCTCGGATGTTGTCGAGAATCTGGTTGAGGGCAATCTGGGGAGTAGATATCGGGTAATCAGCAAGGGAACGAACGTCCTTGACTGTAGCTTTGAGTTCTTTTCCAGTCTTCACCGCTGAGATTAAAGCTTCTATTTGGTTATTGTGCAACTCAAACAGTCTCAAAGCATCACTTGCAGCGCGCTCTAATTCTGTCAATTTTTGTGCTTTTGCTAACAACTGTTCTGCTTTCTGCCGCGCTTGTGCTAATATCTGATTTTGAGTTTCAGTCTGCTTGAGTTTTTGGCGTAATTCTAGTAATTCCGCACCCCGCTGTTTCCGGATAAAAGGCACTAAATAATCGTGGACAATTTGGTAGCGTTTAAGGGGAGTTGCTGGCACTTCTAACACCAATCCCGATTTAACGACGATCTCTACAACCAACTCTAATTTTTCTGCCTCGCTTCCTAAATCGGGTGCTAATTCAACCAATGTTTTTTGAGGACGGGTATTATTTTCGTCCGTCAGCAAGTACAACACAAGTTCGGCAATATCTTTATTTTCCTGGCCGCAGTCGGCGATAACTTCTGCTAAAAATTCCTCAACCAGTTTGACCTTAGCCTGACTGCCTAGTTGCTGATATTCACTCAGTTGAGTAATCGGCCTTTTTTCCAGTTGCATTCCTGCGATTTGCAGTTCAATCGGTCGCACTTCGCGCACTTCACCTGCTAAATCTTCTACCAGTGCGTTTACCAAATCTTCGGATAAGTCAAGTTGAGAGCGTTTTGTTAAGGTTTGGAGAACAATTTTCGCATCTGAAATCGAAAAATTACCCAAGTAATAGCAGATATTTTTATTGAGAATGTCGTTATTAATTATTGACAAATTAGTCGTACGATTCCATTCTAACAAGTAAAAAAGGTAATCTTCTCGCATGGATAGGATAATTTTTATATCACCAACCTGATTTAAACATTCAGCCAAAAAATCATAGAACTCTCTCCGGCTACTTTGGTCTTGATAAGCAAAGAAAAATTCCTCAAACTGGTCAAAGATTAGTACCGTCAATAAATTGCGATTTTGATTCAGTCGCAACTGTTGCAGAATAGCTATCGGCGTGTCAATAGGAGTAAATAAGCTCTCACCTTTTATTTTTTTAATTCCCAAGCTCAAACACTGACCGCAATCCCTCGCCCAATCGTGATAAGACTGCAATAAAATAGGCAATACATCCCGCGCTTCAAAAGTTGTAAGTTGCAGGGCTGGAACTAACCCCGCTTGAATAATTGAACTTTTTCCTACTCCAGATTGTCCGTGAATGATTGTCAGCTTGCAAGCAGGTGTACCTATCCGTTCAATTATCCGTTTAATATCCTGCGATCGCCCGGAAGCGGCGACAATTTCCTCAACAATTTCAGCTTGTGATTGACCTGATTCTAAACCGATATCAATTATTTGTTGCGGCGGCTGCAAGCGGCCGGCACCGCTAAAAGCTTGCAATCGATATTTGCTTTTAACTGCTTGTTGTTCGAGTTTTATATCAAAGGCTTTTAAATAGTCGCCTTGCTCAAAATAGAGAGTTGTCAACTCCTCTAAAATCCTTAGATAAAGCTGCACATCATTTTGAGGTTGAGTAATTACTTTCGCTTGTGTTAAAGTTTCTATAATCTCAAAAGGAGAAAATACAGACTCACCCCCCCCCTTAGCAAGGAGAGGGTGGGGGGGGTTAACTGTCGAACAGGGGATAAGATTTCGTTGCCCTTTTGCCAAAAGTAGCAGATACAAACCACTCGGTTTTTTATTTATTCCTGCTTGTGCCAAAACAGACAATGCTAATTTAGCCGATTCGCAAGCTTTTTCCCACTGAGATTGTTGCAGCGCCACCTCAGCCAAAAAGCCGTAATTTTCAGCTATTTGACTCGGATTGCCACAAATTTTGTGCATTTTTAAGGCTTTTTTAGCTAAACTTTGCAATTCTTCCCAAGCTTGTAAAAGTCGCAGCACTTCGCCAAGTTGGCTAATAGATTTAGCCGCTAAATCATGTCGCTGTGCTTGCTCAAAACTCTCCAGGGATTGCTGTAAATACTTTCTAGATTTTTGCCAATAATTTTGATTTCCTGCCCGGTGCAATTCGGCTTTACGGTTGTAAGCTTGAGCAATTTTCTGGCAGACAATTCCTTGTCTTTCTAACTGTTGATTTTGCTGCCAAAATGTAAAACTTTGCTGATAATCTTCGAGTGCTAAATCTATTTGATTTTTCTGAAATTCAACTAAACCCCGAATAAATTGTCCACTAGCTTGCAAGTCCTGGTCTAATGCTGCATTTAGCAAATCATTTTCCAACGACTCAATTTCACAGTCATCTAATTTGAAACTCTCAGCATCAGCAAAAGCCTGGTCTGCTTTTTGTCGCAAAAAAATCATCAAATCATCGGGTGGCATCGTAAACTGAATCGGAGGAGGAGCCCAAGACTTCAAATCATTCGCCGATCGACTGAATTTAGACAGTACGGAATCCGTCACCCATAATATCAAAGGAAAAGCAAAATCTTGCTTGAATTGATCTCGCGCTCTATTAGCCCCCGCTAGCAGGTCATCAACACCAACCACCGATTCTATGCCCACAACTATTAAAGCTTTCGGCGGTTGCTTTTGGACGGCATTGAGAATGGTTTGATAAAGTGTTTTGGTGGCAGCTTCTAGGACTAATTCTTGATATTCAACAGTAGAGCTATCGCGCAGCTTTTGCAGCATTGCAGAACGCAAGCTAGCATAATTGCAGCGCACTATAGTTAAAGAAAACTTTCCTTGAAAGCGGGCGATCGTCCGTACCAAAGTATATAGCGCTCGCTCATTTTCTGCGGCAATATCTTCGGCTAGATTTGAGTTTACCATAATCTCAAGAAGTTTGCTGCTGCCAGAGCTTAAATTTGTCAGTTTCCATCAACAGCGGATTCAACGCAAACCAATTTCCTTGAGTGTCTACATATTCAAAAACCCACAGGTTTCGCAGCAAATCTTGGTATTCTTTCTCTCCATTAATGCTTTGTTCTTTCACCACCTTAAACAGTAATTCCCACTCATCATTATCAATGCCACGACTCAGACTGTCGCGGAAACTGCGAATCACTGATTTCAACACATTTTGCGAAATAGGAGGGTCATCTTGCTGCAAGCAACCAAACAGCATCCCCATCAAGTTTCGCAGATGACCTCCACTGACTCGGCACAATTCATCTAAAGTTTCAGGACTGTCAAAAACTTCGGCAATTAATGTAATATATTTCTCTGGCGACACATCAGGGAAAGCCCGCGACATCACCATGCGCCGCAGCAAATTCATCCCCTCAACACATACGCTGCCGTCTCTATTCTTTACTGGTACCATCGGCAAAACTTTCGGGTCTACTCCGCCCCCCAAGCGATTTTTCACAATTTCACTTTCATTGCCAAAAATTAATCCCAGCGGCACGGTATAAACTAAATGGCAATTCAGTTGCCGCAACTGATCGCCCCGGTCAATAAAAATATATTCTGGCAACAGTCGCCCCGCTGCATTGGGTCGAAAAACTATCCGGTCTAAGTTGTCAACAATCACCACCAATCCTTTTTTACCCCCCTGCTTTAGCTGATTAATTGCTACATCAATAATTTCTTGATTAATCAGTTCTAACAATTTATTAGCTTGCGGTTCCATGTACTGTCTCAGTTTAGATCGCAAGTCGGGATTACTTTTGGTTTTGGCAGTAATTTTGGCGATGCCTAAAGGCAGAGAAACTTCCAGATTTCCCTCTGTATTGCCCTTATATTTGCTGCCAAAAAGTTCTCCTTCAGCTTCTAAGGTCACAGGGGTTTGTAAAAAATCCCAACTATTTTTTAAGAATTCTTTAAAGCCCTGGGGCTGCAAGGAAATTTTGCCCTCTTCCAAGCTTTGGGTGACTCGCCGTGCGATCGCTAACATGATATCCGTCAAATCGAGATCCATTTCATCGAGGTCTTGTGTTGACTCGAAGTAAACTATATGAAACCCCTCATCTGTCAACTCTTTTTCCAATCGCGACAATTCAGTAGACTTGCCACAACCAATATGTCCGGTAAACAATTGGCAAGTCGGTTTATCTCGTGCCAGACGGGTAATTGTCCGTTTGAGTATGTTAATAACTTTTCCGCCGCGCACCTCAGCAAAATCAATGTAGTAGCGCCGATCTTCGGCATAGCCCAACATGAGGGAGTGACTGGGGTTGCAGGCATCGCAGAATCGATCGAAATCTAGGTTCATAAAATTTTCTAAATTAGTTTTTGTAGTTATTGTAGGGTGGGTCAGGGCTGAATGTTATTACCAGAGACAAAACAATTTTCCGGCTAAGCAGCCTACGATTAGTTAGCTGACCACCCATACGTCGAAGACTATTAGTGTGAACCTGGATGCTGTTTCCAATATTGGTAGGCGGCATAGGCTAAGGTGACAGCGCCCGTCACGATGGCTGCTTCATCGACCTCAAATTGCGGGTGATGGAGGGGATAGTTCGGTTTGTCAGTCAGTCCCACTCCTAAGCGAAACATGGTTCCCGGTGCGTGTTCTAAGTACATCGAAAAATCTTCGGCGCCCAGGGATGGTTCTGGTAAAATTTGGACGCGCGATCGACCTAAAGCTTCTAAAGCCGCAGTTTCGACTAATTGCGTGAGTTTTGGGTCGTTTTGGACTCCCGGCACGCCGCGCTTGTAGGTGAGTTCGTACTTAGCGCCGTAAGTCGCGCAAACGCTAGAAACAATTTGTTCGATCCAAGCCGGCAGTTTTTCGTGGGTTTCGGGATGCAGCGATCGCACTGTTCCCAGCAATTTTACTCGATCGGCAATCACGTTCGGCGCTCGTCCGCCGTTAATTTGCCCGATCGTCAAAACCAGTGGCCTCAAAGGATTTTGCGTGCGGCTAATTGCCTGCTGCAAAGTGGTAATTATCTGAGAAGCAATCCAAATTGCGTCGATCGCCTCGTGGGGACGCGCACCGTGGCCGGATTCGCCCATCACAATCAATTCTATGTCATCTGCCGCCGCCGTCAGTGCCCCGTGGCGAATACCGATGCAACCGCCGGGAATCGTCGGAAAAACGTGCACTCCGAGGATGCCGTCAACATCTTCCATCGCCCCATCTTTAATCATCCATTGAGCACCTTGGGCAATCTCTTCCGCCGGCTGAAACAAGAAGCGGACGTGACCGGGCAATTTTTCGCCTAGCTGAGACAATATCATGGCTGCGCCCAAACCGACGGTGGTGTGGATGTCGTGGCCGCAGGCGTGCATGACTCCCTCGTTGCGGGAAGCAAATTCTAAGTTTGTGCGTTCTTGAATCGGTAAAGCGTCCATATCGGTGCGAATTGCCAGCCAGCGGGACTCGCTGCTGTTGCCTTTGAGTTCGCCGAGGACTCCTGTTTTGCCGATTCCTTCGATCGCGCGGACTCCGCTGGAAGCGAGAACTCCGGCTACGTAGGCGGCGGTTTGATATTCTTGGCCGCTGAGTTCGGGGTGGGAGTGGATGTGGCGGCGAATTTCGATTAAGCGGGGTGCTAGGGTGGCGGCTACTTCTTTGATGCGGGAAAGCATGAATTTAGTTAGGGAGTGCGGTACAAGTTGTAGTCAACTAAGGTAACGCAAATGTTTAGGGTTAAACAGATATCTTTCACCATTGGCATAATCCCTTTAGGGGCGGGCTAGAAGCCCACCCCACAAGAATATTTTTCTTTAGTCATCGGGATTTTCCTCTTCATAAACCATGAGATCTCCCGGCTGACAGTTCAGTGCTCTGCACAAAGCGCTGAGAGTTGCTTCGTCAATTCTGGTGAGTCGGCGGCGGGTTTTGATTTTAGACACAGAAGTGGGGTGCATCCCAATTAAAGCAGCCAATTCTTTATTGCTGATATTGCGATCGGCCATCACAACTGCCAATTTCCAACGGATCACTGCTGATGCTCAACTGCTAGCCATAACTTTGCAAGCTGATGTTACCATTCTGCAACCTTGACTCTCCCTTAAGTTGTCGCTGCGACCATTTATTTTGTCGTAGCGATTGACAGCCGGCAGTGAATGAACTAGACTCAGGATGTACAAACGGAAAAGCGATCGCCCCTGGCCTGGAAAACTTGAGGGCGATCGCAATTCCACTATTCGTGTAATTCAAACTCTATGATATCACCGCCAAAGTCAGTTCCCGAACTGCTCCGGGAAGAAATTCCTGATGTACCTCAAGGTAAGCAACCGATTCGTTTGCTGTTGTGTGGCGTTCCCAAAGCGGTAGACAGCATCGTTAATCTGTTGCACGTTTTAGGTTTTGCAGAAGTTGGGGAATGGAGCCCGCCTCTACCATCGCCTCTAGCGGGTGAGGTAATTCGGATTTTAACCCGTTACTGGAAAGAGTAATCTTTGAGGGCGATCGCACTTTTTTTGTGAAGTGCGATCGTCCATTAACTCACTTCCAAAAGTTGGCTCAAAAACTTAATAAAATTTGCCAAAGCAGGAACCTGCTGCTTTGTCTGTTCGCTGACCCAATTATTATCAGCAATACTTGTGGTATTAGTTTTCCCCGGTTTGAGAACACTGACAACAGTAGCAACTAAAGCTTTTTCTGGATCAAAATTTTTCCACTTTAAAGATTTTCTATCTGACTCAGAAAACTCATTTAGATAGGAACTAGCTTTCTCCATGTACGCGGGATAAGCTATCTCTCCGCACCTGCACAGCAAAGTATCAAGCACACCTTGTGAAGCATTATCTGGCAACACATAAATTCCTGTTCTGGGGATATTGATGTGGTCTACAACACCTGCTTGGGTGGGAAAATTAGGAAAGTATTCTCGGAAGCAATTACTATATTTTACAACAACTTGAGCGGGATTTGACTTGTCACAATCAGCAACTATGCCAAATGCCGCCAAGTTTGTTTGATACTCAGGATTGGCGGATAAAATATCATTTAAGTTAGTAACAAGGTTGCTTCCTTCACCTGCATAAATTGCGACTGAGATAGTATCATTAAACAGAATAGAAGGCATATCAAGACGTTTGTACAAGTTTCCTTTTTTGGGATAAACGGGAATAAACTTGCGCCAGAAGGGGTCTAAATCGGACTTTAATCCTTTCAACTCTTCTCGAAAATCTTTAAAACCCAAAAGCTTGAGAACCTTGCCTGTAAATGCCTGGTCGTGAGGTCCTTCTACTCCAATAATGGCGTATTTCACACGCGCACCTCCTGACCCAAATCCTCCCGCAATCTTTGCAATCTTTCCCGTTCTATTCTAACTGCTTTAGTTTGTGACTCCCGTTTCTCTAAACGATAAAGAACTAAGTCCGTCTCCGCATCGCTAGCATCCAACATCGCATCAATCGCTTCTAAACTGTGCGTCGTTGCAAATAACTGCACATCCATCAGCTTGCACCACTGCACAATCGAAGCAAAGGAACTGCGAAGTGCTTCAGTATGAATTGCTGTTTCTATTTCATCAATTAGTAAAACTCCACCTCGGACTTTGGCCATAGATAAAGCAATGAATAGCAAACGCCGCACTCCATCACCAAAAGCACTTAAAGGTGAAAATCCTAATAATTTATGATTGATATAGATACTAGGGCGAGGTTCTTCAAGTGACAAAATTTCCAAGTCAATTATTTCTACATCGACAATCTGAAGTAATTTAATTACCTCATTTTTTAATCCCCTTAGTATTGCCTGTGACAGAAGATAGGACTCTAATTTTTCCTGCCTGTGAGAAACAGGTGTTACCATATCAATTGGCAATTCTGGGTAGAAGTGATGTTTGCGGAAATCACCTCTACTCAGCCTTTGATTAGACCATAATTCAATTTTTTTTGAGAATTCACGACCCAAGACACGTGCATCACCTCCTGGTGGATCCCGAAATATTGCTTTGAGTTCTATTTCAGCACCGTGCGAACTCTTATATTCAGTATAGTCATAAGATTCTAGCCAATCTTCAGCACTATCTTCCAGATCTTTTTCTGATTGATATAGCAGTTCCATCTGGTTGTAGATTGCTCTAGATTCTACAACTTGGAAGCTACCATTCCCAGAAATATAGGTTTCTCCTACGTAAAGAATGGGTTTAGGTACTTCATTTTTTTGAGGAAATAACCATTTGAAAGCATTTAATGGAAGCGTGGGAGAAGCCTTGATTTCTCGACGCTCTGCTGTTTTCAGCCATTCTCCAATATCTAAGGGGCGACAATAGGTTGAGATCGCCTCTAAAACACTGGTTTTTCCTGAGTTATTCCCGCCCACCAATATGTTAATTTGGCCCAAACCCTGCAAGTTCAAATCTTGCAGACCTCGGAACCTATGAATGGTTAAATTGTCAAGGTGTTTCATAATTATGACTTGGGCGTATAAGTCGATCGCACTTGCAACTCCTTCAACTGCTTCTCATCCACCCCCGCCGGCGCATTCGTCAGCAAACAACCCGCCTGCTGCGTCTTCGGAAACGCAAGGACATCTATGATAATTATAGTGTTTTTAGTCTAAAGACGTGCCATGTAATTATGGCATTAACTAAATCTCTCAATAAACATATCGGGAGTAACAATTTCCACTCCTTGAAAAGGAGTTAATACCAATAAATCCCAATCCCCCGTAACAATTACATTGGCATTACCACTAACAGCCAAGTCTAAAAATCTATTATCTTTTTCATCTCGACAAACAGTGATGTTTTCTGTAATAGAAACTAATTGGGATGAACTGATAAATTTTAGTAAAAATAACTGCCTATCTTCCAAAGAAAGATACTTGTTAAACTTTTTACGATTCAAAACTTGCTCTAATTCATTTAAAGTCGTTTCAGAATATAAAATTATTCCTTGTGTCTCTGCCAACTCAATCGCCCGAAATGGGACTGAGGTTTTAAACAGTAAAGCACTGATTAAAACATTCGTATCAATGACAAATCTATTCGTCATTATTATCTGCTAAAATGTCTTGTAAAATTTCAGGCGTTAAGCCTCGCTGCATAGCCCGATCGGAAATTTCTGCCATCACCTGCGTTAATGTTTTATTGTGTAAATTTTGTCTAAAAAACAATTGAATAATCGAACTTAACTCTTGCTGAGTCTTAGGACTAGCTTCTTCAAAAGCTGTCTTAATATTTTCATCAACTTGAATCGTAATTATTGCCATAGCCGTTAAAAAAAGTGTTAATACGAAAACTTTTTTTGTTCTAACTCTATTTTATCACACATCTTGCACCATTCTCAAGAACAGGCAAGATGCCTGTTCCACAACAGATGAATTTTATTGTGCGGTGGGCACGCGAACCCGCCCTGAAAGGATTATTGAGAATGGTCAAGGTATTTTACATACTTATGACTTGGGCGTATAAGTCGATCGCACTTGCAACTCCTTCAACTGCTTCTCATCCACCGCAGCCGGCGCATTCGTCAGCAAACAACCCGCCTGCTGCGTCTTCGGAAACGCAATCACATCGCGAATCGATTCCTCACCAGCCAACAGCATCACCAACCGATCCAAACCGTAAGCAATCCCTCCGTGGGGCGGAGTTCCATACTCAAACGCATCCAACAAAAAGCCAAACTTATTGTAAGCTTCCTCAGTCGATAAGCCGATCGCCTCAAACACCTTTTCCTGAACTTCCCGCTGATAAATCCGCAGAGAACCGCCGCCGATTTCTGTACCGTTTAACACCAAATCGTAAGCTTGAGCTCTCGCAGTTTTCAAATCGTTAATATCGTCGGGATGCGGCGCAGTAAACGGGTGATGCAATGCTTCCAAACGCTTCTCGTCAGCGTTCCATTCAAACATCGGGAAATCTGTCACCCACAGCAGATTCATCTTGTCTTTGTCAATCAATCCCAATTCGTTACCCACGAACAAACGCAATCTATCTAAAGTCTTATTGACAGTTGTCGCGTCGGCTGCTGCAAATAACAACAAATGACCTGGTTGCGCGCCCGTGCGATCGAGCAATTCCTGTTTTTGCGCTTCCGTCAAATTATCCTTAATAGCGCCGATCGTATCAATTTCGCCATTATCGCGCACGCGGATGTAAGCCAATCCCTTCGCACCCGCTTCGCTGGCTTCCTTAAACAAATCGCCTTTGGGACCCGGTTTAATCCGCACGTTAGAAATCGCATCATTCCCGCCCGGAATCGGCAAAACTTTCACAATTCCGCCCGCAGCAACCGCCCCGGAAAATACCTTAAATCCCGAATCTTTCATCAAATCGGAAACATCGACTAATTCCATACCGAAGCGAGTATCCGGTTTGTCGCTACCGTAGCGATCCATTGCTTCTGCGTAAGTCAAGCGCGGAAAAGGACGAGGCAATTCTACGCCTTTGACACTTTGGAAAATCTGGGAGACTAAACCTTCGTTTAATTCGATAACTTCTTCTAAAGACATGAAACTCATTTCCATGTCTAATTGTGTGAATTCCGGCTGTCTGTCGGCGCGCAAATCTTCATCGCGGAAGCAGCGGGCAATTTGATAATATCTGTCCAAACCCGAAACCATTAACAATTGTTTGAACAACTGCGGCGACTGCGGCAAAGCGTACCAATCGCCCAAATTGACGCGGCTGGGCACTAAATAATCTCTCGCACCTTCAGGAGTCGATCGCGTTAAAATCGGTGTTTCAACTTCAATAAAACCTCCCACATCTTCCAAATGGCGGCGCATAGCTTTCACAACTTGGTGGCGAAGCTGCAAATTGCGACTCATACGATCGCGCCGCAAGTCCAAATAGCGATATTTCAGCCGCAAATCTTCCCGCACGCTTTCGTTTTCCGCCGTCGCCACCTGAAACGGTAACTGTTTGCGAACCGCATTTAACAACTCAATTTCGTCAGCATAAATTTCCACCTCACCCGTAGGCAATTTCGGGTTGAGGGAATCTTCGGGGCGGTTGGTGACTCGCCCAGTAATTTTAACCACGTATTCGCTGCGTAAAGCCTCAGCCCCGTGATAGGAATCGGGGGTGCGTTCAGGATCGCTGACAATTTGCACAATACCCGATCGATCGCGCACATCCAGAAAAATCACCCCGCCATGATCGCGGCGGCGATCCACCCAGCCGTAAAGGGTGACAGTCTCTCCGATGTGTTCGCTTCGCAGTTCGCCGCAGTAGTAAGTTCTCATAATTGGGGGTTGTGGACTAAAAATAAAGCTTTTTAATTATGCAGTATGCCTGAAACTTCTGCTGAATGCAAATGCACGGACGATCGCCATTAGCTTTGGAATTAATTCCAAAGCTAGCAACCCTAACAACCCGCTGGGAGTTCCAAACCCCCGGCTGGCCCTTTTACGAATCCCCGCGATCGCTGTGAGACTTGTCAAACAACGCCGTCAGCGCGTTCCATGCAGACTTAGCCGCATCCGTCAAGCGAGTGCCGATCGACTCAATTTGCTTCACAATAACGTGCCAATTCTTGGGAGCATCCCGGTTTTGTAAATGGTTAAAAGTATGATAAGAGCCAAAAGTTTTCGCCCTGCGCTATATGATAGAACGCAAAAGTTTCGCCCGCGTGCTAAGCGCACTGGCTT
>JACJNV010000086.1 GCA_014695175.1 Microcoleus sp. FACHB-DQ6 | reverse complement strand
AGATGGTTGATGTTTTACTAGCTACGGCGCTTGACGCGGGTTAATATTAAGCACTTTAAAAACTGGTTTACAAGCTGCTGCTACTGTACTTCATAAACCTGGAATCCGCTGTATCAAAATTGGGAAAGTATTTTGGCAAACAAGGTCTAACTAACAGTCCTTTTAAATGCTCGGGAGCTTCATTTCTGCCAGGAAAGTCAAAGTCCCAATCCGGCTTTTGAATGATATTAACTTGTGTTTCCAGCCACTGCAACTGTTCGGGAGTGCAGCCTAGATCGAAAAAGCCGATCGCCACATTTTCACCCTCGGGTTTTTCCCGCACCGATAAAATAGTACCTTGCACCAATTCAAAGTAATTTGCATCGGCGGCCGTGATGATGATAATCTGCATAAATACCTTTTATTATACAATAAACTGCTGAGTATACCGTAGGGTGCGCCTCGGCGCGTCTTACTACAGGCTAGCAATATTCATAAAACTATACTATCGAGGAGGAATTGTGAAAAACCAAAAAGGGAAAGTTTATCTAGTCGGTGCGGGACCCGGAGATTGTAACTTGATGACAGTGCGATCGCACAAACTGCTATCCCAAGCCGAAGTCTTAATCTATGACGCTCTAATCGACATCCCGCAACTCGAATTAATCCCAGCAAATTGTCGGAAAATAGAAGTCGGGAAACGCGGAGGCAAACCTTCCACCCAGCAGCAAGAAATTAACCGTTTGCTGGTAGAACATTGCAAATTAGGAAAACAAGTCGTGCGGCTAAAAAGCGGCGATCCGTTTATTTTTGGTCGCTCCAGTTCCGAAATTCAAGCATTAAAAACAGCGGGCTGCGAGTTTGAAGTAATACCCGGAATTTCCTCCGCCCTATCCGCACCTTTACTAGCAGCAATTCCCCTCACCGATCCGGTGATGAGCCGCTGTTTTGCAGTGATGAGCGCCCACGAACCGGATGCTCTGGAATGGGAAGCATTAGTGCAGATAGAAACTTTGGTAATATTGATGGGAGGGCGAAATCTGAGCGAGATCGTCTGGCAATTGCAAAAGCACGGACGATCGCCTGAAACTCCGATCGCCATTATCCGAGATTGCGCCCGCCTTGAACAGCAAATTTGGCTGGGCACTCTCTCCAACATTGTACAGCAAACAGCAGGTCAATCTCTCTCGCCTTGCGTGATCGTAATTGGGGAAGTAGTGAGATTGCGCGAATATTTAATCCAGCCAGAAAGCACAAATATGATCGATACACCTGTCACCACTCATAATAGCAAATTGCCACTAGCAGGAAAAACCATTTTAGTCACGCGATCTGTTTCTCAGTCGGCTGAATTTAGCGATCGACTCCAGCAACAAGGAGCCCGCGTTATCGAAATGCCCGCCTTGGTAATTGGGCCGCCGTCCACTTGGGAACCATTAGACAGTGCGATCGCACAATTGTCAAGCTTTCACTGGTTAATTCTCACTTCCCACAACGCTGTAGACTGCTTTTTTCAACGATTACAAGCAAAAGGCAAAGACGCCCGCAGCTTGTTTGGTATTAAAATCGCAGTTGTGGGCAAAAAAACAGCAGAAAGTTTGCGAGCGCACTCTCTAAAACCAGACTTTATTCCCCCGAACTTTGTCGCCGATTCCCTAGTGGAAAACTTCCCCGATAACTTGCAAAACTGCAAGATTCTATTTCCCCGAGTAGAAAGCGGCGGCAGAGAAGTTTTAGTTAAAGAATTCACCGCCAAAGGAGCGCAAGTAATAGAAGTGCCAGCTTACCAATCTTGCTGTCCCGAAACTATCGATCCGATCGCCCTATCCGCACTCCAAAATCAAGCCGTAAATATCATAACATTTGCCAGTTCCAAAACCGTACATAACTTTTGCAATCTCATACAACAAAGCCCAAAATTGTCCCTGTCTAAGGATTGGTTGGAAAGCGTTTGCATCGCATCCATCGGCCCGGAAACTTCCAAAAGCTGCCAAAATTTATTGGGTAAGTTAGATGTGGAAGCCAAAGAATATACCTTAGATGGATTGACTGAGGCGATCGTGGAATGGGTGGCAGAATATCAAAGATTGATCGGCGGTTGAAACCGCTACTATACAAAAAAAGTCGGGGCAGAGGGGGGCTAAGAAATATTGGGTATAATTCCTGAAGGCGAGATACCGGACTTCTTCAAGAAGTCTGGTATCTAAATCAACCAAGCTACAATAAGTTGTAAACTGGTTGTCAGATATTTAGAAAAAACTATGACTGCAAAAGGTTAACTTCTTCAATAACTAGACCAAGTAGCAGAACCCGTGCTGCTGAAAGTGCTTGAATTTGTTCGTTCATTAAAGACTGAGGAACAGCAAAAACTAGAATCCAAAGCATGGCAAGCATATCTAGATTCAGAACGCGAAAGAAATGACGTTTACCGTCGCCTTGCCAACTTCTAATTTTCTCAGCACAAGTATGTTTTTAAGTATTCACGCCAGACAGATAGAGAGATTTGGTGGCACTCCCGGTGTCAGAGACGAAGGCTTGTTGGCTGGGGGGGTGACAAAGAGGCCTACGAGATAGACCGAATCAGGGTTGCAGCCCGCATACCTTGTTGATAAAAGCGACGTTTATTTGGAGTTAACTTTATTAACTGTTCCACCACATCAGAATATTGTTCGAGATAATTAACCCACTTTTCTCCATCTAAGCCAACACC
>JACJNV010000085.1 GCA_014695175.1 Microcoleus sp. FACHB-DQ6 | reverse complement strand
AAGAAAAAAATGGGGTAATTTAGGTGAAGCGAAGCTATGCCGTAGGAAATCGAACAATTATTAAATAAAACGGCAGGGCAGGCGTGACGGAGGAGTCTCCCAGGCCTGCCGTGCTGTTGGGAAGAAATATACCGACCGATGACCGATGGTTCAAGTATGCCTACTCTCGTCGATTTCTGCCAATCTGCGATCGGGTGGTTTTGTTTTACGTCGATCGGGTGATGCGGTGCTGGTACAATTTGTGGTAACTTTTCCACTAGCTATTATTTCTCGCTAATAAAATTATACCCGTTTTCAAGTAGAGGCACAAGGGTAAAGAGATTTACTGCGGTGTTGGAAAAAGTAGATGAGTGGTATATTGGCTATGCCGAAGAGTTAGCCTGTGGGAAGATACAAGAATAAACCTGGGAAGAAACTCAGAAAATTATGCGGTTTGCGATCGAACTAATCTCGATATTACAATTTCACGGATTCACCAGAGGCATGATTTTCTAAGTGCAATTCTCAAGCCGGGCTGCTGGTTTTAGGAGGTGCTGATTTTGGGTATGTGGTGAATGTCATGTTAATTTGGGGGTGAGAATAACAGCCAATCAACTACGATCGTAGCAATTCTGCGAGGCGAGCGCACTTGATGCAGCCATCAAAATAACAGATGCTGGGATTGGGACACAACATTTCTGTGTCCCTACTGCAAAATGAATTTATTGCCTCATGCGATTAATTTCGACAGCACATTAGACAACTTAGCACCGAGATTTTCAACAGCGTCCTGCTGTTTGGGATCTTTCATCGTACCGTCAGCATTAAATGCTTCAAAAGCTTGGGGAATTGCTTTCTGATCCGGGAGTACCAATACGTTAATATTCCCCAGGATCGATCGCAAATGCACTAATCCCCGCAAACCGCCCATTCCGCCTGGGGAAGCACTCATAATTACCGCTACTTTGCCAGTAAATGCCACCAATCCCGGTTCACCCGGTGCTGGGCGCGATACCCAATCGATCGCATTTTTCAACACAGGCGTAACTGAACTGTTATACTCAGGGGAAGCTATCAAAAACCCGTCATGCGCTACCATCAATTCCTTCAATTTCCGGGCATTTTCTGGCATTCCCTCTTTTGCTTCCAAATCTTCGTCAAATAGCGGCATCGGCAAATCGCGCAAATCTACATAAGTAACTTCTGCACCCGCCGCAGTAGCCCCAGCCGCCGCAACTTTTACCAGCAGTTTGTTATAGGATGCTTCCCGGGTACTTCCGGCAAATGCGAGTATTTTTGGTCTGTTTGTCATTGATTTTTTCCTGATTATTGTTGCCGCGTATAATTGTACTATTTCGAGTGATTCCAAACAAAGTCAGCAATGGGTCTATCTGCCGACAAAACAGGATTGTCACTGGAATTGAGTAAAACCGATCGCATTTTTACATTCCCGACTCCCAAACGCCTCTCGACGCGACTGGGAATGCCGTAACCGTAAATAATGTGTCCTTTCCCCGCCAACACCACAACTTGATAGTCGGGGTTTGCTTTGACAAATTCAGCTATTTTTTCCGCCATAGTTTCGTCCCACAAAACTTGGGCTTGCAAGAATCTTTCAAAAGCCGTACTATTTCCCTGTGCTGCCTTTTGGTGTTGCTGGAAAACTTCTAGCAGCAGTTGCCGGTATTCGGCGTTGTCGGTGCGAATTTCCGATATTGGCGGAATGTGCTTTTTTTCCTCGGCTGTGAGGCTTTCTAAACCTTGACTGGCAACTTTTCTCGTTACTTCGGATGGTGTATTTAAGGCGAGGACGGGTAGTTGATTTTCTTTGGCAAACCGCAAAATGGGGGCGTAAGATTCCCAGGGAAAGCGCCATCTGCGATCGTACTCTGTTTGCTCGACTAATTGCTGTTCAGTCAGTTTACCTGCTAAGTAGTTGTCGATCGCGCTTTGAAAGGGACGCTGAAACATTTCCATCGCGATCGCAATTTTCCGATTTTGCCGCTGCATTTCTCGGATAATCGCCAGTTGAGCTTGATGGTCTTCCGCGCTATCGTGAGTTTCTCCCAGATACACGACTTTTGCCTTTACCAACTGTTGCAGAATCTCTTGGTTAGTGTAAGTCTGCCCAGGTTGAGGGTTCGCCGTCGTTTGCGCTGTTACTGCACTGCTGCACAGCAGGAAGATGCCGATCGATAAGGCGCACATTTTGATGAGTTTGGTTGTTTTCATACAAATATTATGCCGTTTCTCCCAGCAGCAAGCACAGCCGAACTCTACTATTTTAGCTGAGCAGCTAGAAAGCTCAATGCTTAATTTAACTTCATAATTATCCGCAGTTACTTCTAAAAATGTAAAGTTTAGTTGCAGGTACTTGCGCTTCTAAAAGAAGGTGCTAAATTAATAATATGAAGCGAACAAAAAGCTTCTCTGACAGATACAACCTCTAGATACCACAGCGAAGTTCACAATAGAATCTAAGGAGTAAAAACGCTGTTTAATCTCACATCTGTCTCATCAAAAAACAATAGCAGCACCCACCAACAAAGCTGATACTTCCTCAACTAATTAGAGGGGAGCAATGCAACTGAATCCGAGGATTATTGCAACTCCACATCGAAGTTGAAAAAAGAGGAAATCACTCGGTACATATGGCTGGGTGCTGTTGTTGTTAAAATAAATTTTCGGTTTGTGATGTTTTTTTCACTAGAGGCAGAGCTTCGAGATAGGCGTTACCGGGCAGAGCCGGGTAACGAGCCTAAAAGGAGAAAAACTAGAAAATTACTGGAAAATTGTCTCGTCTTCCTTTCGCCACGCGGGATCGACGATACAAATAAATATTAATGGCTCTGTGCCACAGTTGTAAATAAACTGCTTGGCGTGTGGGGGAATGTAAACTGCATCTCCAGCTTCCACGAATTGATTTTCGTCGTCAATGTGCATTTCTCCAACGCCGCTGAGGATGTAGTAAACTTCAGAAGTTGTCAGGGAGTGCAGCGCAGAAGTTTGTCCCGGTGGCAAAGTGGCGTGGGCTAAACTGTAACGCAAATCCACAGCTTGTTTGTCTGGATGCAGCAATTCTCGCAGTTGAGTACCGTCGCCAGCAATAAACTCATCGCAGGCATTTAGCTTTTGAATTAGCATTCTTTCCCCTCTCCTGAAAATCTCTTTACCACAACTTAAGTTTAATTGAAAGAGCCAGAGATGTTAAGAAATATGTAAAGCGGCGGTCGGATTTTTTAACCGTAAATTCCCGAATGCCCTCGATAATCAGGACAGTCGATCGCATCTTCAGATAAAGCTATCGTAGGCTGAACGGGACACTTGAGGTGGTAGTCGCCGGTGAAAAATACGCAGTTAGCACAAGGAATTTGGTGCATCCGCTGAGCTCGACGCAGGGAGTCGGTGACAGTACGCCCGACACTCAAACACAGCAAAAAAACTATGCCCCAGGCGGACACAAAACACAGCGGGACTAAAATAGGCTGTATTGCCTTCAGCAGAAAGTAAAGCATAGCAAGAAAATTTAGCGTTAGAAGCCACACATACATTACAGTAGTGGAATTGCCGATCGATCGACCAAAAAGTTTAGAATCCTTTACAGCTCGATCGAGAAACCGGGCAATTATGGCATGATAAGGAACAGTCCTTAAATAAAATTAGAGGAAATCAGTTATGACTCTGCGATTAGGCGATACAGTTCCCAACTTTACCCAAGCTTCGTCTGAAGGCGAAATCAATTTCTACGACTGGGCTGGGGATAGCTGGGTCGTGTTGTTTTCCCACCCGAAAGACTATACTCCAGTTTGCACCACAGAACTCGGTGCAGTGGCCCGTCTAAAGTCTGAATTTGAAAAGCGTGGCGTTAAAACCATTGCCCTCAGCGTCGATGATGTGGATTCTCACATGGGCTGGATTAAAGATATTGAGGAAACTCAAAACGTCACCCTCAATTATCCGATTTTAGCAGATGGCGATCGTAAAGTCTCCGACATTTACGACATGATCCATCCCAACTCGCTGAACAACTTAACAATCCGCACAGTTTTTGTGATTGACCCGCAAAAGAAATTGCGTTTGAGCATTACTTATCCGGCGAGCACTGGTCGGAATTTTAATGAAATTTTGCGAGTAATTGATTCCTTGCAACTTACCGACAAATACAGCGTTGCGACTCCGGTTGATTGGAAAGACGGCGACGATTGCGTAATCGTACCTTCGATTACCGACCCGAAAGAGTTGGAAGAAAAATTTCCTAAAGGTTATACGCCGATTAAGCCTTATTTGCGGATGACTCCTCAGCCGAATAAATAGGTTTAACATTCCTGGACGCAGAACCTAATTATGTAAGGTGTGCAGTGCACACCTTACCTCTATAATTCGCCTGTTCAACCAGTTTGTAGTTAGGACTTGAGTCTTTAATCCTGATTTTTTAGGACTAAAGTCCTCACTACAAACAAAGAAATTGTGCAATCTTGTGTAAACACTTTAGATTTGAGGAAAGGCAAAATGCTGTCATCAACAATTGTGTTGCGAATACCGCCAAAATTGCAAATGACAGACGACGAGTTTTTCGAGCTCTGTCAAATCAATAGTGAGTTACGCATTGAACGCAACAAATCGGGAGAATTGCTAATTATGCCCCCTACTGGTTCGGAGACGGGAAACCGAGAAGGTAATATATTTGGGCCCCTGTGGGTTTGGGCAGAACAAAATGGTACTGGTTTAGCGTTTACTTCGAGTACAGGATTTACTCTGTCAACAGGTGCAGAAAAGTCGCCGGATGCTGCTTGGATTAAATTGGAAAGATGGAATGCTTTGTCACCCGAACAAAAGCAAAAATTTGCCCCTATTTGCCCGGATTTTGTAGTAGAACTGAGGTCGGCTTCTGACAATCTCAAGCCATTGCAAGAAAAAATGCAAGAATATATGAGAGAACCAGGAGTGCAGTTAGGCTGGTTAATTGATCGCAAAAATCGCAGAGTTTATATTTACCGTCCCGGTTTGCCAGAAGAATGTTTGGAGAATCCGGCTACAGTTAGCTGCGACCCCGTTTTGCCCGGATTCGTACTCAATATGATCAAGATTTGGTAGAACTGGTAGCAATAAATATCAACTTATTGTAAAAATTAATAATAGGATGCAAACACGCAAAAAATATGGATATTAAAAACGGCTTTGTAGGCACAATCGGCAACACACCACTAATTCGCTTAAACAGCTTCAGCGATGAAACTGGCTGCGAAATTCTCGGCAAAGCAGAGTTTCTTAATCCCGGCGGTTCCGTTAAAGATAGGGCCGCTCTTTACATCATCAAAGACGCAGAAGAAAAAGGCTTGCTGAAACCGGGCGGCACTGTTGTTGAAGGCACTGCCGGCAATACTGGCATCGGTTTGGCCCACATTTGCAACGCTAAAGGTTACAAATGTTTGATCGTGATTCCCGATAACCAATCTCAAGAAAAAATCGATGCTTTGAAAACCTTGGGCGCTGAAGTTCGGACTGTTCCCGCTGTTCCTTACAAAGACCCAAATAATTATGTCAAATTGTCGGGAAGATTGGCTTCGGAAATGGAGAATGCAGTCTGGGCAAATCAGTTTGACAATTTAGCCAACCGCCGAGCTCATTACGAGACAACTGGGCCGGAAATTTGGGAACAAACAAATGGGAAAATTGATGCTTGGGTAACAGCTACTGGAACTGGCGGCACTTTTGCTGGCGTAGCAATGTTTTTGAAAGAAAAAAATCCTGCTGTTAGAATTGTCTTGGCAGACCCGATGGGCAGCGGGCTTTACAGTTATTTCAAAACTGGGGAAATTAAGACTGAAGGTAGTTCGATTACTGAGGGAATTGGCACCACCCGCGTGACTGCAAATATGGAGAATGCCCCGGTAGATGACGCCATCCAAATTCACGATACTGAAGCTGTCCGGGTGATTTACCAACTGCTGAGGAAAGAAGGGCTGTTTATGGGCGGTTCTGTGGGGATTAATGTGGCGGCGGCCGTGGCGTTGGCGAAGCAAATGGGGCCCGGACATACGATTGTTACGGTACTCTGCGACGGCGGGGCTCGGTATCAGTCGCGTTTGTTCGATCGACAATGGTTGGCTTCCAAAGGCTTGTCACCAGATTAACCGTAGGGTGCGCTGCGGCGCACCTTAAAATCTGGGCCTATATAAAATCTGGGCGTATATGCGCGCACCTATTCCCATGATAAAAAAATAGCATATATGTAGCAGAATGTCAAGTAAAAAATATGAAAATTATCCAATCTTCTAGGCAAGTTCTTGTTTGTCAAAACCGCACTTGTCGCAAGCAAAATTCAGCAAAGGTACTGGCAGCTTTTCAGAAATTGTCGCCCTCAGAAGTTGAAGTTGTTGCTAGCAGTTGTTTGGGACAGTGCGGCAACGGGCCGATGGTGTTGGTGCTGCCAGAAGAGGTTTGGTACAATGGCGTTTGCCCTGAAGAAGTTGCGGCAATAACTGAGCAACATTTGCGGGGAGGAAAGCCGGTGGAGAGGATGCTTTACCGCAAGTTCCACCGACTTTCTAATTAGTCGATCGCCCGCGTTTAAAATTCTTCCGCAAACAACCGGCGGAGAATTTCCGTGACTTCGGCGCAGAATCTGGCGTCGAGTTCGATCGCCAAGCGATCGACACTGCTGGAACCGCCTACAGCTTTTTCTGCCCGCAAACTCATGGCTAAAGTTCTGAGTTTTGCCGGCTTTCCCGCCGCCTTGGGCCGCTCGTCAACAAACCGCACTAAAGCCACATAAACTGTTTCTAGGGTTCCCCTGATCGAGCTCAGTCCGTAACCCAATTTTGAGATAATTACTGGAGAAGTGATAAGGCTCTCCATCCCCAAAGTTTTAATTGCTACGTCCACATATCGAGCGCTGTCATGTCCCATTGCTCTGACAATGCTTTCTAAGCTGTTCCACTGAGATGCTTTCATGCGCGATCGCTGTTCGATATGGAAGTGCCATCCTAACATGGAAATTAGCCTGGTCAAGTCATAAGCAGATACAGAATTTTTTTGTTTGGTGCTGTTTAATGCGGCACTTAGCAGCACTTGTTTTTTGGTGAGATCGAAGATTTTGGGGTTGTTGAGATAAGGAATTTCGCCGTAATCGCCGCGAAAAATTAGGTCGTTATTGCCAGTAGCGCTCTTCAGCCATTGCTCTAGTCCTATGCGAGTATCGAAGCGTTTGAACATCGCAGCTAAGGAGTTTGAACTTCCTATATTTGAGGCATAGTTAATCATGTCTTTTGCTACGTCGTAAAAGTAAAAATCGTGTCTCAGCCCGTTGCCATCTCTAACAACGCAGTTGTCAATGTCGCAGTCGGGATATTTGCTATTTATTTGACTGACGATATTAAGGAGTGCGATAATTTTAGTGGCACTCCACTGCTCAGCATTTGTAAGTGCGTTTTTTCCCAGCCACTGCGCCTGAATTTTGCCCTCTACAAAAGTACCAACGCAAACGCAGGCTTCTTTGATGTCTGCGTGGAGAAAATTTAAAGCTTGAGAGTCAATTTGAGGTAGTTCTCCCACGCTGGGAAACGGGGTAAGTTTGAGGGGATTATTGGGGCCGGGAATAGAGCTAATTACTTTTAAGCCGTCGGGTTTCTGTTTGAGATAATCGGGATAGTTTTTAATGTGTTGTTGGTAAGGAGATTTTTCAATGCCCCGGTCTAAAAAAGCTAGTTTGTTGATGTTAGCTTTGGCATCTATTTCCATTTGGAGGTAGTTTTTGTAGATGCGGGCTCGGTCTTTTGCGAGTTCGAGGGAGGTGAGGTTCATGATAATAGTTGGCAGCTTGTTACAAATAAGTAAATCACTATACTAGGATTTACGCAAACAAACCGGGCTGCGCTGCAAAATTTTGGGTTGGGAAACGAAAAATTTATGAAGAAACCGGGTTTGAGAGAGTAACTGCATTCAGGACGATATACCTGAGTTCGGGCCCTGCGATCAAGCTTTTTTGCCGCGTACTTGAATGCGTTTGTCGGTTTTTTGTTTCTTAATCCAAGAGACAAATTTCTGGAGTTCAGGGTCATGTTTGAGCTTTTCCAGGGTATTGAGCTCTTGGGCGAGGTGTTTGTTGTCAAATAGAGAGTGAATCTGGCGGTGACAAGCGGAGCAAATGTCGATTGTCGGGCTTGGATCTTCGTTTTTCCGCTTGGTGTTTTGTTTGGGGATGAGGTGATGGGCAGTTAATGCTTCCATTTGTCGCTCGCACAATTCGCACTGCATAATTTTCTCAATGCTGCTGAATAGGAGAATTG
>JACJNV010000084.1 GCA_014695175.1 Microcoleus sp. FACHB-DQ6 | reverse complement strand
GGGTGATGCAAGGCTTTTGTACTATTTTACCTGTTTATCTTGCACACTTTCCTTGATCGGACGATCGCATAACCAAGCCGTGTAACCTTTCTGCACTTATCCAGCAAGCCCTAATTAGGCACCATCAAACCCTTCAAAATTCTCCCCTTTTCCTCCTCCCTCAACCCCTTAGACTGCACCAAAACCCCAAAACCGCCCAAACCCATCGGATCGATCAACTGATGCAAAGCCTCCCGGCGCCGCAAAAACGTTGCCAAATCCAATACTTCCGCATCATTTGTAGACAGAGAAGCAATACGATCGCCCAAACCCAACGCCATCAAAAACAAAGCCTGCTGAGTAAACCCTACCACATCCAAACCGCACAATTCACCCTGCCTTTCCAGCGCCGTAAAATTAACATGAGCCGTTAAATCCTGCCGCCCCACATTAATATAAGGATTATTGTGATATCGGTGCATATAATAACACTGTAGCGTCCCCTCCCTGCGCCTCGGATTGTAATAGCGGTGCGCCGGATAACCGTAATCAATAGTTAACAAATATCCCCGCTGCAACTTTTGAGCAACTCTACTCATCCAGTCCAAAGCCGCCAAATTTACCTCACTGCGATAACCCTCCCCGTACACACTTGCCGACAAATCGATGCTTACAAAATCCAAATATTCGGCAATTTTAGGCGTGGAAACTTCGCCAATTACTTCAACAAAGTTTATCTCTTTTTGTTCATTTTTTGGGGTTTCTGCGGCAACGTAAATCTCCCTTACTTGCCCTTCTTCCAGAATGAATTGATGCACGGGAAAAGCATCCACTAACTCGTTAGAAAAGAAACAACCGACAATTGAAGAATTAACTATCTCATCCCAATTGCACCACTTAACGCACTTGATATCACTTAAGCTTTGGCGTTGTTCCGCTTGAAGTCTGGGCGAAATTTCAACAATTATGTATGTTATATTTTTAAATAAGTCGGGATGTTGCCGTTGCAGATATTGCAGCACATTAGCTGCAAAAGTTCCCCGCCCAGCGCCCATTTCTACGATCGCGAAGTTTTGAGGGCGATCGAGAAATTCCCACATTTCCACAAACTGCTCTGCCAAAACCTCCGCAAAATCAGCACCCCAATGAGGCGACGTGATAAAATCGCCTTGTTTGCCGATCGACGGGCGATCGCTATTATAATATCCGTGCTGCGGATGATACAATGCCAAATCCATATATTCAGCAAAAGTAATACGCTGCTGGGGGCTGGCGGCAATTCTTTCGCAGATTAAAGCGCAGAGTTCCGGGTTACTGTCATTGATATCTGATTGCTGAACTTTCATAATTTATCGAATCAAAGTTGATGTTATTTCATTTGTGAAGGAGAGATTTTTTTTTATTAACCGCAGAGGGCGCAGAGGGCACAGAGGAAGAGAGAAGAGAGAAATAAGGTACATTTTAGCTACGTTAACACCAAAATTAATCGATATCTATCCGCGTTTATCTGCGGTTCAAAAAAAATCAACCCGGTTCCATAAAAAAACCGGGTTAAATTTTCAGATAAAAACCGACAAAACCTACCTGTCAACCGAGCCCATAATAATGTCGATACTCCCCAAAATTGCCACCAAATCCGCAATCTTCACACCGCGCACAATGTGAGGCAAAATCTGCAAATTATTAAAATCCCCAGTCCGAATCTTCCAGCGCCACGGAAACACACTATCATCCCCGATAATATAAATCCCCAACTCACCCTTGCCGCTTTCAACGCGGACATAATGTTCGCCCTTGGGAATCTTAAAAGTGGGCGCAACTTTTTTGCCAATAAACTGATAGTCAAAACCATTCCATTCAGATTTTGGCCCGCTTTCTAAGCGCTTCGCTTCCAAATTCTCGTAAGAGCCACCGGGGAGTCCTTTCAAGGCTTGATAGATAATCTTAACCGACTCGCGCATCTCCCGAATCCGCACCACATACCGGGCCAAACAATCGCCAGCAGCTTCGGTACAAACTTCCCAGTCGAAGTCGTCGTAACATTCGTAATGGTCAACTTTCCGCAAATCCCACTTAACGCCGGAAGCGCGCAACATTGGGCCGGAAAGTCCCCAGTTAATCGCTTCTTCGCGAGAAATAGTACCCAGCCCTTCAATCCGGCGGCGGAAGATTGGATTGTTGGTAATTAAACGTTCGTACTCGTCAATTTTGGGAAGCAAATAATCGCAGAAATCTTGGCACTTATCTACCCAACCGTAGGGCAAATCGGCCGCAACTCCGCCGATGCGGAAATAGTTATTATTCACCATGCGATAACCTGTGGCTGCTTCCCACAAATCTAAAATCGGCTCGCGATCGCGCATAGTATAGAAAAAAGGAGTTTGCGCCCCCACGTCCGCCAAAAACGGCCCCAACCACAACAAATGGTTAGCAATCCGGTTCAACTCCAGCATGATTACCCGAATGTAACTCGCCCGTTTGGGGACAGCAATATTCGCCAACTTTTCGGGTGCATTGACTGTTACCGCTTCGTTAAACATCCCCTCCGCATAGTCCCAGCGGCTGACGTAGGGCACGTACATCACGTTGGTGCGATTTTCGGCAATTTTTTCCATCCCGCGGTGCAGATAGCCCAAAACAGGCTCGCAGTCAACTATGTCTTCCCCGTCTAGAGTGACGATTAACCGGAGTACCCCGTGCATGGAGGGGTGGTGCGGCCCCATGTTGAGCACCATCGGTTCGGTTCTAGTCTCAATTCTTGACATAATTAAATGAATTAATGATTACTGACTATTGTTGATTTTTGTTTGGCTGTTATAGATTATGAAGGATATCGAGCTCTCTGAGAAGGAGACCCTTGGATCGGATGTCAGTATTGACACCTATCACGTTCCTGTTTTGGGTCAAGAATTAATTGCGGGTTTGGCTGTGCGTCCAGGCGGCCGCTATTTGGACGCGACGCTTGGGGGCGGCGGACACACGAGTTTGATTTTAGCGACGGCGCCAGATGTTACAGTGGTGGCGATCGACCGCGATGAACAAGCCATCCGTTTTTGCCAAGCCAGATTTGCCAACTCGCCCGTTGAGTTTTGGCACGGCAACTTTGCTGAATATCAGTCCTCAGAAGCCGAATTTGATGGTATCATAGCAGACTTGGGCGTCAGCTCTGCTCAGTTCGATACACCGGAACGAGGATTTAGTTTTCGCCACCCAGCTCAACTAGATATGCGTATGAACCAGCAGCAATCTTTGACGGCAGAAGAGATTATCAACCACTGGGAAGAAGTTAAACTAGCAGATATTATTTACAAGTACGGCGAGGAGCGGCTGTCGCGGCGCATCGCGAGGCGGATTGTGCAAGGGCGTCCTTTTCAAACTACAACAGAACTTGCAGGGGCGATCGCCTCCAGCTTCCCCCCCAAGCAGCGCAACGGCAGAATCCATCCGGCCACCCGCACCTTCCAAGCTTTAAGGATAGCTGTCAACTCCGAACTCGCTTCTTTAGAAACTTTCCTCCACCAAGCGCCTGGGTGGTTAAAACCAGGTGGGAGAATCGGAATCATTACATTTCACAGTCTGGAAGACCGACCAGTCAAGCACCAACTCAGAGGAACACCCAATTTGCAGGTACTGACAAAAAAGCCGATCGGGCCACAATCCGAAGAAGTAGCTAGAAATCCCCGCTCTCGTTCTGCTAAGCTCAGACTGGCAGAAAGATTAACTTGATTCGGCAGTCGTAGTAATATGCTTGCTGCAAAAAGTTCAGAGATTAGGGGGAGTTGAATGCAGCAATCAAGTGCGATTCGGCAAAGATGTAGGGAATAGCGCCAACAACCCACCACTAACCCTCCGGGTACAGTGCGGTCTGAAATACAGCCGGTGTTGACCAGACTTAGGTAGCAATACCTGCGTTAGTAGTAAGTGTTAAAATTCACACCGAGGACAGTGCCCAGCTAGTTAAGAACTCTGCAATCAGAGCATTAATTAGCCGTTTTGAATGCTGGTGTGTTTAGAAAAGTACCGACTGCTAACAAGGTGATTGCTCGTATCACAGCGTGAAAGCTGACTCGGGAATTTTCCCTATTGAAGCGGCCTACCGAGGCGGGTTACAGTATCGAAAGCCTCTCATCTGTTGTGCGAACAGATGGTGCGAAAGGAATGCTCACCTTGAGGTAAAACGGGTTTCTTTAACTCAACTTGACGTAACTGATATGTTGCATATATCCAGCCCCCCTTTTCCTCCCGCCACCTTGCTGATTACAGCTATGGTGGGGGTTTTCAAGGGGGAAGAAAGATGAGTCGGGGAGATGGAAGCAAGCTGAAACTGATGGTAGTCGATGACGAACCCGACAACTTGGATTTATTGTACCGGACGTTTCGACGCGACTTTCAGGTTTACAAAGCAGATAGCGCGCTCAGCGCCCTGGAAGTTCTAGACGAACAGGGCGAGATGGCGGTGATTATCTCTGACCAGCGGATGCCAGAAATGAATGGCACCGAGTTTTTGGGGAAAACAGTCGAGCGATTTCCCGATACGATTCGGATTCTGCTAACGGGATACACCGATGTTGAAGATTTGGTTGAGGCCATCAACTCAGGTCAAGTTTTCAAATACATCACCAAACCGTGGAATCCAGAAGAACTCAAATTGGTGATCAATCAAGCCTCAGAAACTTACAAATACTACAAGCAGCGCAGCGTTGCATTGCGCCGCGCTTTACGCAAGGAATCTCTTTTCAATGAGGTAATGAGCGTCATTCGCGGGTCGCTAGATTACTCTAGTATGGTACAAACTATTGTTCAAACCGTAGGTCAAACTTTTGAAGCCAACTATTGTATGCTGCGGCCGGTAGAGAGCGATCGACTATTGCCGAGTACCTTCCCCTACCAAGCCCAAACCTCTGAAGCCAGTAGCTTTTCTTTTGATGAAAATTTGCTGGTTCAAGCTGTAGCGACCCGCCAAACTCAAGTGAACTCAAACAGTGGGGGGCATGGTAACTCGGTTGAGATTGCCGTGCCCCTGACTTACCAGCAAGAATTGCTGGCGGTACTGGCTTTGTCCCAGATTGGCGGCACTAACCCTTGGTCGGCAGAAGATATAGAGTTAATAGAAGGTGTAGCAGCTCAAGCTGCTCTCGCCCTGTCTCAAGCTAAGCTCTACCAGCGCACTCTGGATTTAGCCAAGCAGATGCAAAACGAGTTGGAAGTGGCTCGCCAAATCCAAACAAACTTGTTGCGCCAAAGTTGGCCGGATTTTGAAACTGTCAGGGTGCAAGCTTGCTGTTATCCCGCGCGGGAAGTTGGGGGCGACTTTTTTGAAGTTTACGTCCACTCCCAAGGGGATATTTGGATAGCGGTGGGAGATGTTTCGGGTAAGGGAGTTCCGGCTGCTCTATTTATGGCGAGCGCGATTTCGGTGATGCGGCGGGAACTTTCCCAAGAAGTTTCTCCAGAGCCAGATCAAGTTATGCACAATATGAATAGCAGTATGTCTGACGACCTGATCGGCAACAACCATTTTATTACAATGGTTGTAGCTCGTTACACTCCGTCAACGGGACACCTCGCGTTTGCTAATGCCGGTCACATTTACCCGATTGTTTGGTCTCACTCGGAGGTGAAAGCTCAAGCCGCTAGCGGTCAAACGCCAGCCGAGCCGAATTTCCTGAAAGCTCGTGGAATTCCCTTGGGGATACTACCAGTTTGGAGAGGGAAAGCAGGTACGATCGAATTAAAGTCAGGAGATGTATTTCTGCTGACGAGTGACGGAATTACTGAAGCGAGCGTGACCACTGAAGCGGTCGCAGGGGGTGTACCAACCCGTTCTATGCTACAACAAGAAGGGCTTTGGCAACTCTTGATTCAGGAACCTGGTTCTTTCAACTTGGACAATTTGTTGGCTCACATCCGAGCCGACAATCCCGTTCAGGAAGACGACCAAACCATACTCTCTCTGGAGGTTCTTTGAATCTGTCAGCGACTCCCGGCGCATAGTCGGGGGTGAGAGCCGAAAAAACTTAAGCCCTGCTGGTTGACGGCCCACAGAGTAGTCCTGCAAAGGACGGCGTTATCGTCAACAGTAAAAAACCTAGCCGGCGATGGCGCAGCTAGTTTCCTGAATCGCTTTCCTGGGGGATTAAACACCTGTAAAAGGTTAACGTAGAAGGCATTCGTGAGAAAAAACCAACGCTTAAAAGCCAAGGATTGAAACACTGATTTTTTATACCTCGCTGCTTGCAGTCTCGGTATAATTATCAATTGTTAGTGGGCTTTAGGCCCATAACTAAAGTTTTCAAATATACTCTTAACCTCTGCCTTCTACCGAATCATGAATGCCTGATTTTTAAACAGAAAAGGCTGGTATCCCCCGAGTAGCGACAAGTATTGAAGCCGAATCCATTCGGCGCATCGTGTTTCATACCTGGTGTGAAGACACAGGGTTTTCAAACTTACGGGATTTTTTTATGAATACTGAGCTTCATGTGCCAAGCGACTTGCGATTTTTAACAATTGTTGAAAATTGGTTGCTGAGCAGTTTGGAAGTAGAGCTAGGAGAGCACGTCGATTGGCCACGTCAGTCGAATCGTTTGCGCTTGGTGTTAGCAGAAGCCTATTCTAACGTGATCCGCCATGCTCACAAAGATCAACCCAATTTGCCCGTGTTAATTCGTTTGAATTTAAAAAATAGGGATATTGGTTTAGAAATTTGGGATTACGGTAAAGGTTACGAAATGGATACTTACAATCCCCCGAGGCCGGAAGCTAAACAGGAAAGCGGCTACGGCTGGCTGATTATGAGCAGACTTATGGATCGGGTGGACTACACTTTGCAAATAGACGGTCGCAACTGTCTAAAGTTGGAAGCGAGTTTGCCGGAAAAATCTTAATTAGTGCTTAGTCATTAGTCATGAGTGATTAGTGATTGGCAATGCACTTTTTGACTCGCTTTGGCTGTCTGTCGCACGCTGCGGTGACAGCCACTTTGTCGTTCCGTATAGTCGGCCCAACGCGAGACTGTAAGATTGTAGGAATACAGTCCCGATCGCACAAATACCGAAGAAACGGGATTTTTATACCGTGAGTGGCACTTCACCAATGATTTGCATAAAAACCCGGTTTCTGCCTCATTCTTGCCAGAAAAGCCGATTAACCTGTCGATCGCACGATTTTAGCTATTACGTGCGATCGACAGGTCAAACCCAAATAGGCAATTTAAATGTGAAACACCTTATCAAACATCTTATTTCTTATGTGACCGCAGATTTAGCAATTCTTGGGGAGAAGCTAACAGTTTGACGGTGACTGAAAGGAGTTTTTGGTCAGAATTGAGCAAGAACAGCCATCCGACATTAACACCAAATGCGGGAGTTTGCACCCGGCCGCTGACCTGAACTTCTACCCTGCCATCTTCTAAAATTTGGCTGACACCTTGCTGGGGTTCTAGCTGCATTCCTCGTGCTTCTTTTTTGAGATAAGTGGCGATCGAGATGCTGCCAATAATTGGATCTTCAAACGGCGCGTGCAGAACCCCGTCATCGGCAAATAAATTAGCCGTCGCGTCAAAATCGCCCGCGTTTAAAGTTTCAAAATATTGCAGTACGGCTGGAATTGTGATGCCTGCAATGTTTATAGAGTTAGTTAAAATAGGTTGAGTTGTTGCGGTCATAAAACAAGTGATTTTAGATGATTGAGTATACTGTAATCATTCTCTTTGTCGCAGCAAATCCCTCAAAAGATATAAGTAGGGACAGGAAAATAATTCTCCGAAAAAAGGAGGAACCGGAGAGCGTCGATCGCAGCTTTCAGAGCGCTCGACCAAAATCAATACTACTTTCAAAAAATGCAAGTGTAGCCAAGCTGTAAACCCTGATACCATCTGTCATTTCCCATCCTTCAATTCTTGAATCTAAAATTTAAAATCTCAAATCTAAAATTCTCTAAACCCAGACACCTGACGGCATCGGGGTTTCTGGGCAAGTCTGTTTAACACAGCCAACAAGAATATTTTATTGGCGGATCAAATTGAGCAATTCTTTAGGAGATGCCAACAAGTCGATCGCCACAAAGAAAATTTGACCTTGGGGATCGAGCAAAAACCGCCACGCGATATTCAGGCCCACATTCGCGCCGAACCAGGGAGTTTGGACTTTACCAGTGACTTTCACTTGTCGGTAGCCATCTTCGGCAGGTTCCGATACGCCTTGCTGGGGCATCATTTTCAGTCCGACGCACTCTTGGCGCATATAGTTGAGGATAGCTTCGCGACCGACGATCGGCTTTTGGAAAGGCGGTTGCAGGGCACCTTCTTCAGCAAATAAACCGACGGCTGGGGTGAAGTCGAAGGCGTTCATGTAGTCGATGTAGTTGAGGACTGTCTGCTCGCTGATACCCTCAATTTGGGTTTTCACCCGCTCTTCTGGAGCGGTGGGAGTGCTGCGTGGGGCCGAGCGTTTGCCGTACTCTTGGCTAAAATCGGGGTCGTAGCCCATGTTAACTACGGTGTTGCGAAGTACGGTAATTTGCTGGCCCGGATCTAGTTTCTTGATGGTTTCTAGAACTGTGGTGGCTTCGGGAGACAGTTGATAGCCAGAAGGGATCGGAGCGACAAGGCCCTGTTTCATCAACTGTCCCAACTCGTACCAGAAACCGAGTTTGGTGTTGACGCGCAAGGAAGTGTAAATCCGCCCGATCGTGGTGTCGGCGTTGCTGGCTAAGTCAAACATCGTTTTGCTTTGAGCCTCCGGCGACATCTGCTTAATTTCGTTGAGGACGCCTTCGACAAGCGCCATGCTGGCTACTCCTGGGGCGGCGGCGGTGATGGAAATACCCATTTCCGTGTAGGCATACCAGAGCAGTGCCAGTTGGTCTTCAACGCTGAGTTTCTAGAACGCTTCCGTGGTAGCCGGAACAATGCTCGCAATCTCGGTGTTCGAGAAAATAGATTGAGCTGATTGGATACTAACTGCCATGTGTATGCTGTGGGATTTGTAGTTTTAGTGAGGTATTTGAGTTAGGAAACCTCAAGCTCCCTTGATTAAAATCATGTAACGTTTTATTAATTTTTACAAACATAAATTACATATAGCTGAGTCATAAAACTATAATGAATGGTTTGGTAAATTGCGATCGCCGTCACTAGACTGTGCGCCGAATGAGTTTATTTAGGAAGCCGATCGTTAAAATAGCTTTGCATATCATATAAAATCAAAATAGTCAATACAAAAGGTAAATATTTGCCTGGTGTCAAATGAAAGCGCCAATTAGCAGCATTTTGGTTAAGCAAAAATCCCTAGAGTTGGGATTTCACAAGGTTGGGATAGCCTTGGTAGACGAGGGCACTGACAAGGAGGCACAAAGGTTGCAGGCATGGTTGGATAAAGGCTATCAGGCGGATATGGCATGGATGGCTAACCCGAAACGTCAGGATATTCGCGCTGCAATGCCAGAGGTGAAGTCCTTAATATGTGTCGCAATCAATTACTACACGCCTCACCAACGCCCGGGCGGTTCCGAATATGCCAAAATCTCTCGTTACGGCTGGGGAAGGGATTATCACAAAATCCTGCACAAAAAACTGAAGGTTTTGGCAAATTGGGTGCGATCGCAAGGCGAGGGAATAGAAGCGCGATATTATGCTGATACCGGGCCGATTCAGGATAAAATGTGGGCGCAGCGTGCTGGGATTGGCTGGATTGCCAAAAATGGTAATGTAATTTCCCGCGAATACGGTTCTTGGGTGTTTTTGGGAGAAATCTTGACTAATTTGGAGTTAGCGCCCGATGAACCCCATACGGAACATTGCGGTACTTGCACTCGCTGCATTGAGGCGTGTCCGACGGGGGCAATTACTGAGCCTTTTGTGGTGAATGCCGATCGATGTATAGCCTATCACACGATCGAAAATCGAGCCGAAAAATTG
>JACJNV010000083.1 GCA_014695175.1 Microcoleus sp. FACHB-DQ6 | reverse complement strand
GATGATTTTTTACTGTTAATGAAACAACAAGTTGATGGACTGGTCGCTGAGGACGAGCAGTTACAGAAATTCCTACTGTGGGTAAACCAAAAATCCCTTTCTGTTGATTTTCCTTACAAACCTGCGGCAGTGAGATTCTTTTACTTTTCCCTTCTTCCATCCCTTGAGCTTGCTCTTCATCGTAACCCTGAAAGTTTCCTTGACCCAGCCCTTTACCTTGCCGTTAAATATACCTTTGATCCTGCTATTGAAATTACCCTGGATCTTGTTCTTGACCTTGCCATTTTGCCTGTACTCGACGGTGCTATTGACCCAGCCCTTAGTCTTGCCCACGACATTCTTCTTGTCCCTCTTGTTGAACCTGAATTAATGCAAGCACTGCAAGAACTTAAGAAACAGCTACCTCAGCCAGATGGTGATAAGGAAATATTTAGGAAATGGTGGCAAGCTAATGGACAAGTTTGGACTAGCGAATTAAGAAAAATCATCATTTCCTATCGCAATATAGGTCACGATTGACAATTTAGCGAACAGCAGAAGTCATTGCTGAGGAAGTATTACGATGCTAATAAAGTGCTGGTATATTGCCTCAATAGCGCTTCTAATGTATCTCCTGCTGTGCGGCAGGAAATTGAAGGAACATTGCTGTTGCCGATCGCAAATCTGCAAAAAACCGGTGACAATGGCGATCGCCCGCTCTAATTCCACTCGCTACCTACTCCCATATTAAGATGCGATCACCCCACAATTCCTCATTCAAAGCCAGGAAAGTGTCAAAGGATATATCCACCTTGTAAAATTGGGAAAAATGGCAAAAAGCCCCCTTTTTTAGGGAGCTTACTTAGCGACTTCAGTTATGCTCAAAACAGAAATCCTACTGCGCCTTTGGCAATTACTTTTGAGGGGTTGCTACACGAACTTTGGGAATATCCATTATCGGTGCATTCACTCCAAGCATCAAATCGTTAGGATTAACAATCTCCACCAGCGGCTCGTTCAAAGCCATAATCAAACCGTCCGATTCACCTGGAACGGGCGATCGAGCAAACTGGGGAGCAAACAATTGGCGATCGCCACCGACACCAGACACTAGCGCAATCAACAAAGCTGCGATCGCACCTCCACCCAAAATCCAAGTTTGTTTCGGCTTGCGTTCCACCCGCTGCAAAACCTTCGCCGCCAACTCCTGGGCAGATTGTTCCGAAGCAGGCACCGGCATTGCCTGAAAACTCTGCTGCATCATCAGCAGTCGCGAGTACAAACGTTTCGTAGTGGGGTCATTTGTCAGCCACTCCTCAACTTGCCGACGTTCTGTCGCCGTCACTTCGCCGTCGAGGTAGGCACTCAGCAATTCAAAGCGATCGCGCATCATAGTAGTTACATTCCCCTGGGGATAATTGTTGTTAGCTTGAGTTTCAGCGAGTGAATCCCCGATACCTTGCTGATTCTGATTTTTATCCGATTCAAATTTATAATTCATATTTCAAAATTGCTTTAATTGGAGAAAGGACGCACCCGCGATTAGAATGATTTACTGCTTTTTTATATTTTAAAAAAGAAGTTTTGATATGACAGCAAACATCACCAAATCTTCTTGCTCTGCCTCTAAAAGCACTATTGCTAATTACCATCGAGATATTTTTGCAATTCCAACTGCAATCTTTGGCGAGCTCTAGCAATTCTCGACTTGACAGTTCCCAGAGAAACTCCAGTCATTTCGGCTATTTCCTCATATGCTAAACCTTCAATTTCTCTTAAAACAATTGTCGTGCGGAATACTTCCGGCAAATCGGCGATCGCCACCCGCAACTGGTCGTAAAATTCTCTAGTCGTCAAATCTTCATCAGGCCCCGGACTGTCGGCCGGAATTTCCCAATCTACCTCGCCATCTTCCAGAGCACGGGGTACGTCCAACGACAGCGGAGTTCGCACCCGCTTGCGCTTCCGCAACTCATCGTAAAACAAATTAGTGGCGATGCGGCTCAGCCAGCCCCGAAATTTAACAGGCTCTTGCAAGCGGTTAATATTGCGGTAGACTCGAATCCAGACTTCCTGAGCCAAGTCTGCTCGGTCTTGCCAGTCAG
>JACJNV010000082.1 GCA_014695175.1 Microcoleus sp. FACHB-DQ6 | reverse complement strand
CCACTTATAAATGGGGGGACTCGATACAGAAAAAACTTATATTTAACTCTGTTTGAATATATAGATCGCTCCTGTTCTTAGTTTGCGATCGATTATTCAGCAAACCCTAATTATATCCGAGTGCGAGCGAGAAGATCGCACTAACCAGACAACGGCGATCGCATTCTGACCTAGAGACTTATCCAAAGTGTGGGTGCGATCTTTCAATTTATGCTTACTGGGCATCGCACCTTACAAATAACCTTTCGCTTTACCCTCCTCAATAACTCTGACGGCTAACGGTGAAGTTGTGCGACTGCCGATAACGTCTGTTGCAAAACCGACCAAACTTGCTAGTGGGTTCCCAGCGAGTGGTTAGCTGCTGCTTGAGTGGCATACAAGTAAAAAATCTGTGCCTTTAGCTACTTTTTGACAAATTGTTATGATATCTTAACTTTACCGGAGGCTAGTTCAGACAATTTAAGAAGCCTGGTTATCAAGTAACCTAATTTATGATTGACAGTAAAAAAATTCGACTGAAATGGGAAAGTTATTGGTTTAAAACCTTTGGGAGATGGCGATCGTGTCCATTGACCTGCCCAGTAGACAGACCTCATCCTCGGCATATTTTTTGGAGTTTGATTGGCAGTTTTTTGGCAATTACTGCAACGTCCTATCTTGCTCTAAAAACTAATACTCCTTTACTAATGGCTCCGTTTGGCGCTACAAGCGTTCTGATCTTTGGTGTCCCTGACAGCCCTTTGGCTCAACCCCGGAATGTCATTGGGGGCAATTTCTTAGCTGCTCTCACCAGTTTAATGATTGTGCATTTTCTCGGTTCTTCTCCCTGGGCGATGGGAATGGCTGTTTCTAGTGCGATCGGAATTATGCAGATTACGCGAACTCTACATCCGCCTTCGGGAGCAGTTGCCTTAGTCGTTATGATGACCAAACCCGACTGGAAATTTTTGCTAACACCTGCTTTTGAGGGCTCAATAATTTTGGTCTTGTGCGCCGTCATCTTTAATAATTTAGCGGCAGAAAGGACGTATCCCCAGCACTGGTTATAGCATTGTCTCTAATTCTCTCATCCTTCCCTCGGGAGCACTACCCAAAATCGAGATGCTCCCTCGATTCCGACTTCCATCGGACTTCTTTCTTCCATCCGTTACATCCCGTACAGTGTTTCGTTGCCGAACTTCCTTCTGCTAGATCAATCAAAAAAAACGGACGGATTGGGGGAAGGTCGAGATCCCTTTTGAAAGCGTTCCCAGGACTCCTTTAACTGAGTCGGCGCTGGATTTTCGCGATCGTAAACCACCAGCACATTCGTCAAATTCCGGCCCGGTGGCAATAAAACCTGCCCCTGATGAGCCAAACCCACCGAAGCGCCCCCGTCCAAATTCATCGCTTCCAAACAGCCGATCGCTTGCATAACTTTAGCTTCTGCTTCCAAAGACAAACTATCAAGAAAAGTCACCAAAAATAACTTATCTCTCGAAGCCGGAAAGCCGATCGCCGTTCTCGAACCCACGCCCAAAACATGAGAATCTTTAAAACCTTCCGATAAAGGAGACAGCCAAACTTTCCCCCCTTTAACCAATCTCGGCCCGCAAGTCAGAGAAAACCAATGTTGACTCCAATCCGGCTTACCTTCAGTTCTAGCCGTCACCATTTCCAATTGATTTCCCGCTTTAATCCCCAAAGTCGTGCCGTAATTTTCCCATCGGCTGTATTTCAGAAACTTACCCGCCGCCACCATATTTCCCAGCACAGATTTCTGCTCATCTTTACCAAAAAAAGTCCCGTTAGCAACAACAGCAGCCCGGTAACGCGACACCATATTTTCAAAAGGTTCGTCACCCCGCGTTACTTTTGAAGTATTTGCAAAGTCTGCATTATTAGCTAACCCAATTGTGATATAAATTTCTGGGTCGGCGAGGTCAATAGTTGTCAGATAAAAACTTGCGCCAGCTAGATTTTGACTGCTGAGTTGTACAGGTTTTGCTTGATTAGCGGAACGTCTAATAACTTGAGTTTGAGACTTCACAAAAGGAGAATTCGCGGCCTTTGGTTGAGGAGTTTCTGGCGATTTAACGATGGGATTGCTGGGCCGAGTTTGAGGAGTTTTCGCGGATTTTAGAGTGGAATTACTAGGCAGAGGTGGAGGAGTTTGATGGGATTGTATACTGGATAAAAAAGCGAGTGACTTTTGCCACAGTTGACCCATGAGAGTCAAGAAACTATCTCGGTTTTGGGCGATCGCAAAATAGTCAGCCGCAACCCGCGCCAAAGCTATGCCCGTTAAAAATAAAAAAGTGCGCCGCAGCATCGGGCGACAACCTTCAGACTGTTTGCGTTTAGACATAAAAAATCTCAGCTAGGATAGCGAACAGTTTCCTATGGCTGTGACTACAATGGGCGATCGCCTGAATTCTGAAACTACCAGTAGCAAGGTGCGTAAGCGCGCACCTCACCACGAATTCAAAACTCAAAACTATTTCCTTAGCCGGTATTCCGCATCCCCGCAGCAATTCCATTAATCGTCAGCAGAGCTCCCCGCAACAATTCACCCTTGCTGTAACGCGAGTGAATCACCCCCGGAACCCCGCCACTACCGTGCTGCCGCAAACGTTTCAGCAGCGAAACCTGCAACAAACCCAAAGGCACAATCGTCGCATTTCGCAACTGCACCGATCGCTGCAATGCCGGATCTTCGTCCAACAAACGTTGGTGTCCAGTAATCGTTAAAACCAAATCGCGAATCAAGTGAAATTCGGCAGCAATTTGCTCGAATAAAGCCTTAAACCGCTCCTTATCAGCAGGCAAAGCTAACTCCTGCACGTAATGTTCTGCAATCTGCAAATCCACCTTAGATAAAGTCATTTCCACCTTAGAAATTACCATTCTAAAAAATGGCCACTTCAAGTAGAAATACTGCAAAAGTTTCATGTGTTCTTCTGGTTCCTCCAGCAAAAACTCTTGCAAAGCTGTGCCGACACCGTACCAAGAAGGCAGCAAAAAGCGGCTTTGAGTCCAGCTAAACACCCACGGAATTGCTCGCAAACCGCTGATGTCTTTTTTGCCACCGCGACGGGCCGGGCGAGAACTAATTTGCAACTGGCTGATTTCTTGAATCGGAGTAACTTGGTGGAAGAAATCAACTAAATCCGGCTGTTCGTAGATTAAATGGCGGTAGTGCGATCGCGATCTCACCGACAACTCCTCCATAATCTCATTCCAAGGGTCGATGCCATCGAAACCAGTGTGCAGCAAACTAGCTTGAATTACCGCCGCCGCCACAGTTTCCAAATTGTAAAGCGCCAACTCCGGCAAAGAATATTTAGAAGCCAAAACCTCACCCTGTTCGGTAATCTTAATTCGCCCGCTAATACTCTTTCCAGGCTGAGCCAAAATTGCCTTGTAAGCAGGCCCGCCGCCGCGCCCTACAGAACCGCCTCTGCCGTGAAAAATCCGCAACTCTACATTGTATTTTTCCGCAACCACTTGCAAAGCCTTTTGAGCTTTGTGGATTTCCCAATTGCTGCTGAGGAAACCAGAATCTTTATTGCTGTCCGAATAGCCCAGCATCACCTCTTGCAATTTGAGAGTGTCGATTGGACATTGGATATTTTCTTCGCTTTTTTCCGCTACTTCCTGCGCGTATCCTCCTATTAGCAAAGCTCGATAAAGCGGCAGATCAAAGATTTTTTGCATTACTTCCGGCGCTTTTTTCAAATCTTCCACAGTTTCAAACAGTGGAACTACTTGAATGCTGCTAATTCCTGTCGCCGGATCGTAAAGTCCGGCTTCTTTTGCTAACAGCAAAACTGCCAGTAAATCGCTGACATCATGGCTCATGCTGATGACGTAAGTTTGGCAAATTTCCGGGCCAAACTCCTGGTGCATTTGCCGCAATATTCGGAAGGTATTGATCGTCTCGCAAGTTTTGGGAGAAAAGGGCAATTCTGCTGGAATTAAAGGGCGGCGAGTTTGCAGTTCCGTTGCCAGCCAAATAATTCGATCGCCTTCCGACATTTGATTGTAAGACTTGGGCAAAATTTGCAAGTATTCAGCAATTTCGCTCAAAGCGTCAGAGTGTACTGTTGACTCTTGGCGGATATCTAGGTAAGCCAAATTAAATCCGTAAATTTCTACTTGGCAGAGCAGATTTTCCAAGTCCCGACAGCTCAAACCTGTTTCCACTAAATTGCGTTCGATGAGCTTCAGCTCGGTCAAAAACTCAGCGCCCGATCGATAAAGCCCCGACATTCCGGGAGGTTCTGACAAAGCTTCGCGTTCCCGCTGCAACTCGTCTCCTTTGTAGAGCCGCCAATTGCGATCGCGCGTATTTTCCAGTCGCTGCAGCACGTAGGCCAGCTTCAACCGATAAGGTTCTTGGCGGTAGCGGATTGCCCATTGTTCGTAAACCTCCGGGAATTCCGATTTGTCGCGATCGAGAGATTCGAGCAATTCCGGCAGCACATCGCTCCAGTGCAGCGACAAACTCAAAAGTTCGTTCAGCCGCTTTACCGCGGCGATGTACTTTTCTAGCACCAAGTGGCGCTGATAGCAAGCCGTTTGCCAAGTAACTTTCGGAGTCACAGAAGGGTTGCCGTCCCTGTCGGAACCCACCCAAGAACCGAACTTGCAAAAATTGTAACTCGGCGGTTTCAGATAAGGATAAGAAGCGTGCAGAGCTTGCTTTAAGCGCTGGTAGAGTTCGGGAATAGCATCAAACAGCACTTCCTCGAAGTAGTGCAGAGTGTACTCCACCTCGTCAAGCACAGTCGGCTTGAACTGGTGCAGTTCGTCAGTGCGCCACCAGAGGCGAATTTCTTCCATCAGTTGCTCTTGGAGAGCCGCCGCTGCCCAACAAGACACCGGGTAGGGGCTTTGAGGATCTGCCCCGAGCACCTGAAATTTCTCGTCAACTTGGTCTAGCTGTTGGAGAATCTTCGCCATCCGCCGCTGCTTGGTGCGGATCGTGTGGCGGACAATTTCCGTCGGGTGAGCGGTGAATACCAAGCGGATGTCCAACTGATCGATCAAGCGCTGGATTTGCTGGCTCGGCACGTTCAAGCGCAGCAGCATCGGGAACAGTTGGTGAAAAGTGCCGGCATCTCGGGCGATCGTCTCGCTGCTGTCTGCATTGCTCAAAGCTGTTTGGGTGGGGCTTGGGCCTTCCCTGTGCCGCGGGCGATCGGAGGCATCCGTTGCTTGTCCTGGCAGCTTAGAAAACATCCGCCCACCAGCATCGTTGCTGCTAGAGTAAGCTAGCTGTTGGTCTCGCTGTTCGTAGTGCTGTTCGACAATGTTGATCAACTGAAAATACAGTGCAAAAGCCCGAGCGGCGCGGATGGCGGCGTTGAGGTCGAGCTTTTCGATTAACTGTACGACATTCGACTCGCGAAAGTGAGTGGCTTGTCCCTCAGCGGAATTGACCGATCGCATTTGTTGGAGCAAATCCACCAATTCCTGCCCGCACTCCTGTCGCAGCACCGATTCCCACAAGTCCTCTACTACTTTGAGGCGATTGCGCAGAAACAGGTCTGATTTTGAGTAAGCGGGAGAATGGGAAATAGATGTTGCATCAATAGCCTGTTCTGAAGACTGGAGGACTGAACTCATCGGGCTGTTCCTCAATAGCTGCGGGTGTCAAGAAAATTGTATGGTTTAGTTTCGCCTAAAACACTTTTGTTTGCAGTCAAATTTGAGACAACTTCTTGCAACGTAGAAAGTAGAAGGCACTTATGTACAAAGTATAAGGAAAGATTACTTCTTAGGCCACAGATTGTACCTATTGTCAAGCTTTCATATCAGTTGACTTGCGATTTTAGATTTTAGACGCTCAGCCTGAGAGGTTCGGCGAGCGGTCAGTTGAGTCGCGCTCAGTCGAACAATTTTAGATTTACTCCAAAGATAAATCTGGGAAGTTGAACTAGGGTCGAAAATTTTTATCTCTCCACGACAGGAGTACGTGGCACCGTATCCGTTTTTAGGCGGGGTCAAAAAATTAAACTTCTAGCTGCAGCATCCTTCCTTATCATTCCTTGGGCCTTCTAGTCCTGTGATTGAGGAAAGTTGAGCACGGGGAGGCGCGAGCCCCGAAAAACTTCTTCGCTTTCAACGCCGATCGACGCAACAAACTCAGCAGCAGCTTTAGCCACCACCAACCCGCCTAGCATAGGTAAAGCGACCAAGCTCAATAAAATGTCTGAGGGAACTGGCAACTTTGGACTGTTAGGTGTTTTATTTTTGAGCAAGTCTTGGTTTTCCGACGGCATAAATTTCTCCTGTGTCAATCCGTAATCCTCAGTTTACAAGGCAAACAATCATCTTGACTGCTGCTTTTTGACTAATGACTTCTGATCTCAAATCCGGTGACATCCGAATGATATCCTGCAAGCGATCGTCCCCGCGCAGCCAAGTCTATAAATATCTTCTCGCGAGATCTTAAGCTCGCACTCGGAAAAAACACTTTGTATAAAATCGGGATACTCCCCGAATGCTATCGATCATCGCGCGACTCTCTCCGCGGAGCATGACGAAACCACAGCACTACAGTCGGAAAATAATAGACATTTCCCGAAAAGCCTGTCTTGAACAGTCAGGATGCCTGTTCCACAAGAATAATGAGAGAGGTCTAATTATTATTCGGATGCAAACGGAAACGATATGACTAATGACGAATAACTTATTGCTTGGCTTAAGTTGGACCTATCTGTGCCAAAATGTCGAGGTATTATCAAAAAAATATTCCCCAACGGCTCGAAGCCGAGGGGATACAAGGCAAGACACTAAGTCCAGCATGGCTTAAACCAGACAAAACGGTTAGGCTCGGCAAATCAAATAATTGTCTGTAAAATCTGTAACTGTGCTATTTCTAGAAAACAAAACCAGCTTTGGCAAAATTTAGAGTTTCATGTTGAATGCGAACGGGAGCATATTGGCAGACAATCGATCGAGCGCGTCGCAGTGGGCGCAAGAAGCTTTAGGGCTTCCCGAAGTTCAAGTACAAGCGCGCTTGCGGGGAAATCACCTGCACATTTTGTGCGAAGCAGCGCAGTGCCCGTCTCAAGAATTGGTGACGGCGAGATTTACCAACGCCCTCGAACACAGTGATTTAACGCGACTGCTGCCCGATCGACCTAAAATTTACCAGTTGTTTCTGTGCGGTCGCAAAATCGGTTCCCGACAAAATGACTGGACAGTCCGGCTCGATTGCAGCAGTCCCAAGCGACAGCAACAGCCACAGCCACAGCAACCGGAACCAAAAGTTGCCGAAGTGCCGCCGCCAGCGAGTTCCCCTGACGAACCGCCAGCCAGCCCTAAAAGAGGTGGATTTTTCGGCAAATTTAAGAATAACAACCACAAACTCAAACAGACACCAAAAGCGGTAGAAACAGCAGCCCACCCGCCGCAAGTACGGGAAGAACTGGATTTTGACGCCGAAAGTCTGCCGATTGCCTCCCGCATTCAATACCCAGAAGCTTTTGAAACTTCCCCCGTGACGATCGACACTTCGGCTGCTGCGACGCGGGAAGTTGTCGGTTCCGCCGTTCCCCCGCAGCAGAAAGCGAACCGTGGCGCGGTAGCTTTGATTCAATCCCCCGAAGCCGACTCAGGCGAGGGCGATGGCGGTGGAACATTGACGGTTTCACCGGAAACTTTGGCGCGCCGGGGCTATCCAGATGCGATCGCCAGCTATCTCAGCGAAATCCTCGGGCCGATGGGAGTTTCGGTGAAAGTAAGCATTCGCGAAAAAGAACTCAAAAGCAGCCGGGAAAACCTGCCGGCTCAGGCGCAGGAAAATCTCAAGCCCAAGGAACGCCGGCTGCTGGTGCTGTGCGAGTCAGCTTACAGCCCCGACCCTTCCTTGCTGGCAGAACCTATCGCCGCCAGGCTGCGGAAACTGCAACTAGAGGATTTCGGGGAAGCATTAATCGGCAGCCAAGTCAGCGGCGAAGCGAAGCCGGACTGGGTGCTGCGGGTGGATTTGACTTCGCCGGACAAAATTCTCAAGGAATGGGCCAGGTGGGGAGACGTACCTGCGATCGCCAAACTGCTAAACCAACACTTGGCAGCATCGAGAGTCGAAGTGCGGGCCACCCTCAAAGAAGCAACCCTCCACCTGTTTTGCAGCAAAACTGCCAAAAAAGGACAAAAGACTAAACGGCAAGAATACCCCGACAAGCAGCAAACCACCGACACGATCGCCCCTTTGTTGGCTTCCTTCGCACCCCAAGGCATCCGCGCAGCTACTATCTACGGCGTAGAACCAGCCAAGGACTCTCAGGCAGCCCCGGAGTCTCCGGTGTGGATAGACTGGGTGGACTTGCCTGCTGCCCACCATCCCGACTTGGCTGCGAGCACCAGAACGCTGGCTGCTGAGGGCGACCAATTGGCTTTGACTTTTTTATTGAACAGGTTGCTCAACCCCAGTCTCAGGCGCAAGCTGGAAACAGGAGGGATTCGGGCGGTAGTGCTGCAAAAAGCCGACGTGCTGCACGTCATGACTGAAGCTCTGACTTGCCCTTCTCAGTCGAAGGTCGGGCCGCCGGTGGCTAAATTCTTGCGGCAGTTACAAATTCCGGGAGTGTCAGGGGTGCGAGTCTACGGACGCCGCGCGGGTCAGAAAGTGCCGCTGTGGCGCTACGCAATTGACCTCAGAACGGCGGTTGACGAGGAATCAGCAGCGGCACCCGCACCGGCTCCCTCGCAACTGGCTGTGTTGGAAAAGGAACCGGTGCCGGAGTTTGCGCCGGCGGATGAGGGGGCTTTTTCGGGTTTGGGCGACACTTTGGTGTTCGATGCTCCGACGCCCAACTCCTGGCGGCCCCGCTTCAAAATCAGACTCCCGGGATACAATCTGGGCGAGCAGTTAGTTCAAGCTGCGGTGCAACCGCTTGTCGCTTCGGGTTTGTTTGTTCCCAACGATGGTTTGTCAACGAATGCTGCTGCGCCCGGGGGCGTGAGAGCCGATCGCGCGGCGGGAATGGCTTTGATTTGGGCGATCGCTGGCTGTTTGCTGACTTTCAATACCGATTGGCTGCTCGGTCTATTTCTGCAATCTGCGACGGTCAGTCAAGCTCCTAGCAGCTCCGAAGTTTGCAGCGGCCCAAATTGTCAAAATTCAGCTCCCAAGGCTTTTGGCGACGTTACAGCCCGACTTCCGAACGAAACCGCTAACCCCGTTCCCCCTTCTGGGGAGGTGAATTTGCCTCAAATTCCGTTGCAGCCGTCGCCGGAAGCGAACCAGCAAGAGGCTTTCAATGGCTCTGGGTTTACGAAACCGGGAAATACTAGCGTTCCTGTAGCTGATGTTTCGGCTCCTCCGGTGTTCCCGACTTTGAGGAGCGAGCAGCTTGACGACCAGATAGCGCGCTATCAACAGTACATCCACCTGCACAAAAAACCGCCGGATATTTTAATTGTCGGTAGTTCGAGGGCGCTGCGGGGCATCGACCCGGCGGTTTTGGAAACAGCTTTGGCAGCTTCGGGCTACCCGGGGCTGAGGGCTTACAATTTTGGGGTTAATGGAGCTACTCTCCAGGTTGTAGATTCGATCATCCGCCGGATTTTGCCGCCGCAACAACTGCCGAAATTGCTGGTGTTGGCTGACGGGGCGAGGGCTCTCAACAGCGGGCGGCCGGATTTGACTTTTAGTGCGATCGCTTCTTCGGAAGGTTACAGGCAATTGAGCCGGGGTAGTTTTCTGATCCGCACCAATCAATTAGATACCGAAGGATCGAAAGACAGTGCCAACAATCCGGTGGCGACTGCCACTGAATTGGTGAACAATTTGGGACAAGCTCAAGCTAATGTTCAGCAATTGGTGAGTCAAAAGTTGGTGGAGGGTTCTGCAACTTACAAAAAGCGCGATCGACTTAAAGGGTTTTTGCGATCGCTCGCCAATCCATCAGCCCCTGCTGCAACCGAGATCGCCCAAACGCCAGCCTTGGGTGAACAAACAACGGAAAATGCCCAGCCCACTGCTGCGAGTAAACCCGTCAGCGAGTTTCAACCAAATGGCTTTTTGCCGATCGATATCCGCTTCAATCCCGAGACTTACTTTCAGAAGCACCCGAAAGTATCTGGTTATTACGACTCCGACTATCAAAATTTTAAATTGGTAGGCGAACAAGCTCTAGCACTCAAAAATCTGATCCAATTTACCAAGGTTCGCAACATCAATCTCGTGTTTGTGAATATGCCTCTGACTGAAGATTATTTAGACCCGGTGCGGACTGGTTACGAACAAGAATTCCGGCAATATATGCAAGAATTAGCAGCTCAAAGCGGACTAATTTTCCTAGATAAGAGTTTATTGTGGCCCCAGGCGCGGGAATCTTTTTCCGACCCCAGCCACCTCAACCGTTATGGTGCTGTTGCAGTTTCTAAGCGGTTGGCTCAAGATCCCATGATTCCCTGGCCGGCGAAACAGTAGTTTTGACTTTGAGTTTTGAGTTATTTTAGAAGTTAAAGGAGCCCAGCGTGGCGAGTGGGGCGCGGCTCTTTCAAAACTATTCTTTCCGGCGGCTGGATACTGAAAATGAAAAAATTGATATTTCCTGAAAATAGCAAAAATCAACAGATAAAAATTCCGAGAAAAAATCTGCCTTTGATATTTTTTATATTATCCTTAGCATTTTTCTGTTTCAGTTTGTATAAAGGTTTCTTTTTACCTTTAGCTTTATCATCGGGGCCGCCCAGCAACGAACAAAGTAGCGAACAGCAAACTCTGGCACCCTTTGAACAGGTTGTCCAAGGCGCACAAAAGTTAGAGGGACTATTTACTCTTTACCGCAATCAAGCAACTGATAAAGTTTATCTGGAAATTAAACCGCAACAACTCGACAAAAAGTTCCTGTGCTTTGTGACATTGGCATCGGGTTTGGGGGAAGCGGGTATTTTGAGCGGAATGCCGATCGGCGATTTCTTATTTCAACTGCGGCGCGTCCAAAATAAGGTGCAGTTTGTGATACCAAATATAAACTTTCGCACAAGTCCGGGCGACCCGCAAGCAGGTTCGGTAGCACGGGGATTTAGCGAGTCGATTCTCTATTCTTTGCCGCTCAAAAGCATTCATTCGCAAAGACAAACTCTGCTGATCGATTTAGGCGATTTGCTGATGAGCGAAAAGCGGGATTTACCAGGGGTAAAAGCGATTTTGCCGATGATTTTGGGCGCTTCTTACTCGATCGATGAAGACAAGTCTTATTTTAAAGATGTTAAAGCGTTTCCGCTGAATGTGGAAATTGCTTCTATTTACGGTTTTTCGAGCGATGATGACAGTGCGGTTAACTATTTACCTTCGGTTCCTGACAGTCGCGCTTTTAACCTCCGCATTCACTACAGTTTCTCGGAAGTGCCGCTAAATAACGGCTACCGTCCCAGACTTGCGGACGAGCGAGTGGGCTATTTTCTTACAGCATATAAGGACTTTTCTGACAAGAGCAGTCGGGAGCCTTTTGTGCGCTATATCAATCGCTGGCATTTGCAAAAGCAAATCCCGACAGCGCCGATGTCGCCTCCGGTGCAGCCGATCGTCTTTTGGATTGAAAATAATGTGCCTCCGGAATACCGAAACGCAATTCGCGAGGGCGTTTTGGAGTGGAACAAAGCTTTTGAAAAGGCAGGTTTTAGTGAGGCGATTCAGGTCAAACAAATGCCGGACAATGCTAAATGGGACCCGGCTGACGTTCGCTACAATACTATTCGCTGGTCGAGTTCTTTTGAGCCTCAGTTTGCCGGGATCGGGCCGTCTCGCACTAACCCGCTGACGGGGGAAATTTTGGATGCTGACATTCTGTTGGATGCTAATGTTGTCCGGGAAATCAAACAGGGCTATCGGTCTTTGGTGGAACAAAATCGATCGCTATCTAAGAGTTTTCAAGGGCGAAACGGTTCTAATACTAATCCCTGTCAGTTCGGGATGTATTCTCGCTATTTGAATCTGCTAGAAAATGGGGATTTAGGAAAAAGCAGCGGCGAAAATGCTCAAGGTGGAATTGCTGATGATTTGCCGACTTTGGTAGAAAGATACCAAGAGCAAAAGCGATCCTCTTTATCGCGCTTGATGTCGAGTTCGGATATGTGTTTTGGGTTGGAATCGAGCCGCCAGTTTGCGATGGGGGCAATGTCGATGGATCTGTTGGAAAATGCAGCGCCTAGCAGTGGGACGATTGACAATTATGTTAATGAATATATCCGATTTTTGACTGCCCACGAAGTCGGTCATACTCTCGGTTTGAGGCACAATTTTCACGGGAGTACGATGCTGCAACCGGAGGATTTGAACAATACTCAGGTAACTCGCACGCAAGGTATGGTGGCGTCGGTGATGGATTATGTGCCGATTAATTTGGCACCGCAGGGAACTGTGCAGGGCGATTATTTTCCAACGATTGTAGGGCCTTATGACGATTGGGCGATCGAGTACGGTTACAAGGTGATTGGCGGCGCAAACCCCAACAGCGACTTACCAGCGCTGCAACAAATTGCCAGCCGCGGGACCCAAGCGCAATTAGCTTACGCGCCGGATGAGGATTCTGTTGATATTCTCGATCCCGCTGCGAATACCTTCGATCTCAGCGCTAATATGCTGAGGTATTCGCAATGGCAATTGGATAATGCTAGGGCGATGTGGAAGCGTTTGGAAAAGCGAATGCCGGTTGGGGAAGACGGTTATAACGAACTGCGGGTGATGTTTGATTCGGTGTTCGGGTATTATGTTCAGCAGGTGATGAATGCGACTTTGTATGTGGGGGGACAGTCGTTTAATCGGATTCGCCCTGGAGATAGTAATGGGAAGTTGCCGTTTGTGCCGATCGAACTTTCTCAGCAGCGTGAAGCTTTAGCAACATTAGAGAAGTACGTTTTTGCGCCGGATGCGTTTAGTTTTGCGCCGGAGTTGCTCAACAAATTGGCGCCTTCGCGCTGGGAACACTGGGGAAGTCCGGCTTTGGTGTTTCCTCTAGATTACCCGATCGGCGATCGAATTACTTTTTTGCAGCGGTTTGTGTTGCGAGTTTTGCTATCTCCGACGCGGCTGGCGAGGCTGCGGGATGCCGAGTTAAAATCCGCGCCGGAAACTGCTTTGAGGTTGCCGGAAGTGTTGGATACTGTGCAAAAGGATATCTGGCAAGAGGTTTTGCAGCCGGAAAAGAAGATGCAAATTTCAACTTTTCGGCGTTCTTTGCAGCGGGAACATTTGGCGATTTTGATCGGAATGGTGCTGCGAAAAACGAATGTTCCAGAGGATGCGCGGAGTTTGGCTTGGTACGAGTTGCGGCAGTTGCGGGAGGGTTTGAGCAAGAGTATTCGGAATTTGGATCGGAATGCGGATGCTTATACGCGGGTTCATTTGGAGGAAACGCGCGATCGAATTTCTAAGGTTTTGAATTCGCAAATTCAGTCGAATTAATTTGGGGGTTGAGAAACCGGGTTTTTGAGGAAGATATTTCGTTGCCGCCCGTAGATTTGGTCAAAAACCCGGTTTCTGAGAATCTCAGTCAAGTTAAAATAATAGCGATCGCCCATCAATTTACAAAACCTGCGTTCTCTCTGACTTTAAGCAAGGGGATGGTGGATTGCTATCGTAATCGATGAAATAATTGTATCCCAATTGCTCGTACAGTTCGTCAACTAACAATTGCAAGTCTAATAATTTACCAACACTAAACTTGTGTCATCGCAACGATTTGAGCGATAGTTAATACCAACTGAGGAAACGTTGGAGAAACAATAATGGCTTCTCCTTGATATCGCTGTGCCTGATATTCACCATCGATTAAGCGGTTGATAGTCACCGTAGACTGTTTTGGAGAACCAATATACTGAACGCCTCCCAACCCTGCATAATCAACGATCCAATACTCCAGGATTCCTAAAGTTTCATACTCATTCAATTTGATGCGGTAATCATCCCGCCAATTCGTACTGACAACTTCGATCACCAAGGGAGGTGGAATATAGGCAGCAGCAGAGGCAGAACTTTGACGCATTCTGACCCATTCTTCCTTGGCAAACACCACAATGTCGGCTTTACGACTCGATTCACTTTCGCCCGGGGCAGCGTTCAATCTGACTTGTTTACTTTGTCGAGGAACGTAGGGAAGGTTCAAGGATTGGCAATGATCCACCAAGAGACGACATAAACCATCGACGACATCCTCATGTTTGGCTGTGGGTTCACTCAGGGGCATGGCAACTCCATTGACTAGCTCGAATGACCTACCGGAGTCGTCATCCCAGTTGAGAAATTCCTCGAAGGAAAGGGTTTTTTGGGCGATCGCAACCATTGATATTAACCTTTTGCGTAGGTTGGCTCTCTGTTGTCTGTTTTTAGCTTAACGTGAGGTAGAGAGATAGATCGCTGCTCTTGTAGGGTGCGTTAACGAAGTATACCGTAAACTTTGACACCTCTTCTCGGTTTTACTGCCCGCGTCCTGGTTTGCAATCTACAAAACCTAATGCTTCTGTGTCGAGAAAACTGGCGATCGCCATTTCGATCGCCGCTGAGATCGGATCTTCAATTTCTGCAGCACGCGCGATCGGAGCCGCTTGAATTGGTTCTGGCAAGGATCCCCAAATAACTTCGGCATCAGTAGCAGAAAATTGTTCTTGAAGTTTGGCTTGCATGGCATTCACCTTTGGGTTGGAATTTGATAGATATATTCAAGCCACTACCCAACGGTGCCCATCACCCGCCGCAGACTACCTATGCAGCATAGCCAATCATCTTTAGTCGGTCGCTGTGCATGGGCGTTGTTGGACTGCTGACTAAGACTTTATAAATTACGAAAGTGAAGATCCTGTAACAAAGGACAATTTAGGAATAGGAAAATGTGTTGATACCTCAA
>JACJNV010000081.1 GCA_014695175.1 Microcoleus sp. FACHB-DQ6 | reverse complement strand
GCGAGCGTTCTGTGTTAGCAGTTTCTAGCTGAGATTCTAATTCAGAGCGACTTTGACGCACACTATCTAGCTGAACTTCTAAGTCGGATACTTGAGATTGAAGTTGAGTTTGACTCGGGCTGGCTGTCTCGATTTGACTTTGGGATTCCGAGAGTTGAGCATAAAGGTGCGAAAGTTCTGTGTTAGCAGTTTCTAGCTGAACTTCTAATTGAGAGCGAGTTTGACGCACAGTTTCTAACTGGTGTTCTAACTCGGAGATTTGAGATTGAAGTTGAGTTTGGTTTTGGTTGGCTGTCTCGATTTGACTTTGGGATTCCGAGAGTTGAGCATAAAGGTGCGAAAGTTCTGTGTTAGCAGTTTCTAACTGAGCTTCCAATTCAGAGCGATTTTGACGCACACTTTCTAACTGATGTTCTAACTCGGAGATTTGAGATTGAAGTTGATTTTGATTCTGATTGGCTGTCTCGATTTGAGCTGGGAATTCCGACAGTTGAGAATAAAGGTGCGAAAGTTCTGTGTTAGCAGTTTCTAGCTGAATTTCTAATTCAGAGCGAGTTTGATACACACTATTTAGGTGATTTTCTAACTCGGATACTTGAGATTGAAGTTGAGCTTGATTCTGATTGGCTGTCTCGATTTGACTTTGGAATTCCGAGATTTGAGAAGTGAGCTGAGCTTCCAATTCCGAGCGACTTTGACGCACACTCTCTAACTGATGTTCTAACTCGGAGATTTGAGATTGAAGTTGATTTTGATTCTGGTTTGCTGTCTCGGTTTGAGTTTGGAATTCCGAGATTTGAGAAGTGAGCTGAGCTTCCAATTCAGAGCGACTTTGACCCACACTTTCTAACTGTTGTTCTAACTCGGAGATTTGAGATTGAAGTTGATTTTGATTCTGGTTTGCTGTCTCGGCTTGACTTTGAATTTCCGAGAGTAAAGAATAAAGGTGCGAGCCTTCTGTGTTAGCAGTTTCTAATTGAGCTTGCAGTTCTGATAACTGAGACTGGAGTTGCGAGTTATCTCCCTCCTGGCGATGTATCTGAGACTCCAGTTCTGACAACTCAGCCAGCAGTGTCTCTCGCTCTAAAACAACCATTTCGGATTGAAGTTGTAGTTCATGAACTTGAGAGTTTAACTGCATTTTATCCAGATTAGCAGCTTCTAACTGTGTTTGCAGTTCTAATAATTCAAATGGAGGTTGCTGTGCTTGTTCGCGAGCGGTTTGCAATTGAGAGTTGAGTATTTCGCGTTCTTGCTCTGCACTCTCCAATTGAGCTTGTAGCTCTGACAATTCCGAAGTAAATTGCGATCGCTCTTCTTCCACTAATTGCAGTTGAGCTTGCAAACCCGACAGTTGAGACTGAAGTTGCTCCCGCTCTTGAATCGAGCGATCGAACTTAATTTGAATTTCTGACAACTGGTACTGTACCTGCAATCTGCTTTGAGTAGCCGTTTCCAACTGAGTCTCAAATTCAGACAGCAGAGCCTGAAATTGAGAACGTTCTGCATCAACCGTCTCTAATTCTGCTTGCTTTTCCAGCAATTGAGCGTTAAGCTGCGATCGCTCCTGCTCCCCAACTTCTAACTGATATTTAAGTTCTGCCACTTCTGCTAACTGCGACTCAGCTTGCTTAGCATTTTCTAGCTGAAACTGCAAATCAGCAATCAGAGAATCAATTTGCGATCGATCTTCGGCAATTCCTGCCAAAAATCCTTCCATTTCCGACACTTGATTTTTTAAAATATCTTGCTCGCGAGTCACACCCTCAAACCGACTTTGCAACTGGGACAATTCAGAATTTAACTTATTTTCATTCTGAACCTTTTGCCGCAATTCCGAATTTCGGGCATCCAACTGAGCCGCCAAATTCGATATAGCCTCCTGCGAACCCTGCATCCGCACCAAATTGCGTGAATTTCGCTTATGCAAAATTAGCCCGCAGACTAATGCCCCGCCTCCAAATCCTATCAATAAAAGTAATGCTTGCATTTTTTTTTCTAATTAATATAAAGTTAGTTTTTTTGCCCCTGACCAAAAAATTGACATCCACAAATCGCTATCTTAGATCGTTTCCGGTTGCATCGGAATAATAAAATCGACTCAACAGTTAACAATCAACCATGCAGTTTTGCGACCCGCCCGTCAACAGTCAACAGTCAACAGTCAACAATTCCGGAGGAGTGCAACCGGAATTGATATTACTCAAAACTATCACAACTTGCCAGCCTGTGTTCACTTGGCCCAACAATTTATATTTCTTTACAAATCCCTTTTGTTTACAGGTAAGGTGCAGCGCACCCTGCAAGTCCGATTAATGAAGCAAATCCACAATATGAGGAATAATTTCGATATGCTGAGTCAGCAAATAATCCAACCTATCCGCGAGTAAACTAAAAATTAAATCGTTATAACTCATTCCGTATTCCGCCAAACCTAAAGCTACCAAACTCGTCACGTTTTCCCCAGGGTGTTTCAGATCCGGTTTGGGATTTGCTTCCAAAACATAAAGTGAGCCATTCGCATCACTCCTGACATCAATCCGCACCAAACTGTTCAAACTAAACTCCCAATAAATTTTTCGAGCTAGCTCAATTAACTCTTGTTTTAGTTCAGGTTCCTCACCACCCATTAACCGTCCTCGGTCGGCCGTGATCGCCTTTTTATCCATAGAAGTAAAGATGCGTTCGTCAGGCTCCAGCACCCGCTCCACAGTCGAAAAAGCAAAGGGTTTTGTATTTTTATCAAATCTGCCTTTAGCATAAGTAACATAGCCGCAGACCGCTACACAAAATTCTCGTCCAGGCAAATACTTTTCAATTAAAGCAGTATTGTGAGTGTCTCGGTGAACTTCCGCAACCGCCTGAGACAAACTTTCAATCTTATCTACAAAATGAACGTGCAGCGAAGCGCGACCGGATACTGGTTTAACAACAAACGGCCCTTGATAGTCACCAAAAGCAATGGCAAAACGCTGATGCGAATTAGGCTCCAAAATTCCTTGAGAAGGATGCCAAGTCATAAACGGAGCGGTTTTAATTCCAACAGATTGCAGTTCCCGTTTAAAAGCGTGTTTATTATCTAACGTTGAACTGTTTAAAGGATTGTGACCGACATAAGGCATTCCCAACATTTCCAATAATGCGGGAGTGTGACAAACAGGATTGTAGCCCTGGACTCCACCAGTATTCAGCCACACTAAATGAATATTTTTTTGTTGGAGTTGTTCCGGCAAATTCATGTCGTCAGGTAGGACAAAGACGTGCTTAAAGCCAATTTCTGCTAATGCTTTAGCAATCTCGCGGGCGACGACTTCGTAACTCTTCCAAGCGCGGGGATTGTGAGTTTTGTAAATCACGGCTCCGGGCCGATCGCAGTCGCCGCCGAACACCACAGCAATCCGCAATTTAGCAAAGAGTCCCTCCAAATATTGAGGCAGCAAACTAAAGTCATAATGCCAGCGATTCCGGTTAATTGAGCGGGGAATCATTTAAATATTTTTCCTTTTTGTTTCATTTTTTAGCGACCGAACCGCTAGATTTACCCAAATATATTCCAGCCAAAACCACAGAGAAAGCAAACCAATTAAACAAGCTCAAACTTTCCGAAAACAGCACCCAAGCCATAATAGCCGTAATTACGGGTTCTAGCAGCAGGAAAAAAGCTACAAATTCCGAGGACAAACGACCTAGACTGTGGATAAGCAGTCCCTGACCGAAAGCTTGGCAAATCACCGCCAAAGCAATTACAGTCAGCCATCCCTGCCAAGAAGAAGGGAAAACTCGATCGCCCGCAAGCAGAACCAGTGGCAAAACCAATATAGTGCCAATGAAACATCGCCATATCAATATAGTTGTGGCCGGAAACTTGGTTCGCAAATGTTCTGAAATGAGCAGATTTCCTGCATAAAACATCGCCGATAAAAGAGCAGCAATGTCGCCGACAAGAGTGTCTCCCGCCGTTTGCAAATCTTCCATGCCGATCGCAATTGCGCCACACAAAGCCACCGCCAGTCCCACCAAAAACCTGTTGTCAAAGCGCCGCCCCAACAGGAGCCATCCCCCCAAAGTAGTAAATAAAGGAGTTAAGTTTCGCAGTACAGTAGAATTAGCGACATTAGTCTGACTCAGTGACCAGGCCCAGAAAACCACAGAAGCAGAAGAAACCACGCCTACGGCTGTTAACAGCATCACATCCTGCAGAGTGTAGTTCGATCGCTCTTCAACTTGTGCCCCAGACATTCGGCGACGCGCAGCACCCGCACCATTCCACACTCCAAATACTACAGTTGCTATCCACAAACGGTTAAAAACAGTAGCATTCGGGCTGATTTCCCGTTCGCTCAACCTAATAAAAATCGCAGCCAGCGACACCGCTAGCAGCGCCGCCGACAGCGATGCGATCGCCCAAATTTTGCCTTGACTGTCAGCTAATTCACCGTTTTTTAAACTGTCTGGCTTTCCTGAAACAAGAGTTTTGTCTTCAGTTGTTAAGGCAGAGTTTAACTCGGTTTTTTCCAAAATATTGCGCTGAAGTTCAATATTTGGCTCTGGCAATCCTAGTTTTTTTGACATTATTAAAAGTTCCAATGAAGGCAGAAAGCAGTTGTGTAGAGTGCGTGACAAAACAATAGTTTGCGGGCGAAGGGAATAACTCAAAAGTCACGCACTCTACTTACTAAGGCTGCAAAAACTATTTTTTATAGTTAACAGCAGCTTAGGCTGAAGGTTTGACAGAAAGCCTTGTTAAAGCCTCCTTTAGCGCCGGCGGCAATTGCCGGATAATCTTGTTCTTGTCGCGATCGACACCAACCAAAGTTACCTGTGCTGTCACATATAACTCCTGAGTATCAGCCGATCGAATTTGGTAATCCCAAAGCAGCCGCACACCCTCGGTAGCAGCGATCCGCGTTCTGACTGCCACAGATTGACCCATTTGTACAGCCCGGTGGTAGCGCAGCGAAAGTTCCACCACGGGTAATTCCAAACCCTGCGCCACCCAGTCTGCATACTCGATGCCAAGAGATCGCAAACTTTCCACCCTAGCTTCCTCCATCCAAGCCAGATAAGTCCCGTGCCACACCACACCGCTGTAGTCAGTATGATGAGGGTACACTCGCACCAAATATTCAAACCAGCCCTCAGAGTCGATCCCGCGCCGATTTTGAATAGCACCAGCCGGTGCGAGTTCTGGTTGAGTTCGATCGTTCTCTAACACTTTACAAATTGTTCCAAAACGCTACATTTCTACAAATCATAAAGCAAACTTCAGGCTTATGCTTGACATTAAGCCACTAGAGTACCAACGCCCTAGTCAGAGCGTCGCGCAAGAAAACTCAACTATTTTTACCGCCCAAACCATGATAGAAAAAATTTTAGTAGCCGTCGCCGGTCGCGGCTTGTGCGAAGAGATGTTTAATATGTTGATGGACATCCCTTCCTTGCAAAAAGCCTCTGTCACTGTCTTGCACGTCGTGCCGCCGCAAGTAACATCCGAGGGCATGGCAGCCAAGTTGGAAGAAGGAGGCAAGATCTTAGCACAAGCAGTCCAGTCTTTGAAAATAGATCCCAGCAAAGTCAATCCCCGGCTCAAACAGGGAGATCCGAAAACCACAGTTTGCCAAGTTGCAGAAGAAGAACAATCCGACTTAGTAATTATGGGTTCCCGGGGACTCGGACGGCTGCAATCGATTTTGGAAAACTCAGTCAGCCAGTACGTTTTCCAGCTAACATCCCGGCCGATGCTGTTAGTAAAAGACGACATCTACGTCAAAAAAATCAAGCGCGTCATGGTGGCGGTAGACAAATCAGAAGCTGCCAAACAGTCATTGCAGCTTGCGCTATCTTTGGTCAAAGAAGCCAGTGGCGGAGAGATAATTTTAGTACACGTCACTAAAGATTTGACGGGAAAAGCCAGCACAGATTTAACAGCAAGTGCTGAAAAAGACCCCGTATTAGCTCCGGCAGTAGCACTAGCGAAACAAATGGGAGTTAGCTACCGCTGCGTGAGTGCTAAAGGCAAGCCAGGGGAAGAAATTTGTCGAATTGCAGATGACTTGAATGCTGACTTGTTGGTGCTCGGTTCCCCGGATCGGCGACCCAACGTTGCCAAAAACTTTGTGGATATCGATCGACTCCTGGGAAATTCGCTATCAGACTACGTGCGAGTTTATGCCAACTGTCCCGTCTTGCTAGCCCGCACAGTCGGCTAGAATCTCATCGTTAAGAGCGAGCAGCTAACACTCAACAGTTAACAAAAAAAGCGCCTCAGCAAAAAGCTGTTGGCGCTTTTTTTTTCCAGCAGGAAAACCAGACAGAAATAGCAGCAGTTGCTAATCTTTTCTGCTTTGACGGCTAGCTGTTTGAATGTACAGAATGATTAGAAAAACGCTGGGAACCAATACAAACAGAATGGTTGCCACAAACCCTAAATCGTTAACTTCCATGAAGACGCTCGCCTCTATCGGAAAATAGGAAAACACACACAACTAGGATATCACTCAAAGGCGAAAGGCAAACTCGAAGACAGAAGAAGAGCTGACGGACAAGCGTCGAAACCCGCTTTCTGCCTGGATGCCTGGCAGCCCAACCTTTTATTCCTAGAAACCACGTTTCTTTTCCTAGGTCGGCAAAAGGAATGATTATACAGTTAAATAGGAAAAAAAACACAATTCTTGGATTCTGAATTTTTCTTTCCTTCTGCATAAAAGCATCTGTAGCCTTCTGCCTTCTGAGAGTCAGGGTTTAGTCTTCACACTCACCGGGCCGTTGACCGTAGCTTGACAAGCCAACCGATAGTTTTCGGGCTTTTTTTTGAGCTTGCGGTTCTCAAAGTCAGTGCGGGGCGAAAGATTTTCACTTCCCTCGACAATTTCCACAATGCAGGTGCCGCATTGACCGTAGCCCCCGCAATTCATCATCTTTCCCGAAAATGTGTACAAATCAATGCGGTTTTCTAGAGCTTTGAGCCTCAAATTGGCTCCGTCTGCTGCGATGACTTCCTGATTTTCCTTCACAAACTTGATGTTGGCCATTGCCGATTCCTTAACGCAGTTGACATGGAACTCTATTACAAAATATTAACTAATGTGTCGGACGTTTAATACCCGATGTCTAATTGCCTTTGTGATTAAAGGTGCGCGCGAGCGTAGCTATCCCGTAGGGAATCGTCCCAACCCCATCTCAAGGAGCATCCGAGAGGTTATTCGTGGGAAGATTGCTCACAGCCCGCTGGAGAGACGAAAGTCCCAGGTTGTAAGTGACAATTGCCGACAATCGGTTTCTCTCAGCCCTAGTCAAATCAGTTTCCGCCTGAATCACATCCGTCTGAGTACCCACACCAGCTTGAAACCGCAGTCTCGCCAAACGCAAAGCTTCCCTCGACTGCAAAACCCCCGCCTCAGAAGTTTCGATATTCTCAAAACTCGACTCTAAGCCAAAATAAGCTTGTTCCACTTCCCGGCGCACCTGATTGCGGAGTTGGTCAAATCGACTTTCGGCGATCGTAATATCAGCATCCCGCTGTCTCACCCTGGCGTTCGCCGCGCCCCCATCGAAGATGCTCCAAGTCAGACTCGCCCGGATCGAATAACCATCGGCCCAGCCGCGAGCAGTATACGGATCGGGGTTATCAGGGTCTTGTCCCAGCACGTTGTAACTACCCCCAACACTCAGTTGAGGCAAACGCCCCGCCTGAATCGATCGCCTCTGCTGCTTGCTGATATCCCTCTGCACCAACTGCTGTTCCAACTCGGGGCGATTCCTAAAAGCCTGCACGATACTCTCTTCCAAAGACAGCCTCCAAGAGCCCGCTTGCTCTACCGGATCGGCCGCTGTCAAGTTCGTTGACTGGCTGATATTCAAAATCTCAGCCAGACGCCGCTGGGCAACTCGCTGATCGCGACGGGCTACTGACAGTTGTTGCACTTCGTTAGCCAAATTTGCCTGAGCCTGCAACACAGCAAACCGGGTTCCCACCCCTGCCCGTTCCAAGGCTTCGGCATCCCGCAAACTTTGCTGGGCATTTCTCACCGAAGCTTGGCGGATGGCAACTTGTCCGTCTGAGTTTTGCAAGTTGTAGTAAGCCTCAGCAGTGTCGAAGCGCAGTTCCTCGGCTTGGCGTTCCACATCCAGTTCCCGAAGGCGCACCTGTTCCTCTGCCGCGCGGATGTTAGCCCGCCGCCTTCCGAACAAATCGATGTCATAGCTCAACTGCAAAGTGCTGTTGAGACTGTTGCTGCCGAAATTTGTGCCGGCTTGCTCGGCGGGCTGCCCGGTTCGGTTAGCCAGAGCGTTGAGGCGGCGCTGTCCAGCCCGGATTCCGAGTTCTCCGCCGGCATTCAAAGACCGGCTGGCGTCCATTTGAAAATTCAGGTCTGGATAAAGAGCAGCTTGCTGTTCGCGCAAAGCTGCTCTGCTTTGTTCCACTTGCTTTCCAGCGATTTGCAAAACTTGGCTGTTGCGGCGGGCGAGGTCGATCGCCTGCTGCAAGGTAATTGGCTGAGTTTGCTCGATTCTGACATCCTCGGGGTTTGTCGGAAACAGCAGCGGATTCGGGTTGGGTTCCAGGGAAGCCGGAGGATTGGTGTTTAAGAGGCCCCTCGGAGGGAGAGGGGGGAAACTTTCGTTCGGAGTGCCCCGGAGAATGGGTACGGGGGAACTCGGCACAGGAAGATTGTTTGGAGGGTTCGGGGAAGGCTGCTGAGCGTCTTTCGGTTCCAACCCTCTTAGAGGTGTTGAACCGCCCTGAGACAGAGTTGATGGGGAAGCCGGAGCAGCCTGTTGAGGCTTTGATGCTTGCTCGGGCCCGGTTGGGGTAGTTGATGCGATCTTGGCTCCCCCTGGCTGCTGAGACTTGGAGGTTTGAGGGTTAAGGGCGATCGACTGTTCCGTCTCTGATGCTGATTCTGCCGCTGTGTTCGAGGTCGATCGAACATTCTGCCCTAATTCGAGCTGATTGCTAAGGGCCAAACTGTCCTGAGATTGAGCCGGAGGCTGTGCTGAAGCACTCTGTGCGGCGTTGCCCAAAGTAATTGCAGCGCCCACTCCGACTACGATGATTTGACGAAAAACACGCATAATTTTTTAATTACTCTGCAATCCTAGAGACAATTTTAGAGCAAGATTGAGGGCTCAAGTTTCTAGTCTGTAGCCTGAACTCGACGGTTACAAGTCACAATTACCATACTCATCTTAACTTTTGAATGTTCGATTCAAAATTTAGAATTTAACTTCAGCATTTGCCAGACCGATCGCCGCCGAGATTAGTTCCTCTACTCCGCTCACCGGCAAAATCCGGGTTTTCAGCGAGCTGGCGAGCTGTTCGAGGGTCATGTCGTCTAGAAAACGCGGTTCTCCCTGTTTTAGCATCACCGACGGCAGCAGGATACCATCTCCCAAGTCTCGCCCCTGCAAAGCTTCGAGCAAATCTTGCCCGGTGAGCAAACCCGTAACGGTGATAGTTTGTCCCCAGTAGTGGCTGCACAGTGCTGCCATGTTGACCGACAAGCCGGGAATTTGGTTTAGTTGTTGTACGATCGGCTCAAAAGCTTTTTCGACAGCATTCCCCACCACCCAAACTAACTTGCGCTCTGGCTCGACTTGCATCGGTTGCAGCTTCTCAAAAGCCGTTTCAAACTGCTGGATAAACTGGCGGATAGAACCGACACCGTTACCAATTTGCGGATAATCTTCGTAATCTTCAGCCGAAGGCAAATCTAAACCAGCTATTAAAAACCACTCGTCAGCCAGCCAAATACAGCGCGATTTTGAATTCGGCTTTTTCGCCTTTTGACCACCTTTTCCTTTACTCAAAAGCACTTGAATTTTCTGCACTTGCTCGATTACTTCTCGCGCTTTTTCCGCAGTTACTGCGATTAGTTCATCTTCGGCAGGGCGAAAGCGAGTTAAACCCACCGGCACTACAGCCACCGATGCTACAGCGGGAATATTTCCGGTATGAAACTTTGCCAAATCTAACAAAGTGCGTTCTAAATGTTCGCCATCATTAATACCAGGACAAACAACTACTTGAGCGTGAATTTGCAAGCGGCGTTCTTGAAACCATTTGATTTGTTCTAGAATCTTCCCAGCGCGGAGATTTTTTAACAGCCTAATTCGCACTTCCGGTTCGGTAGCGTGCACGGAAACATAGAGAGGAGAAAGCCGCATTTGCTCGATTCTCTCCCACTCTTTTTGAGTCAGATTGGTGAGAGTGAGATAGCTACCATAAAGAAAACTAAGTCGGTAGTCATCATCTTTGAGATAGAGAGTTTCTCGCTTTCCCGGTGGTTGTTGGTCGATAAAGCAAAAAGGGCAGCGGTTGTTGCACTGAATTAGTCCGTCAAAAAGAGCCGTTTCAAATTCCACTCCCAAGTCTTCGTCATAATCTTTTTCTATTTCTAACTTGTGAGTTTTTCCTTTAGTGTCTAATACTTCTAATTCTAGAAATTCATCGGCGCACAGGAATTGATAGTCAATTAAATCGCGGGGTTTTTGACCGTTGACGGCGACGATTGAGTCTCCGGGTTCAAATCCCATTTCGGCGCAGATGCTGTCGGGGATAACTTTGGTGATTAGGGCTGGTCGGATTGATAAGTCGCTCATGGTTATATTATCGGTTATTTGTTGAAGTTTGCTAAAGTCGATCGGCTTTAGCATCAGGGTTAGTTCTGGGTTGTGAATTTATTTGAGCTGTGACAGAATAAGGCAAAAATCTTTAATTTATGAAATTCAAAATCTTGACAGGACTCCTAACCGGGTTAGTTGGTATTACCACAAATGTAGTTTTTTGTCAACCCAGCCGGGCGGCAAATGATAGCTTTTTTAACAACGGCACTCTCAAATATATTAACACTGCGATTCTGAATGCAGAACCCGTGATGTGCGCTGCTGTTAATCAAGAGGATACTGGTACAAATAGGACTTTGCTATTGACTCTGAAGCATGGGAGTGATACTGAGGCGACCTTGAAAAAACTGCCAAAAGTTGACTTAACAGTTGTAGAGTTTAGCAACATTCAAAAGTACAGCGTTGCTCAGATTGGCAACTCAGATTTGGCGGCCGGGGAAAAAGCTGAGGATTTCTTGATTCAGGGTGAGGAAAAGTATAGAAAAGGAGATCTTCAGGGTGCTATAGAAGATTTAAGCAAAGCAATTGGGCTTAATCCTAATTATGCCGAGGCTTACTATAACCGGGGAATACTCCGCTATGTATCAGGAGACAAGCAAGGTGCGATCGCCGATTTCAACGAAGTTTTGCGAATTAATCCTAACTTGTTCCAAGCCTACGTCAACCGGGGGAATGCCCGCGATGACTCAGGAGACAGCCAGGGTGCGCTCGCCGATTATAACGAGGCTCTGCGAATAAATCCTAGCGATTCAAAAGCCTACTACAACCGAGGGGTTACTCGCTCTCGTTTAGGAGACAACCAGAGTGCGATCGCCGATTTCAACGAAGCTTTGCGAATTAATCCTAATTATGCCAAAGCCTACAATGTTCGCGGGTATGCCCGCGCTGAATTAGGAGACAAGCAGGGTGCAATTCAAGACTTTCAGAAAGCAGCAGACTTATTTCAGCAGCAAGGAGATAGAGATAACTATAACAGAGCCATTAACAATCTGAACAAACTTCAATAAACTGCAACAAATTTCCTTTTTTATTGATAGGTAAAATCCATGAAGTTGTCTCAAAAAATTTCCATCGCGTTGATTGGTGCTGTTGCAATAAGTGCGATCGCACAACCAACCGCAGTTTTCGCTATATCTGTTCAGGTTCCGAGTGCGTCTGTAGTGGCGGCGCCCAAAGCTGAGGATTTCTTTATTCAGGGTCAGGAAAAAGATGAAAAAGGAGATTATCAAGGCGCTATAGCCGCTTACACTCAAGCCATTGTGCTTAATCCTAATTATGCCGAAGCCTACAACGGCCGGGGAAATGCCCGGTATAGTTTAGGAGACTATAAGGGTGCTCTCGGCGATTTCAACGAAGCTTTGCGAATTAATCCTAATTATGCCGAAGCCTACATCAACCGGGGGAATGCCCGCGATGACTCAGGAGACAGCCAGGGTGCTCTGGCCGATTACAACGCAGCTTTGCTAATTAATCCTAACGATGCTCTCGCCTACTACAACCGGGGAGTTACCCGCTCTCGTTTGGGAGACAACAAGGGTGCTGTAGCCGATTACACCGAAGCTTTGCGAATTAATCCTAACTATGCCTCTGCATACAACAACCGGGGACTTGACCGCTCTGATTTAGGAGACAACCAGGGTGCTGTAGCGGATTTCAACGAAGTATTGCGAATTAATCCCAACCTTCCCGGTGCCTACTTAAACCGGGGGATTACCCGCTATCGTTTAGGAGACAACAAGGGTGCTGTAGCCGATTACAGCGAAGCTTTACGCATTAATCCTAACTTTGCTCTTGCTTACTACTACCGGGGGAATATCCGTTATTTTTCAGGAGACAACCAGGGTGCTGTAGCCGATTACAACGAAGCTGTGCGAATCAATCCTAACTTTGCCGAAGCCTACACCCACCGGGGGAATGCTCGCGATGATTTAGGAGACAGCCAGGGTGCACTCGCCGATTACGATCGAGCTTTGCAAATTAATCCTAACTTTGCCAGTGCCTACTTAAACCGGGGCGTTACCCGCTTTCGTTTAGGAGACAACAAGGCTGCTGTAGCCGATTACAATGCAGCTTTGCGAATCGATCCTAACTTAGCCGGCGCCTACTTGAGCCGGGGAATTGCCCGCGCTGAAGGGGGAGACAAGCCCGGGGCGATGCAAGACTTTCAGAAAGCAGCAGACTTATTTCAGCAGCAAGGTGATAAAGATAACTATCAAAAAGCCATTAACAATTTGAGAAAACTTCAATAAACTGCCAAAAATCCCGAAAGGTCGATCGCACTACGAAGCGCTAAAAAATAGAATAATTAGAACCCAAACCTCTTTTTTAAGAGTCTGAGTTGTAATTCAACATTATCATAATCAGATAACTTAATTGTTTTCCTGATTGTTATTAGTTACTATAGGGCGGGTAAATGACTTAGGTAAATCAAAGAATAGTCCTCAGATAAAATTAAATAAAAGACGGATATAAATCGTTAGCATTCATCCTTCTTAAAAGCACGCAGCTTTTATCTCAGATTTTCCTATCTACAGGAATTATTAACTATAAAAAAATTCGTTAATTGTGAGTTTTTTAAGTTTATTTTACGAAAAAATAGATTGTAATTTGGCGTTCCAGTTATTAATTAGACCGAGTTCAGAGCGACATAAGTCGCTCCTACTGCTATCGAATTTCTATTTTATATATTTCGCAGTGCCCCCCCTGCGATCGCCGTTAAAATGGCCACGCCAAAGGCCAGCCGATACCACACAAACACCCAGGTGTTTTGAGTTTGCAGGAACTTGAGCAGCCACGCGATCGACAAATAAGAAAACACAAATGCCGAAATTGTCCCCACTATCAAAGCTGCCACTCCAGCATCGCTGATTCCTTCTCCCAAAGCACCCTTCAATTCTACTAATCCAGCCAGAGTAATTGCCGGAATTCCCAATAAAAAAGAAAATCGCGCGGCGGCGGATCTTTCCAATCCCATGAACAATCCTGCTGTGAGAGTGGAACCCGATCGCGAACACCCCGGAATCAAGGCTATTGCTTGAGCTAATCCCATAAAAATGCCGTCTGAAACAGTTAACTTTTCATAAGTGCGATTGCGCTTGCCAATTTTTTCTGCTGTTGCTAACAGTAGCGACATGACGATCGAAGCAATGGCGATACTGGTCAAACTCCTGAGTGGCGAGCGATCGAAATCGGGAACCAATGCCTTGATTAGCAGCCCAAAAAAGAGTATAGGTATTGTTCCCAAAACAATTCCCAGCGCTATTTGAAACTCTTGCGATTTGTAGTCGCGCCGCATCACGGCATCTACAGCACCCAAAGTTATAGTTGTCAAGTCTTTCCAGAAATACCAAAGCACTGCCACAATGCTGCCCAACTGAATTACAGCAGTATAAGCAACCCCCGGATCGCCCCATCCTAGGGCGATCGGCACTACCTTTAAATGAGCGGTACTGCTGATGGGCAAAAACTCTGTTAATCCCTGTACAATTCCTAAAATAATCGCTTGCACCAGATTGATTTGAGCAGGCCCGGAAACATCAGCAGCGGGCGTTTGGGCGAGGATTGTGTCAAGCAAAGCTATCATTAGTTATTAGTTCCCAGTTGTCAGTTTCTAGTTATGAGTGGAATTTAACATCTTGCACCCTTCTCAGAAGCTAGAAGCCCAGCCCGCAACAAATAAATTTCATTGTGGCGCAGACACTTCCAGCCCGCCCCTGAAAAACCGATGGCAAATAGTGTTTTTGGATAGGTAGAATCACCGTGTCGATCGCTACAACAAGCAAATTATCATAGTCTATCCGAAACTACGTTAACCTACTCAGGAACATTTGCATACAGTTGCTGATAAACTTAGGAAAGTTTTTGCATCTGATTTCGCTTTCCTTACAGCCACTGCCAACAACCTATGATATTTCCTGAGAACAAAAATTCAATTGTTACTCCTGCTTCTGGCCTGGGCTTGCTGAAGCGAATCTTGTCAGCCAGTCTTTTAACAGTCGCGATCGCACTTAGCTTGATACTGCTAAGCGGTACGGCGCCAGCTTTGGCAACTCTCACAGACGATCGCTTCGACGGTACAATATTTTCCCTCTACGCCGGCAACGGTTCCCTAGTTCCTCCTAAAGCCAAGCTTGCAGATTCTTTCAAACGCCATAAACCCGTATTGTTAGTGTTTTACACTGACGACAGCAGCGACTCCAAGCAATATGCGATCGTCGTGTCTCAACTCCAGGAATTTTACGGCCGGGCAGCCGATTTTATGCCGATAACAGTTGACTCTTTGCCTCCCCAACCGTCACCAGAACTCACCGAGCCGAGCCATTATTACGAAGGTTTCGTACCTCAAACTCTCATCCTCGACCAATCGGGAAAAGTAGTTTTTAATGAGAAAGGACAAATACCATTTGAACAGGTAGATGATGCTTTTCGGAAAGTATTTGATTTGCTGCCCCGTGAAAAATCAATCCCGCTCAAACGCCGCGTGGTGAACGAACTTAATGTCGAATTATCCAAGTAAAATGTTGTAATAAGTAAGCTAATTTCAACAAACGAAATACTCGCGAGACCCGACTGATTGAACAAGTCAGGTCTCGATTAGCTCTCCAACCACTTCACTATCAAAAATGAAGTCACGAATCAAAATATTATTAATCGCGGTTGTGACGGTATTTTTAGTTTTAGAAACTGCCGGAGTGGGGCGATCGATAATTAGCGCTTTTCCAGACAGCAGTTCCCGCAAACCTTTAGCTTTAAATCAATATACAGGCGTAGCCTATCTCCATTCCGCTTCCTGTACTGGTTCGCTGCTAACGGGAGGGTTGTACGTTCTCACGGCGGCCCACTGTTTGAATGAAGGGGGAGTTAAGGTTCCTGCTGAAACGGCAATTAAAGCAATTTTTAAATTGCCTAGCGGTGAAGTTAGCATCCCCGTTAGCAAATATTATATCCATCCGGGCTGGACTGGTTACGAATCGGAAGTTGGCAACGATATTGCTATTTTAAAGCTGAAAAGGGTCGCGCCGCCAAGGATCGAACAGTACGAGATAAATAGAAACAAAAATGAAGTAGGAAAAGTATTGACAAAAGTTGGATACGGGTATATCGGTTTAGGTGCAAACGGACAAGAGGAAAATTCTAATTTTGAGGCGAAAAGATATAGCGGACAGAATCGCTATGATGCTTTAATTGATGTTTTGAAAGATGCTACAGAATCAGATATGTCGGAATTGGTTTTGGGGAGTCAATTAATCTTTGATTTTGACGCGGGAACTAGCGAACACGATGCTTTGGGGAGGCATTTTCCGAGGTTGCGCGATCGCGGTTTGGGGAAAAATGAGATAGCTACCGCTAGCGGAGATTCGGGCGGGCCTTCGTTTGTTGACGGGAAGATTGCGGGGATTAGTTCTTGGGGTTATAGCGATCGGGGATTTTTCAAAACAAACATCAGCGATATTGATAAAGTTGACGATAATGGCAGTTTTGGGGAAATTTCCGGCGATACGCGGGTATCATTTTATGCAAGTTGGATCGATCGAGTGACAAAAAATCCCTGATAGGGTTTTGGGTTAATTGCGGCTGAGTTTTGAAGATCTTAAGAGGAATAGGCATCAAAATCAAAGAAGGTGGGTTTTTTGCCGTTTGTACGAGTTCGGAAGTATGCTAGCAAAAAAACCCGGTTTCTGAGTGCGATCGTCGATCTTCCCATCCCGCTTCTGTTTCAAGCCCTAGATAGGGATTTAGGCATTTTCCGGCGTAATAGAAAAAACAAGTGCTACATACCAAGAAGTTTCAATCCCTGATAGGGTTTTAGGCATTTTCCGGCGGAAGTATCTTGTTGGTATAGGAATCGATTCTGGTTTCAATCCCTGATAGGGTTTTAGGCATTTTCCGGCCTTTTGTCGGTCGAGCTGTTGGGGCCAATGCTGTGTTTCAATCCCTGATAGGGTTTTAGGCATTTTCCGGCATCACGGTCAGACCCGAAATCAACAGAGAAATCGAGTTTCAATCCCTGATAGGGTTTTAGGCATTTTCCGGCAGGGCCAGGTAAGGAAATTCTTCGCCAGGAATTGGTTTCAATCCCTGATAGGGTTTTAGGCATTTTCCGGCAATTTAACCGCGTTAAACCTCGAATTTAATCAAATTGTTTCAATCCCTGATAGGGTTTTAGGCATTTTCCGGCGAGTTGGAGAGATGCCGGGAGATGGTTGCGGGGTGAAGTTTCAATCCCTGATAGGGTTTTAGGCATTTTCCGGCATTCAAACCAGCAGAGTTTGAAGTTTGGTTTCGCGTTTCAATCCCTGATAGGGTTTTAGGCATTTTCCGGCCCTTCTTTCCCAGTTTCTTGCCAAAACCCAACAAGTTTCAATCCCTGATAGGGTTTTAGGCATTTTCCGGCGTACCTTCGATCGGGTTTATCCCCGCAGCCGTTTTCGTTTCAATCCCTGATAGGGTTTTAGGCATTTTCCGGCTCTGGAGTCACGACTATTCTCTCTGTCGAAGCAGGGTTTCAATCCCTGATAGGGTTTTAGGCATTTTCCGGCTCCACTAAAAAGTAGCGAAATCGAAACAAGCAATGAAGTTTCAATCCCTGATAGGGTTTTAGGCATTTTCCGGCAGTAGATACAGCCAGACGGCTTTTAATGCAAATAGTTTCAATCCCTGATAGGGTTTTAGGCATTTTCCGGCGTGGATAATTTCGCGATCGGTTGGCAAATTCCGGGTTTCAATCCCTGATAGGGTTTTAGGCATTTTCCGGCGCCAAAAAGCTGCCAGCGGCGAGTTATGCCGCATTGTTTCAATCCCTGATAGGGTTTTAGGCATTTTCCGGCCAACTAAAAAGCTTCTGATTCTCGGCTGCTTGGTTTCCCTGTTTCAATCCCTGATAGGGTTTTAGGCATTTTCCGGCAGGGATAGGGTGCGAGTCATGGCTGTCGCAAGCCGTTTCAATCCCTGATAGGGTTTTAGGCATTTTCCGGCTGGCAAATATGCCACTGGCTGAAATGTTTCCTCCCGTTTCAATCCCTGATAGGGTTTTAGGCATTTTCCGGCTTATCCTAGTTGGTGTAGCTCAATGCCACTCAAGGTTTCAATCCCTGATAGGGTTTTAGGCATTTTCCGGCTCATTAGGTTTAATGAATAGGTCTAATGATTAGGTTTCAATCCCTGATAGGGTTTTAGGCATTTTCCGGCGGTAGCCGTCGCACTGTGCCATAATTTTTTAGCTCCAGTTTCAATCCCTGATAGGGTTTTAGGCATTTTCCGGCTCCTGATTCTCCCTCTCTCACATCAACAGCCCTCAAACGGTTTCAATCCCTGATAGGGTTTTAGGCATTTTCCGGCTGGTTTTGTGAAAGGTCAGCGAGTGCGTTATATCGGGTTTCAATCCCTGATAGGGTTTTAGGCATTTTCCGGCTTTTGATGGGCCTTCTCTAGAAACTTTACAATCCGTTTCAATCCCTGATAGGGTTTTAGGCATTTTCCGGCCTGATTCATCAACACCAATTACCCCAACAAACCAACAGGTTTCAATCCCTGATAGGGTTTTAGGCATTTTCCGGCAGCCCGCGTTTTTGATGGATTGTTTTTTATACTCTTGTTTCAATCCCTGATAGGGTTTTAGGCATTTTCCGGCAGTATTAACTTGGATCATCTGATAAGTACACCAAGTGTAGTTTCAATCCCTGATAGGGTTTTAGGCATTTTCCGGCGCTAAAAAAAGTATATTTTCAGGTTTTAGCAGCAAGGTTTCAATCCCTGATAGGGTTTTAGGCATTTTCCGGCCCCATTCCGTAAGTAGTGCTAATCATCTCAGCAGTATTGTTTCAATCCCTGATAGGGTTTTAGGCATTTTCCGGCGCTTAAGGTGGCTGCAAGGACTACATCAATCATGAGTTTCAATCCCTGATAGGGTTTTAGGCATTTTCCGGCGCTACTGTTTCTGGTGCTGTTGGTATCGTATTGCAGTTTCAATCCCTGATAGGGTTTTAGGCATTTTCCGGCATTTTTAGTATAAAGCCAATTACCCTTCTTAGTGCGTTTCAATCCCTGATAGGGTTTTAGGCATTTTCCGGCGTGATGATTTATTCTGAGTGCTAGGAATTCAAAGTTTCAATCCCTGATAGGGTTTTAGGCATTTTCCGGCTGAATGCCGTATATTTCCACATCGGAGAAAAACTCAGAGTTTCAATCCCTGATAGGGTTTTAGGCATTTTCCGGCGATTTCTCGGCGTCTTCGGCCTCTTGCCACTGCCCAGTTTCAATCCCTGATAGGGTTTTAGGCATTTTCCGGCGTTCGTGCTTGTTCGTTCGTTAGATTGCAATCAGTTTCAATCCCTGATAGGGTTTTAGGCATTTTCCGGCAGAAAAATAGAAGAAGTTTTACAGCTCAACAAAGGTTTCAATCCCTGATAGGGTTTTAGGCATTTTCCGGCCGCCCGTTCCAGAAGCCTTGGTGTATTTGGTTTTCAACGTTCATTTGCGTCTGTATTAGCAAAAATATCATTTCAGCCTCCGACCTGTCAATACCCTATTTAAACTTTACCCCTCAAACCCTTATCCTATAAAGGTTTCAGCAATTGCGTCTGCCCTTATCCCCAGGAATTAGCCTCAAACCCTTACAGAAATTGGATTACAGCCCAAAAAATTTACCCCTCGATTTTTACACCCACCAACAGACGCACTTTTCCCAAAAATATACCTAGCCCCCAAAACCCGCAGACAGCAACAATTCTCTTCATAATTATAAGCTGTCGAGCAAAATAGATCAGAACCCTTAAACTTCAAACCATGACCAAAACCTTAATTCCCGTAATACTCGCCGGCGGTAAAGGCGAACGCTTCTGGCCTCTCAGCCGCAAGCAGCGCCCCAAGCAGTTTTTGAGTCTCGACGGTAGCGGCAAGAGTTTGCTGCAAGCTACAGCAGAAAGACTCTTAACATTAGGTAACGGCTGGGACGATTTGTGGGTGGTAACGTCGGAAATGTTGGCTGCGGGAGTCCGGGAACAGTTGCCGCTGTTACCTCCTGAGAATTTGCTGGCGGAACCCGAGGGCCGGGATACTGCGCCGGCAGTGGCCTGGACTGCTATAGAAACTGCCAAGCGTTACGGTGAGGATGCCGTGGTGGGTTTTTTCCCGGCGGATCACTGGATTGGGGAACCCGAGGAGTTTGTCAAGACTTTGGAGGCGGCGGCGGAGTTGGCGAAAAATCAGGATGCGATCGCCACTTTGGGAGTAAAACCGAGTTATGCTTCCACCGGCTACGGCTACATCGAACAAGGCGAGGAAATTGGCAGTTTTGCCGGTTTTCCGGCCTATCGAGTGGCCAGGTTTACCGAAAAGCCCGATCGCACAACTGCTGAAGAATTTGTAGCCAGCGGCAAGTTTAGTTGGAACGGCGGAATTTTTGTATTTCGAGTTGGAACAGTCTTGACAGAATTGCGAAATCATGTACCGGAAATGATGGCAGCTTTGGAAGCAAAAGGCGCCGCTGCTTACTCCGAATTACCGAAGATTAGCATCGATTACGCGCTGATGGAGAAGACGCAAAAAGCCTGTGTTCTGCCCGTAGGCTTTAGCTGGGACGATTTGGGAGATTGGAATGCGATCGGTCGTTTGCTGCAAGGAGACAAACCGAATGTGGAATTAGCAAAACACGTCGGAATTGACACCAAAGGCGGCATTTTCTATGCAGCCGATGAGAACGAGGTGATTGTCACCATTGGTTTAGAAGATGTGGTAGTTGTCAGAGATGGCAACGTAACTTTGATTGTGAAAAAAGATAGGACGCAGGAGATTAAACAGGTGATTAAAGTGTTGGGAGAAGATGATAAATTGAAAGAGTTGTTATAATGTAAGTACGGCACAGATTGGGCAGGCGAATACAAAGGATTAATCACTCTTTATCCAGACTTTCGTTTCTTAATCTGTGTCGTCCTTTACTATTCTACTTTTGTTGTTCGCACTTCCACTCAAGCCATTGTTTTAGCAGATTCCTAATTAAAGCCACTGCTTCTGATTTTGGCATAGGTTCTTTGGGTGGATCGTTGCGCTCGACACCGTGCCGTGCATCATCACCAATTGCGCTTTGACTATTAGCAGTATGCGTGAATTGGCTAATCTTATCTTTAGTCCACTGTTCCATCTTTTTTTTACCAGCATCTTCTGGCTTTTTTGCGATCTAAAAAGGAGAGACAATCGCCAATGGTGGCATTGCCTCTCCTCTATTCTGCCTGGGACTTTATTTTTTCCCAAGTCCCCAACAATTAACCGTTCCTCAAGAAGGATTAATCAATCAGTTCCGGCGTAGGAACTTGTGCATTAATCTGAGCCTGAGAAAACGAGGGCAAAGTCCAAGTTGTCTCACCCGCTTTAAAAACTTTAGCAGGGGCAACATTCAATTGAATACCACCCGTTGCTGCATTCGTTGTAGCAATTAGCTGCGTACCATCTACAACCTTAATAGCAACCGGTTCAGTCAAAGAAACTGGCTCAGCCACCGGACCTAAAGTAGCTTGAGTCCCTGCTGGCACGTAAATACCATCGCAATCCCAATCATCATCTGTAATCTCACCGGCTGCCAAGAAATAAAGTTGCGTGGGCAATTTTTTCGGCTTATTCGCATAAACTGCCAGCGTTTGCCCGGTTTGATTACGGCACTGAGCCCGCTTTTTAGCAGTTTCGATCACGTACTTCTGCATTTGCAATTCGGCCAACCGCTGTTGGTACTGTTCAGGCGTATAACCCGCAGTCGAAGGATCGCTCTGAGCTGACAAAAGTTGATTCAATTCCTGTGTCACTTCCGCATAGTCAGCCCCCTTTGTGAAATCCTTGCCGGCCCAAGAAGGCTGAGCTACAGCTAAGTTTACGAAAAGCACTAAAGCCACCAGAATTACTTTGAAAAACTTGCTCATTTTTGTTGTCCTTTGTGTAAGAAATCAGAGTTTGTTCTTAGAAAACCCCTCCACTTTGCTGAAGTTATAAATTATTTATTTTTCAACTTCAGCAAAGTGGAGGAAACTTGAACTCTAGCTTGCCTAAATTTTTTCGACTTTAGGTGCAGTCTCTAACGATAGATAACTGTCTTTAAGCAATATCAGCAGCCACAAGCAACTGATAGCTACAGTAACTACCGTTAAACCGCGATTCTCTAGAGTATGGCTATCGAGCAGGATCAGCGTACCCAGACCCATTAGAACGAAGGGAACCAGGGAATTACCGTAGCGGACAAGTAGGGTCGCGATCGCGCTCATGCGAGTTAGTTGATACGCCACATAACACCAGACACCCACTAGCAAGAAAAAGACGCTCAGAATCACTAGCAGGCTATCCCAAGTGCAGTTGGCAAACAACGGGACATAAATCCCCACATTATCACCTCCATTAGCAAATGTCACCGCAGCTACACTATAAGTTTGTGGGGATAAAAGACTAGCAAAGATAGTGGATTTAGGCGAATCTGTAGCTGTATTTTCCTCATCAGCCTCTGTATCTCCATTTAGCAGGCGGCTGACTCCAATGGCAATTGGTACTAACCCCAACATCCCCACCCAAGGGCGCGGCACCATCATACAGCCAAAGAAGCTAGGAAGACTAAGCAGCACCAGTGCTGCGAACCCAAGATATTGTCCTGTAACAATGTGTTGCCGTCTAAAAACAGCATTGACTTGCGAGAAGAACAGCAGCAAGATGACAATATCATCTAAATTTGTGGCGGCGAAAGCTGTAAGACCTGTGGAAATAGCGGTAATGAAGGGGTTCATATCTAACTGCCTAGATTGTGATGCTAGTATGCCTGGAGTAGTGCCGGAGATTAATTGATGTAGATGCTTTTTTTTGTTAAAAATGTTACTGAAGAGATTGGGGAGACTGACGCTCTCATTCACTGATTAGTAACGTCGATTGTCACAGCTTGAAATAGCTTGACGCGGATACCGAATGTGTTGAGGGCTTTTGAGTTGGAAGTAAAATTGGCATTACTTCTGCATATTTTGATGAGTCAAAGTTCGATTTAAATACTTGGGGAAGTAGTATGGGAACCTCAGCCTTCTGCTTCCCATCGGAAGCAGACGGCTTAGCTGCTTCATTAACTTCGGTAATTGCTTTAACGGGGGCTGGCATCACCATCTCTTTGATGGGACTGACAGATTGCTGTTGCTGATTGAGCTTTTCCATTAAGTCAGGAATGTGGTGGCTTAATCGATCGAGCTTTTCGTGCAGTAGTACCACATCGTGAGCGGCTTTGAGATTAACTTGATGATTGTAGAGATTTTGTTGGCGTTCGGCATCCGACTGGCGGTTTTGACTCATTAACACAATCGGTGCAGTGTAAGCAGAAGCAAAGGAGAATACTAAGTTGAGCAGGATGAAGGGCTGCTGATCCCAGTGAGGAATGCCCGGTGTCAGGTTCGCGCCCACCCACCCGGCGAGGATTACTGTCTGTCCAATCAAAAAGGGCCACGAACCCACTTTCGCTGCTAGGGTATCTGCTAACTGCTGTCCGCGAGTTAAGGCTTTTTCCTCTGGTTTTTGAGGGGTAAGCTGTAAAGGCCTTTGATGGCTGGCGGTTTTCATGTTGGCGTTAACGCTGTTGGAGAGAGTGGATTTCATGGCAAACCTCACGGGTGAATGTCTAGTTGAAGCTGACTGGTTAATGTTCGCTGGCGTTTTTCTTTGATGCCTTTACTTTAGTCAAACTCCACTCATAAGAGCAAATGTTCTTTTTTATCAAATCAATCACTTCAATTTATAGACTTGTTGGGAAATACTAAAGCCAAAGTCAAGATGGGTATTGTATCCAGAGGCGGCAAAGCTAGAAGTTTAGAACCAATCCCAGCAGATGACCGTGATACTCAGTGGCAGACAATTCTCGTTTGCCTTACTCGGTCAACTCGGCTGCAAATATGACGTGGAAGAAACTCAAACCAATTGTACATTTGCTAGAAACGACCTCTGAAAAGGGGATTAAGGCTCCATCTCAGGAACTAGAACACTACCTCCGATTCTGGCATCGCTCCGAAATCCTGTCTAATATCAAATCCGTTAGCATCGGAATAGTAAATTCGAGTTCACTGTTCACTGTTCACTGTTCACGGCGTCAACAGTCAACCGTCAACCGTCAACATCATGTATGAGTGTAACCGGAAATGATATAAATGGGATATCACAATTGTTCCCACTTGATTGGGATTTTATTTAATCGCCCGTCCCTTTCTGGTAAAAATACTTTAGGCTGTGTCTCAATAAACTTATTCCACTCTGCGGAATCGACAGGGAGCAACATCTTTTCAATATATTTTACAACTAAGGGATGCCAAATATTTTTCTCCTTCTGTATACAATTCGGTGCCACTTCGATTTCTTCTAACACTAAGTAGCAAAGGATTTCACCTAAATAAGCTAAAAACAAAGAAGAAAGATATTGCTCGGCAAGCTGTATCCGATCATCAAATGCTGTAAGAATGTAATCTTTGTAAATCGCTTGAGCTGTGTTCAACCCCGAAACAGCCTGGATTCAAACGCTCTGCGGTTATCATAATTTTTCCTGTAAAGGCATTTTGTGCAGATTTGAGATTCGCACGGAAATCAGCATAAAAACTCAGGTCTATTTTATGCTCCATTCCCTTCAAGCGTTGTTCAATTTCTTCTAACCGCTGTAGTACGACAATAAATGCTGTACATGAGACAGTTAAAGTGAGGATACTGGCAACTGAACCACACTGAGATATAGAAATCCTTGCAGAAGTCGTAAATTTTTTACCCCACCCAACCCTCCCCGAACCCGCTCGCTCGGGAGTAAGAAATTCACAAATGATGCGAGGATGGCTATAGTAGGGTTGATACTGGAGAAAGATTAGAGTTTACTTTACGCAACATAGCAACTATTTCAGGCGGCTGCTTCTGTGCATCCCGAATCACACCGCAAACTCGTAGATACTTCCCACTATTCTAAACCTTGATTACTCGACTCAGGAATTGTAAATGTTACATTAAGTCCACTCATCTTTTTGACCTTTCCTAAATCTGAATATTTACTTTACTTATATAATTAAATTTATTGACGTATAATTTTTTAATTATAAAAATATTATGTATGCTTTAAATGTAAATTACTATGAGGAGTAATGCCAAAGCCAAAAACCGATCGCCCCCACACCCCAAAATACGCGCGTGCGAAGCTATCCCGTAGGGAATCGCAGCCTTTCGCCCAAGTTATTCCCCAAGACACTGGTCAGCCCGGTCAACAGCGCTATCCTAGTAGTTATATAGCCCTTAAACCCGATCGACCCGGAGGCCCCTTGTTTAGCCTAGTTCAAAACACTTCTCGCAAAGGAGAAATTCTAGAGGTCGTCTTCCGCAACGGTTGGGACTACATGAAAAGCCTCCTAACCGGCCGCAAAACCGACGCACCCAGTCTCCCAACTCCAGCAGTTCTCCGCAACATCCTCGTCGAATTAGGCCCAGTTTTTGTCAAATTGGGACAATTGCTGAGCACCCGTCCCGACCTTTTACCGGCCAGCTACATCGAAATCCTCTCCACGCTACAAGCGGAAGTACCGCCCGTACCGTGGTCGCAAGTAGAAGTTATCGTCCGCAAGGAACTCACACAATCTCTCGAAGATACCTTCGCCAAATTTAACACCGAAGCCATCGCCGCAGGTTCGATCGCCCAAACCCACAAAGCTACTTTAAAAGACGGTCGCGAAGTCGCCCTCAAAGTTCAGCGCCCCGGTATTGAGATTGTCATCGAACAAGATATCGCCGTGCTCCGAGGTTTGGCAGAACTTGTGATGCTCACAGACTTCGGTCAACAATACGATATTGTCGCCTTAGCTGAAGAATTTGCGATCGCCCTGCGTGCAGAACTAGACTTCATTCAAGAAGCCAGCTACACAGACGAACTGCGCCGCAATTTATCTAAAAGTAAATGGTTTGACCCCACACAAGTTGTCCTACCAGAAATTAACTGGGAGTTGACTACAAAAAAACTCTTAGTAATGGAGTGGCTGAACGGAGTCCCAATTTTGTTAGGCGATTTGCAAGGAATTCGCCACAAAGGAGATGTAAATGCCGAACGCGAAGAAATTACAACCTTGCTTTGCCGCGTTTTCTTCCAGCAGTTGTATATCGACGGATTCTTTCACGCAGACCCGCATCCCGGCAATTTATTTTATCTCAAAGATGGCCGCATAGCCCTGCTAGACTGCGGCATGGTCGGCAGATTAGACCCGCGAACTCAGCAAAATTTGACCGAAATGTTGCTGGCAATTGTCGATTTAGACGCTCAGCGCTGCGCTCAATTAACTTTGGAAATGGCTGAATTTGCTCAGCCGACAAGTTTAGTTAATCTAGAAAACGATTTGGCTCGAATGCTCCGCAAGTATTACAATATCAGCTTGTCGCAAATGAACTTGTCGGAAATTTTTTATGAGGTGCTGGAAATCACCCGCAAAAATAAAATTAGGCTGCCCAGCAATCTCGGTTTGTATGCAAAAACTCTAGCGAATTTGGAAGGACTGGCGCGCTCTTTTAATCCCCGGTTTAATATTGTAGAGCAGGTGAAACCGCTGATGACCGATATGTTTCGGCGTCAGTTATTAGGAGATGATCCGGTGCAAGCTCTGCTGAGAACAGCCCTGGATCTGAAAAGCTTATCTTTGCAATCTCCGCGACAGGTGGAAGTGCTTTTAGACCGGGTTACTTCGGAAACTTTGAAGTGGAACTTGACACTAAAAGAACTCGATCCGCTGCGCCGCACTCTGGGGGATTCTGCGAACCGACTTTCTTTTAGTATTGTCGTGGGTTCGCTGATTGTGGGGGCGGCAATTATTTCTTCTAACGCACAAACTCCTCAACTATCTTTTCTGAGCACGGGTTTGTTTGGGGCGGCGAGTTTTTTGGGTTTGTGGTTAGTTATTAGCATTCTCAGGTCAGGGCGTTTGCGGAGTTGATTGTACAATGTCGGTATGTGTTGTAGAACGAGCCGGGAAGCCTGTTCTTGAGAATTGTGGAAGATGTAGAATATAGCCAACAAGTGCAACAACCGCATAAAGGTAGGCTATGTCACAGCATGATTCTTCTCTCCCAAAGTCGGCAATTAGAGACAACCGCCACCGCGGCACTGTGGGCGATTTTTTGAAAGCCAAGGTTGAGGAAAACTCAACCTTGTCAATTGTTTCTGCTTACTTTACAATTTATGCTTTTGATGCTTTGAAGGAACAACTTCTAAGTATTAAAAGCTTGAAATTTCTCTTTGGCGAACCGCGCTTCATCAAGTCCCTTGACCCCAGTAAAACCGATAAAAAGGCGTTCCAAATTGAGGATGAGGGCTTGCAGCTACAAAATCGGTTGGAGCAAAAGCGGGTTGCGAAAGAATGTGCCGAATGGATTGAGAAACAAGTACAGATACGGTCGGTAAAGCAATCTAATTTACTGCACGGCAAAATGTATCACATTGCTCATAACGGAAGCGAAAATGCTATTATGGGCAGTTCTAATTTTACCGTGCGGGGACTGGGATTAGGTACGAAATATAACAATATTGAACTCAATTTAGAAGTAGATAGTAAGCGCGATACCCGCGACCTTAAAGCCTGGTTTGATGAACTCTGGAATGATGCCGAGCTCATCGAAGATGTCAAACAAGATGTGCTGCTGTACCTAGAGCAACTTTACCAGAATAATTCTCCTGAGTTTATCTACTACAAAACTCTGTTTCATATCTTCGAGACTTTTCTAGATGACCTAGAAAAAAGCGATATTCTAAGCGAACAGCTACACCTATTTGATACAGAAATCTGGAAATCTCTATTTGAATTTCAAAAAGACGGAGTTAAGGCCGCCATCAATAAAATCCGACGATATAACGGGTGTATTATTGCTGACAGCGTTGGTTTAGGGAAAACATTTGAAGCTCTAGCGGTTATTCAATATTTTGAACGGCGGAATGAAAAAGTTTTAGTTCTGTGTCCCAAAAAACTCCGCGATAATTGGACTGTATATCAAGCACAGAACAATAGCGATATCAATCCTTTTATTAAAGACCGCTTTAGCTATACAGTCCTATCTCACACCGACCTGAGTCGCGATTCCGGTTGGTCTGGGGACATTAATTTAGAAACGATTAATTGGGGCAACTATGACTTGGTAGTTATTGACGAATCCCACAATTTCCGCAACAACATCAAGAGTAAACGGGACGAATTTGGCAATCTAATTAGAAAGAGCCGTTACGAAAGGCTGATGGATGACATTATCAAGAGCGGTGTCAAAACTAAGGTGCTACTCTTATCAGCAACTCCGGTTAACAATGATTTAAAGGATTTGCGGAATCAACTTTATTTTATCACAGAAGGTGGCGACACTGCGTTTGGGGAGTCGCTGGGAATTGCCAGTCTGCGCGATACACTAGCTGATGCTCAGGGGAAATTTACCAAATGGGCAACGAAAAGTCGCGATCGCAAAACTAGCGAACTGCTGGAAGAACTAAGTTCTGCTTTTTTCAAACTGCTTGACGAATTGACGATCGCACGATCTCGCAAGCACATTCAAAAATACTATAAAGATGCGATCGCCCAATTAGGCGGCTTTCCAGAACGGCTCAAACCCATCTCCGTATTTCCTGAGATTGACCTAAAGGGTGAGTTCATGTCCTACGAACAGCTTAACAGCGAAATTTCTAAATATCAACTCTCGCTATTCAACCCTTCAAAATATGTCCTGCCGCCATACCGTTCGGTGTATGAAAATAAAAGAGTGCAAAACTTCAAACAGAGCGATCGCGAACGCTCTCTGATCGGCATGATAAAGGTTAATTTTTTGAAACGCCTGGAAAGCTCGGTGAATTCCTTCGCTATCACAATGCAGCGGACTATTGACAAAATATCCGAGTTACAAAAACGACTCGAATCCTTCAGGAATTGGCAAGACGAAAACGCGGAAATTGATTTCAACTATTTAGAGTTCGAGGCAGAAGAAGACGAGGATTTACGAGCGGCGTGGGAGGTTGGCAAGCTAAAAGTTAAAATGGCGCACCTCGATGTCGAAACCTGGTTAAAAGACCTGAAACGCGACAAGGAACAGCTTAAAAAAATTTACAATTCTGCCCAAAGCATTTCTGTTGAACGCGATGCCAAGCTGGCTGAGTTAAAAGAACTGATCGCCGAGAAAGTTAAGCATCCTACAACTAACAAGCATGGCCAACCAAATCGCAAGGTTTTAGTCTTTACTGCCTTTGCAGATACGGCAGTCTATCTCTACGAAGGATTGCGGGAATGGGCAAAAGTAGAATTGAAAATTAACTTAGCTTTGGTGACAGGGGGATCGGTGGCAAATAAGACTACCTTTGGCAAAAACGAGTTCAATCACATCCTGACAAATTTTTCGCCTTTCGCCAAGAAACGCGCCCAAATTCCATCTATGCGGCAAGACTGCGAGATTGATTTATTAATTGCCACTGATTGTATTTCCGAAGGGCAAAATTTACAAGATTGTGATTATCTGATTAACTACGACATACACTGGAACCCAGTCCGAATTATCCAGCGGTTCGGCAGGTGCGATCGCATTGGCAGCCCCAACCACACGGTACAATTAATTAATTTTTGGCCGACAGAGGACTTGGATCAATACATCAATCTGAAAAATCGAGTAGAAGCACGGATGGCTTTAGCGGACATGGCTGGTACATTTGAAGATAACCTGCTGGAAGCAAAGGAGATTCAAGAACTGATTGAGAGTGATTTGAAATACCGCGACAAGCAGTTGCTGCGATTGAAAGATGAGGTGCTGGATCTCGAAGATTTCACTGAGAGTGTAGCCCTAACGGAATTCACTCTCGATGATTTCCGAATGGAACTAGCCAAATACATTGAGAGCAACCGCAAACTACTCCAAGATGCCCCTTTAGGACTCTATGCAGTAGTTCCAACTAACTCGGAGTCCCCGATAATTGCTCCCGGCGTAATTTTTTGCCTCAAACAGAAAGGCGATTGTCTTGATAATAAAACCGTCAACCCACTGCAACCATACTTTTTAGTTTACGTTCGAGAAAATAAGGAAGTGCGATTAACTTTTGCTCAACCCAAACAAATACTTGAAATATATCAGTTGCTGTGTGCGGGGTGTACTGTTCCCTATGAAGAGTTGTGCAATTTGTTCGATCGACAAACTAATAACGGATTTGATATGAATTTGTATAACGACTTGCTGAAGCGGGCGGTTGATTCAATTGCAGATATTTACAAGAAGCGGAGCATCGGCCACCTGCTGTCTAGCCGCCGTGCAGTATTGGTTGAGCAAGCGCATCAGGTTAAAGCAACAACGGATTTTGAACTGATTACCTGGCTGGTGATTAAATGAGCGTCAGCGAACAACAAGCCAAAGCATCTATTAACCAAGCTTTAAGTAGTTTTGCCAAGGGAAAACTTGCCGATAACGCCCGTAATTTGTTCTTTACTCTTGGCTACCGAAGTGATATAATTTATGCGCTCGAACCTAATAGTTCGGATAATTTTATTGCAGAATTTGACAGAGATCAAAAGCTAAACTTTCAAAAAGCTTTCTTAGAGGAATGGCTGTCGGTTGATTTCCTCTTCCAATTTACCGGGACAGAAATTGCAGATAATGACCAGTTTGTCGAATTTGATACTAGCAGCGGTGAGAGTGCTTTTTTTACTTCCTACTTGTTTTTCGCGATCGCACTGCGGAGGAGCGCGTACACTATAGAACAACTTGACGGCATTATCCGCGAGATTAATAAAATTTTACCGATTCCCGCGATCGTTCTTTTTCAGCATGGAGAAACTCTGACTTTATCCCTTATCAACCGCCGCCAACACAAACGCAATGAATCTAAAGATGTATTAGGAAAAGTCAAACATATTAAAGATATCCCATTCGCCAGTCCGACAAACTCTCATTTAAAAATGCTCTTCGAGATTTTATTAGCACAGTTGCATAAAAATCACGGCTTTAGCAACTTTGACGAATTTCATGAAGCTTGGCATAAAACCATTCCTGATAGCATAAAATTTAAAGAAGACCGTATACCGTCCGATTCGCTTCGGGTTTACCTGCAAGAAATCGGTCGAATTCCCATGCTCAAAGCTGACGAAGAGATTGAATTAGCTCGAAAAATTGCTGAGTTAGAATTAGAGGGCAGCCGAAAAGCGAAAGACAAAATGGTAGAGTCTAACTTGCGGCTGGTAGTCTCAATTGCTAAAAAATATCAAAATAGAGGGCTGGATTTCTTAGACTTGATTCAGGAGGGAAATCTCGGTTTAATCAGGGCTGTAGAAAAGTTTGATTGCACGAAGGGCTACAGGTTTTCCACCTACGCATATTGGTGGATTCGTCAGGAAATTACGCGGGCGATTTACAACCATTCCCGTACCATCCGACTACCTGTTCACTTGTGGGGCAAAATTACTAAAAAGTTGCCCTTGGTTATTCAATCGGATAAACCGATCATTTCCTTAGATACTCCAATGGGTGAGGACGAAGATTGTACATTGGGAGAGTTGATTGAATTCGATGGGGAAACACCAGAAGATTACATTTTCAACATTAACAGGCTGCGAGACATAGAAAGAGTTTTAAACACCCTCAGTTCGCGCGAACGTGAGGTTATGCGGATGCGATTCGGCTTGGATGACGGCTGTGAGAAAAGTCTACAGGAAATCGGCAATATATTTGATGTTACCCGCGAACGGATTCGGCAAATTGAGGGTGAGGCTTTGAAAAAGTTGCGATCGCAGCGTCGCAGCACATTGCTAGAAGATTATATTCGCCCGACAGCAATTGACCAAACTCACACAAAAAGATCGATCCCCCAACCGATGCAGCCCAGACTGTTCAACATTTCAGAAAACTTGTCTCGCAGCCATTGCGACACTTTCTTACAAGAGCCTGTAGGTGATAAAATAGTTGAGATAGCTAATATGACCGAACCATTAATTCCTTCTAACAATTTCATAGAAGAATCAAATATACAACAAACAATATTGGCTGAGACTTATCTGTCCAGTGCCGAGGGAAGTGAAAAAAATCTGAATTATGCAAATTTGAATGAGCATAATTTCCACATTGCCGAACTGAGAGAAAATAACTTGAATGGAGTGATTAAACCGATGGAACACAATTCAGCAGACTTACTGAAACAACTCACCGCACTAGAAGATGTTTTTTCCCAAGTGGAGGCACGGCTGTCAGAGGCGAGTGGAAAGTTGCTTTACCCTGGTATACCTATATGTCAAAAGCTGATTCAAGAACTTGACGATTCCGGTAAAAACTTTATTCAGCTTCGCGACAAGGCGCTAGAACTGGCTGAATATTTGGCAGTATCGCCAATGCTGAAGGCTGAGGAAATTGGTTCTTTAGCAGATATCAAGTCTGTACTTGAGCGTGTTGATTTTGCCGAGAAGCAAAAAAGTGCGATCGCTCTTGTCCGCGACTCTGCTTTGAGGGTTCTGGAACGAGTTTTAGCGATCGCCCATCGAGTAGAGAGCAATTTTCAGTCATTGTTGGAATGTCAGGAAAAAGCCCGCGAACTTCAACGCGCCATCTCCGAATCGCAGGAGTCTGACTTGCATCCCGACACCCAACTCTTGGCTGACGGCAATCATCCTTTCTCCAAACTGCTAACACTAATTGCCGAATTGGAAGAAGCAGATGAAGAGCGTTTGGCTTCCTTACACGATGCGGTAGCCGAATCATTGGGAAAAACTCTGGCGATGGCAGCAGTGAGAGGAAAATTTATTATTCAGGCGGAAGCAATACCAGATTTACCTGCTATAGCTGTCGGAAATCACGAGGCTACGGGGCCAATCGGCGATATCCTGACGGCTAAGGAAAATATAAATATGCTGGTTCAGGGGCAATCGCTTCCTGAACCAGAGGAGAAGAAAGATGCCTTTAAAGACTTCTTTGAGAATAAGTACGCTGCGATCGAAAATGTGCTTGAGCATCCACAAAAAAAGCAAGAGCTAATTACAAACATTTCCAAAGGTAAAAGTATCGCAAAAATTCAGATGCCGCAGGGAGCCAAAGCCCAAAAACCCGCTGATATGCCCAAAACTTGCTTTGTAGCCAAGGGAAAGCATCAAGAAATCACAGAGAAAGATGTTCGCCACATTATAAGCAACCTCGGTTTGAACATAGAATCTGTTAAAGTCAAAAAATGAGGACAATATACCTAGATTGACGTTAATGCTGAGCCGATATTTGACCAAAATCGCTGTCCTGTACCTGCCTATGGTTCAGCCGCGAACCGGCATTAGTTAGAGGGAATGGGTCAAACCTGCCGCAAGACTTGTATAGCAGATCTCTGACTTAAGATAGGCGATCGCCCGCAGCCGCTAAGTCTAAGCTAGAAATTGTTCCATAAGCCTAATTGAGGAAAAAAAGATGAGTAGCGGTCACGCCAGCCATAAAGGCTCTTCCACCAAACCCAATACCAACACTAACGGTCAAATTACATCCCCTGCCGACCAACCCGCTGACCCGCTAAATCAAGAAACATCCGGTTATCCGTTCCATAACGAAGCAATGGAAAATCCTGTTGCCACCGCGCGGCCCGACGAAGAGGCTGAGTCTGGCGAAGAACAGCAATAGTTATATCGATTAAAGTGGCACCGATATGCTATCGGCGAGGCGGTTCATTAGATTTTTGATAACAACTCACGTTTGTACTAATTACATCTTGCACCTGTCCCCCTAGTCCGCCAGAGAGTTCAATCTCTGCCGGACTATTTGGGCAGGTTCAGTAGTACCTAAAAACTTCAAGGCTAAGAACTCAAGTCCTTACGAGAAAACTATTTAACATAAAATTAAAGTTAGGAATTATTGATAAATGAGCGGGATTAACCAAGTATTGGAACAGGAAAAATTGCCGGAATTGGGGCTAGTCTGCATTACAACATCCGATGCAGTGCGCTTTCGCACTGTGACGCGGAAGCGACTTTTACAGCTTTCGGAAACTGAACAAGAAACAGTATTGCGCGAGCTTTATACAGACAACTTAAAGCGGCTTGACAAAGCGATCGACTTCTGTTGTGCTAATCAAATTAAGCTCTACCGCATGACTTCCGCACTGTTCCCTTTTGCAGATACAGATTTGGGGGAAGCAGTGCTACACTCCATGACCGAGGAATTGCAAAAGACGGGCGATCGCGCTCTTTCTTTGGGCATCCGCTTGGTACTCCACCCAGATCAATTTGTCGTCCTAAGTTCCGACAAGCTTTCTGTGGTTGAAAACAGCATTAAAATTCTCGCCACTCATGCTTTAATTTTAGATATGTTGGGACAGCCCCGATCGCCAGAGGCACTGATGAACATTCACGGCGGCAAGAGCGATCGCAGTTCGCAGCTCAAATCAGTCATCCGCGACTTGCCAGAATCAATTCGATCGCGCTTAACCTTTGAAAATGACGAATACGCTTACAGTTCTTCGGAAATTTTAGAAGTTTGTCTTGATACTGGCGTACCAATGGTTTTTGACGCCCACCACCACGTCATTCACGAACATTTAGAAAGTTATGACGACCCCAGTGTTGCCGAAATGCTCGAAGCAGCCCGCACAACTTGGTCGGTTCCTGAATCGCAATTAGTTCACATATCCAATGGCAGAGAATTTTTTGCCGATCCGCGCCACAGCGATTTAATTACAGAAATGCCTAATTGTTATTATCAGGCTCCTTGGATTGAAGTAGAAGCTAAATTCAAAGAATTAGCTATTGAAAAGTTGCGCGCCGAATGGTTGTCTGCGAATGTTCCACAATTTAGCAAGGTCTCGTAGATACTGTCTTGACCTGTCAAGGGGTAGCAGTCAAATAATTGGGGTCGAAAGGCTTTTGGGACTTTAAAATACCAAAAGCCAAATGCACCAATTTCCGCATCAAAGCACC
>JACJNV010000080.1 GCA_014695175.1 Microcoleus sp. FACHB-DQ6 | reverse complement strand
GTTAGCGTGGGGTTTGCTGCGCGTTGCCGCAACTAGACCCATTCGATTCATCGAAGCTGTGCGGTTAATGTTCAAAGTTGGCTGGCACTCGGAACGGGGGATTTTGCTGCATCTAGCTTATTTAGCAGAAGCTTGCATTCTTTTAAATTGGTTTGCAGAATCGGGTACAGCACACGTTCACGCTCACTTCGGGACAAATTCGACAACAGTTGCAATGCTGTGCCGCGTGCTTGGCGGCCCGACTTACAGTTTCACCGTTCACGGCCCTGAAGAATTTGATAAAGCGATACTTCTTTCCTTAGACGAAAAAATTAAGCGCTCGACCTTTGTAGCAGCAGTTAGTTCCTTCGGTAAAAGTCAGCTTTTTCGGTGGTGCGATCGCACTTTTTGGTCAAAAATTCACGTCATACACTGCGGTGTAGATGCTGCATTTTTAGCTGCACCCTACGTCCCCATACCCGCAGCACCCCGCTTAGCTTGCATTGGCAGACTCAGCGAACAAAAAGGTCATTTATTATTGCTAGAAGCTGCTAACTTGCTAGCCGTTCAAGGCTTAGAGTTTAAGTTGGTACTGGTAGGAGACGGGCCGCTGCGATCGGATATTGAAAAGCAGATTCTGCAACTCGGCCTGCAAAATCATATAGAAATTACCGGCTGGGCCAGTGGCGATCGAGTTCAGCAAGAGATTTTAGCTTCACGGGCAATGGTATTGCCGAGTTTTGCGGAAGGTTTGCCCGTCGTAATTATGGAAGCCCTCGCTCTCAATCGGCCCGTAATTAGCACTTATGTTGCTGGCATCCCCGAGCTCGTAGAACCCGGTGTTTGCGGTTGGTTAGTTCCTCCGGGTTCCGCAGAAGCATTAGCCGTAGCGATGCGCGCGGTATTGGAAGCACCTTTAGAAAAGCTAGAACAAATGGGGAAAACAGGAGCCGAGAGAGTTGCTCAACAACACAATGTTGATTTAGAGGCAAAAAAATTAGTCGCGCTGTTTGAGAGTGCTATTAAGCCGTGATTAAAAAAGTAGTAAGGCAATGCTGTTTCCCTACCCCAAAATAATCATTAGCCCCCCTCGGATGTAACTCTCGCCCTATTAATGGTAGGGAAACGGCAGTGCCGTTTCCTGACTGTGGGTAATATTAATTCCGATGCCACCGGATTTGATATAACAAGGGCGAGCATGATGCCTATCCCATAATAAAATTCATTCTTTGTGGAACAGGCATCTTGCCTGTTTGTTTAATTAGAACGACCTACTTACAAACTTTTTAAGGAATAGGAACAGAGCGCAACAACTTGTCAACAATTGCCTTAGCCCTCCTTCCCCCCGCCGGAATCAAACGGTGAGACAGTACGTGCGGCGCCACATACTTAACATCATCATCAGTAGCAAAATCCCGGCCCTCCATAAATGCCAAAGCTTGGGACGCCCGGTGCAAAGCCACCGCACCCCGGGGACTCACCCCCAGAGTAATCTCCTCATCTTCCCGCGTCGATCGCACCAAATCTACCATATACTGTTTCAAAGAGCCTTCCACCTTCACAGCAGCGCACAAACGCCGCAATTCCTGCACCTGTTCCAAAGAAATACAAGGCTGCAAATCTTCCACTGCAAAACTATCAGAAAGCCGTTCCAACATTTGCAACTCTTCCAACGCAGCGGGATAGCCCAAAGTCAAAGACAAAGTAAACCGATCCATCTGGGCTTCCGGTAACGGAAAAGTGCCTTGATATTCAATCGGGTTCTGAGTCGCAATCACAAAAAACGGCGTCGGAACCTTTCGAGAAACTCCATCTACTGTCACCTGCTTTTCTTCCATCACTTCCAGCAAAGCTGACTGAGTTCGCGGCGTCGCCCGATTGATTTCATCAGCAAGCAAAACATTAGCAAAAACTGGCCCAGGCAAAAACTCAAACTCTCCGCTGCGCGGATTCCAAATATTAGTACCGGTGACATCAGTCGGTAACAAATCGGGAGTGCACTGAATCCGCTGAAACTTCCCATCGATCGATCGCGCCAAAGACTTCGCCAGCAGCGTTTTTCCCACACCGGGCACGTCTTCCAGCAGCGCGTGCCCCCCCGAAAGCACGGCTACCAGCACCAAGCGAATAGCATCCGCTTTGCCGACCATAGTTTTGCCTAGATTTTGTTTGAGCCGTTCAATATGTTGTCTCATATCCCTGATTGCTAATTGCTAATTGCTAATTGTGAATCAAACATCAAATTGCCAAAATCTTGAGTCTTTGCCTTGCGGACTGCGGATTTGTACAACTAGAATTTAGTCTGACTCATCTTGCACCATTTTTAAAACCGATCGCCCGTTCTAGATCACATAATTATTAGACTTTAGCAGTTAATACGCTTCTAGCAATATCGCAATCTGCCTGAATTTGAGTTTTGAGAGCATCCAGAGAAGCGAATTTTTGTTCGGGTCGCAAAAACTCTACCAAACTCGCGCTCAAGGTTTGACCGTACAAATCCCCAGACCAATCTAACAGGTGAACTTCCACAGTGGGTTGCAACCCGTCTACCGTCGGGCGACAGCCAACATTCATCACCCCATTGACAAAAGATAAATTTGATGCTGCGCCGGGAATTAGAGATTGGGGATTTTCCCGCTGATAGGAAGAACTTTCCTCTTTCATCTTTTCCCATCCATGCTTCAGCGAGACTCGCACCGCGTAAACGCCAAAACGTGGCAAAAATTTTTCCGGCGGCAGTTCGATGTTGGCCGTAGGAAATCCGATCGTCCTGCCTAGGCGCTGTCCGCCAACCACAGTCCCGACTAAACTGTAAGGTCGCCCCAGCAACTGATTCGCTCTTGTGAGGTCGCCGGATGCCAGACCTTCGCGGATTGCAGAACTGCTGATCCGATCGCCCTCACCGCAATTGTGGAGGGGTACCAGAGCAACATCAATACCGTAACCCAACGCGATCGACTGTAAATCCACAGCCGTTCCAGCGCGTCCCCGTCCAAACCGAAAATCAACCCCCACACTAATTCGACTCGCTTTTAGTTGCCGCACCAAAATTTCCTCGACAAACTCACAAGCAGTCAAAGCCGCCAATTCTCGATCGAACGGCAGCAGCACAAGTTGCTCGACGCCCATTGCTTCGAGCAATTCTACCTTTTCTGCCAGAGGCGTCAGCAGTTTTTTCTGTTGACCCGTAAAGAATTCTTGCGGGTGAGGATCGAATGTCACCACAGTGCCGTAAAGCCGATCGACCCCATCAGAATCGATCCCAGAGAGGCTGTTGCCCTCTGCCTTGGGGCCTATCAAACCATCGAAATTATGGGGGCTGCCGGCTCGATCGGGCGGTGCTGCTGAGTCGTTGTAGCAGGTCGCCGGAGGTTCGCTTTCCAAATTTTCATCTCTGCCAGCGTTGGAGCGCAAGTTTGGCCCCGACGCAAGAATCGCCGCAGAATTTTGATCAGGCGATCGATTTAAAATTGGCTGCACGACTTGTCGATGCCCTAGGTGCAAACCATCAAAGTTTCCCAAGGCAACAGAAGTAGGAGTCAGAGCAGCGGTACAAGAAGAAGTTACCCACACGCTTAAAATTTTGACATACTTAGCCAGATTGCGATCGCCAGTCGATGTTAGATTTTAGATTTTAGATTTTAGAATTGACTCCACAGATAAATCTGGAAGCTTGAACTAGGGTCTAAACTTTTTGGTTTTCCACGACAGGAGTACGTGGCACGGTATCCGTCCTTGAGTGAGGTCAGCCCTCGCTTAAATTTCAGATTTCACACATCGAGATTTCAGAACCCTCTGACAAGCTCAAATCCCTCATACAGAAACTTGAGGCGCTTGCACCGACGCTTCAGACAAATCGTTATCAGGAGGCAGCAATTGTAACGACAAACCTTCCCGCGCCATCAAACTATTCGGGAACCTTTGAGCCACTTGTTCTCCCACCCTGTCTAAAAACTCGTCATTGTGCAGCGGATCGTGGTGAAAAATCACCAACTTTTTGACATTAGCAGCCTTTGCCACCTTCACCGCTTCCTGCCAAGTCGAATGTCCCCAGCCGACCTTGCTGCTCTTCTCCGCATAATACTCCTCATCGGTATAAGTAGCGTCGTAGATCAGCACGTCAGCATCCTTAGCCAAAGACACCACATTTTCGTCTAAACGATCGGGAAAATGTTCGGTATCAGTCACGTAAGCAGCGGAATACCCCCGCCAGTTTACGCGGTAGCCTATAGCTTCCCCGGGATGGTTCAACAAAGCAGTTTCCACCTTAATATCTCCGATTTCCAGCGGTTGGCCCACTTCTATATCGTTAAATTTCAGGTCTGCCCCCATAATTTGCAGGGGCACCGGAAAATTGGGGTGCAGCATCTGGTCGTGGAGGCGCTGCTGGATAGTAGCCTTATTAGGAGCAATAGCCCCATAGATGTGAAAACAATTGCCCGGAATAAAAGCTGGGACAAAAAATGGGAATCCTTGAATGTGATCCCAGTGAGAGTGAGTAAAAAACATATGAGCTTTTACGGGCATCTGGGAAAGGAGAGTTTGTCCCAAAACCCGCAATCCAGTACCACCATCGAAAATTAGGCGACTGTCACCCACTCGCATTTCTACACAGGGCGTGTTGCCCCCGTAACGTACTGTTTCTGCCCCGGGAGACGCTATGCTACCTCTAACGCCCCAGAAGTGAACCGTGAATTGGTTTTGCATACTAGACATGGGTTTTCTTGCAAGATTGTTCCGGCGAGTTATCGGTAAGGTGTTTACATATTAGTCAGGGCTTTACCATCAAACCCAAGTTCTTTGACGGTCGAGTTCCCCACTTGTTGGAAGTGCCCAGAGTCTCGCTCATCGCGAGAATGCAAAACTGTTGGGCTTGACAACTGAGCAATAAATTACAAGGTAGACTAATCAAGTCTCGATCGTAACTATTCTTCTCCTCTCTCCACTAGCCTAACCTTCGCAGACACACTTTGGGGCCGCAGTTCTGTATGAGTTTGGTCAAAAGCCGCTGTTTTTCCAGCCTCCGCACTTGCCGAACACGATCGCGCGGTCGGTTGCTTGCCTTACTGCTTTACGGGTTTGAACCCGGATGAGGGCCTTCCTGCTATCTAGTCGGGTTGAGCGACCATAATATGCAGGTGGCGGGGCTGTTTCACGCCGATATCTGGCCGATCTTGCCGATCGGGCGTAAAGGCGCCTCTACAAGAATGACGGTTAATTTTTTACCCGACTTGAGATGCTCCCGCCATTTAACCCCTGCCCATGAGCATCAGGGGCTCGTTTTTACCAGAACCCGGTTTAATTAACTCAACTCCCATTAATTCAAAAATCTTAGCAGTTTAGGAAGGCTTCTGCTATTAATTATCAACCAATACTGTCTGGATTCTCGGCCCGCCCAGAGGCTGCGGTTCGTCGCGCTAGCGGTCAAGCTGAACCCAGCCTCATCTGACACCGGGGTAGCAGCGAGAGTCCGGGCCTGGGGGCAAAAGGCTAAAGTTTGGTCGTGCATTTCTTGGCGGACGAATTGAATTACTCAAAATTCCCCTATTTTCTGAAGTTAAAAAATTTTGATTTTTTGCCATCATGCCAACTCCGATCACCATTCTGTCTCAAGACTGATGCAGAAATATTCCCTGTTAACCTGTGGTGCTTTTCTCAACAATCTTCAATAGCTCTATTTTTGGTAAGGATTTCTCGGAATTAGGCGCAGTTGCGGTACTCGCCACGGGTTTGAATTTCGGGTATCATAGAGTCTTAGACTCTTGTTTCCGCAGAATCTAAATCAGTGCTAAAAATGCCTCGATAACTTTAAGTTATTTTTCAAAAAAGTCAGTATGAATCAAGTTAAAAAAACTACAACCAAGCTGAATAGATCGCCTGTGAAAGAGCCCGATCGCACTTTGCAACTCGAATCGCTCCCCTTGAGCGAATTGTCCTTAGAAATGACTGATGGCCAAGCTTTGAGGGAATTTAGTTCGGACGATCGCCCGCCGGGAACCCCAACAGCCACAGGCCGGACTGCCGAAACAACACGCCAGAGGGTAGATGGCAAGAGCGAGTGGGCCCGCTCGCCTGTGGTTTCTCCTGCCTTTCTCAAATGGCTGCTAGAGAGTTTGACTCGATCAAAAGGTTGGCTGGCAGTTGTCACCCTGGCAGCAGTTTGGGGGTGGTGGAACAGTGAGTTACTGTTTTCCACAGGCCTGGGGATAGCAGCGATGATGCTGGTTTACCGAGGGCAGTCGTGGGACTGGCAATTGCTGCGAGCAAAAGGCGAACAATTTTGGGAGGGCCCGAACCGCCGATTTGTTTTAGCGGTGGGTACGGGCGGCATTGCTACCTTGGGCGCTTACATGAGTTTTGCGATTTGGGCTGACTCCGAGAGCCACTGGATGGCTTTGAACCTGATTTTGCAGAATTTGGGCACGATCGCTATTGCAGGGCTGTTGCTGCGGCAAGGGTTGAGTCTGGGGGCCGCAAAAGATGAAGTGGCGCTCGATCGCATCTTGGCGGATTTGACTGATGCTGACCCCGTGAAGCGTTTAATTGCAGTGCGGCAAATGACCGATTTGGTGAATCGGGGTGGGTTTGGCCCTGTGAGCTCTGTCAAAAGTTCGATCGCCCGTTCCCGCGCTGCCGAGTGCTTTCGCCTGATGCTGAGTCGGGAACCAGAAGCTTTAGTCCGCAATGCCCTTCTCGAAGGTTTGCAGACTTGGGACGCTACTTATGGCTTTGCTCTAAAATCCAAAAATCAAGTCATCGACTACTAGCTGACCGTCAAAAGCGTAAAAAGTAATTCGATGAATATTGGGAGCTTTTACGCGCAGGGGAGCCCTAGGGGCGATCGGAGAATTAGACCCGACCAGATTGGGTGCCGGCATTTCATCCTGAACAATTGGGTTGCCGTCAATGTCACAAGCAGATAAAACAGTTCGCCGCGAACTGGTGACAAGTCCTGACACCCAGCGAACTGGATACTTAAAACTTACTTCTATCAGTCCGCTTTTGGGGGCTCCCATTAACACTGTTGCCCCAGAACCCGTGAAAAATGCTGGGTTTGAAGGTTGGATGGCGACGGCATTGCTAAAAGTCACCCCCCAATGTGCAAACTGGTGTTCTACTACTTCAAAGCATTTCAAGTCTTCTAAAGCTACGCGGACGATCGCAGGTACCGTGGCGCGCGATCGCACATCTGAACCTGCGCCTGAGCGTTCTGGAGTGGCAACAAAAGACTTTTTGCCGTTTAAATCCATGCTTCGACAGGCTGTGTCAAACTCTGCCAACCCGTCAGATTGAAGACTTTTCGCATCAACCATAAAACCCTCGCGATCCCTTTTTCTGAGCAGTTGCATTTTAGTAGACCTCCCTGAGATTAGTTGTTTCTTCTGTTTTGGAATTGATAACGGCGAGGCCCGTGATTGCCAAACCTGCAATTAGGAATCGAAACCCCATCGCCCGCCCTCCAACAAAGACTTTCGACCTCAAAAGCCACTGCTCCGCAAAATATCGTGATTAATGATTTGTGATTGGCGAGCGTCGGCCAACCTGCCTCCTGCCTGAAAGCGAGTTCTAATACTCCTGCTTTCCGAGCGTCTGCTTTCCGGCTTGGCGAACAGACTCTATTTTGGTGAGGGGTCTTACCCATCATTTTGCTATTATCTCCGATCGGCGGTAGTTTGCAAGGCTAAGGATAACTACACAGGCGAATTGCCCAAATCCCAAAACTTACTTGCTGTCTGTAGTTTCACGCTTCACCTGTACTAAAATAGATTTAAATCATTACTCAATCTTTACAAAAACGCCACCAGCTTTGCAAGTTTTTTAAACAAAGACGGGGCGGCTCAAAAGAATCTAAAATATAACAGCGATTGAGGTTAATTTATGCTTGTACCCCTCGGCTTCGGTCAGCGATCAATAGTTACTTCTCTCGGCAGAATGGTTTACTACACTGCTGAAAAAATGCCTTGGATGGGGTTGCCGACCTCAACTTCGGAAAATCAACCAAACTTAGTATTTTTTCACGGTTTTGGTGGCGGGTCGAGTGCCTACGAATGGTCGAAAGTTTATCCGGCTTTTGCGGCAGAATATCGAATTTTAGCACCTGATTTAATCGGTTGGGGGCGATCGGAACATCCGGCCAGAAATTATCAGGTTGAAGATTATATCACAACTTTGATCGAATTTCTAGAAAAAACTTGTGGCAGTCCGACAGATGTGATTGCTTCTTCGCTAACGGGGGCGATCGCGATTCGAGCGGCGATCGCACGGCCGGATCTCTTTAAATCCCTGATTTTGACCATACCCAGCGGTTTGTCGGACTTCGGACAAGATTACGGCACCAGTTTCTTCGCTAAGCTAGTGGGTACGCCGATTTTAGACAAATTGCTCTACAGTACCGGCATCGCCACAGACGGCGGCATCCGTAACTTCCTAGAACAGCGCCAATTTGCCGATTCCCGCCGGGTTTATCAAGAAATTGTTGATGCTTACCTCGCATCTGCTTTGGAACCAAATGCAGAGTATGCCGCCCTGTCTTTTGTGCGGGGAGATTTGTGCTTTGATTTGTCGCTGTACATCACTCAGCTAACAACGCCGACAGCGATTATTTGGGGAGAAAAATCGCAGTTTACCGGGCCCGATATCGGCCAGCGGTTGGCAAACCTCAACCCCGAAGCAATCAAAGTTTTTCAACCTTTGGAAAACGTAGGTTTGACTCCGCAGTTAGAAATTCCCGCTGTTACGATTGGCTTAATTCGGCAATACTTAAAATTGCTTTCGGAAGGGTGAAGAAGTTCGGCAACGGATTTTTTAACGGATGCAAACGGATGTCACGGATAGAGGTTCCAGGTTCGAGGGAAGAAGGAAGATTAATTCCCCACTACCCATAGATGTCAACTTAATCCTAAAGACCGCTGTATCTCTCGTTTATATCCAAGTCTAGATCCCCCTAAATCCCCCTTAATAAGGGGGACTTTGACAATAATCTTGTCCCCCCCTTTCTTAAGGGGGGCTAGGGGGGATCTAGACTCTGCTAGAAGCGAGATTTATCATGAATTTTAGTCTGAATTTGACACCAATAACCACTGACAACTGTCAACTGTCAACTGACAACTGACTACTAATTATTCTTTGACTCGCACGTCGATAACGCTGGCGTTGAAAATGTACTTGCTGCCTTCAAGCTCTAACGTAGTACCAATTTTGACTTTCGTATTACCTAAAACCGGGCCATTTTCAGTAAGTTGACCTTTTCCCTCTAAGGTAAACATCATATTTTTGCTGAAGGATTCTTCTTCTCTGGGGTCGGGGAGAGCTTTCAGAGTGCCGTTGGGCTGAGGAACTGCTAGGGTTCTGGTGAGAGTTTTGACAGATTTGATGGTAATCTGACCGGAGGGTTGATTGCGGATCACCACATTGATTTTATCACCTGCTTTGAACAACTCTTGAACGTTTGTTCCTTTGAGACCGATCGCAATTGCATCAATTTCTACAGGTTTGACACTGGTGCCGACTTGGGCGACGGAACCGCCAGAAGTGCCGGGAAAGAAGAAGATTCCGACTGCAACTAGCAGTACGATTAGAGCCGCACCTACGTCTAGGATGCTGAGTTTGCCGAACAGCCGGCCTTGAGAATCCAAAATTTTCATAAATCGCCTATTATACTGATAGCGACAGGAGTATGTTTACAAGCTCAGGACTTACGCAGACATCGATGAAAAACAGATGCTGCTATTGCTGAGCTACCGCTGGCAATGACATACTTTATTGATGCGTAAGTCCTGAAGCTAAAAGATATTACCACAACGATCGCCCAAAATCCGCATGACTGGGGCACTTAACCCAGAAGGCAGTTGACGGCGGTTGGTTGGCCGACAGGCTGAGCGCCCAGAAGCTAGTGGCGCCGTTAAAAATTGACAAAAAGCTAGAATAGCAACTAAGCAGCCTCAAATTACGTCTGCCTATTTAGTGACTTTTCGAGTTTTTCCTACAATTTTATCTAACTTCTGGCACCTATCACTCATGTTAAAAAGTTTTTGGTTGACTTGCCGGCGTACCTGCGGCCGGGGGATTTATCTGTTTCTGTCGCTGATTGTGGCTGCGGGTATCTGGGTGGTTTCCCCGGAACCGACTCAAGCGTTTTCTTTGCCTGAACTGATTTTTCGGGGCATTCAAGTTATTCAATTGTCGAATATGTCCGATCGGCAAGAGGTGACTATTGGCCGACAAATTAATCAGCAGTTGACCAGGAGCGAGTTTAAGATTGACCGCGATCGGGACACTACAGAATATATCAACCGCATCGGTCAACGACTCGCTCAAGAAAGCACTCGCCCGAATATTCCTTATACTTTTCAAGTGATTGACGACGACAATATTAATGCTTTTGCGACAATGGGCGGTTTTGTTTATGTGAATAAAGGTTTGATGACGGCGGCGGACAATGAGGCCGAATTGGCAAGTGTGATCGCCCACGAAATCGCTCACATTAATGCTCGCCACGCGATTAAACAAATGCGTCAAATGGCCATCGCTTCAGGTGTAGCTTCGGCGACAGGGCTCGATCGATCTCAGGCGGTTCAGATTGGGGTGGAATTGGCTTTGCGGCGTCCCCACAGTCGCCAAGCTGAGTATGAAGCCGATCAGTTGGGATTGCAAACTATGGGGCGAGCAGGCTACGCTCAATCTGGGATGGTTGATTTTATGAAAAAGTTGCTCAATAAGCCTTCTCCTCCGAGCATTTTGAGCACTCACCCGGCTACTGCCGATCGCATTGCTGCTATCTCGCAGGCGATCGACCCGGAGCTCGCTAGCGGTGAAGGTTTGGATAATGAGGATTACAGGCTAGAAATCCGCAGGCTTTTGGGCTCGTAGCAATTTTAAATCAGTCAGGCGCTCTCTTGTCTTCTCTTCTCTTTTCTTACTTCGCGCTCTTCGCGTCTTCGCGGTTCGTTAAAAAATAAATCCAGTTACTAGGGTAAGTCAGCAGCAAGTTAATTTCGATTTAATAGAGCGGACTTAAGCTCAATGGCACTGAAAAAGTGAGCAAAAAAAAATCTGTAAGGCAATATCTACATAGATAATTGCCTTACAAACCAAAATATCTCCCTCTAGTATGCCAAATCGTGCATCCATTCTCAAGCAACAATTTTTACAGAGTGTCGCCTTACCCTGGAGAGAACTGCTACCAGACTCTCAAGTCCTTGAGCTGTTGGCTAACGAGAACGTGAG
>JACJNV010000008.1 GCA_014695175.1 Microcoleus sp. FACHB-DQ6 | reverse complement strand
GCTATGGCGAAGATACTCGGCGGGTCACTGCCCGGTAAAATAGCTCAGTGCCAGGTTAATAATAAATTAAAGCTCTTTTCCCGCAACAACGGAAAAGGGCTTTAGTTTTTTGGTGAGTTAGGTGAAAAGAGAAAGTGAATATTACAACTAAAACCTCATCGCAGATCACCTCAAAAGCCTAACAGAAAACCTTTCGGCGGTGGGGCGCATTTTGTTAGACCGCATCACGGATTTGGTGCTGGACAAGGATTTGAATCACAAACTCGGTTCCCTTACCAGGTATTGAGAAGCAATCTAATTTACCGCGATGTTTCTCAGTGACAATCTGATAGCTAATCGGCAGCCCCATGCCGGTTCCCTTACCGACAGACTTTGTGGTGAAGAAGGGATCGAAGAGGCGTTTCTGAACAGATTCAGGCATTCCCATTCCGTTATCAGAAATTGCAATTCTTACCCACTTTGAATCAATCAGGGCAGTCCGAATGGTAATCTGGTTGGGATTGTCCTGGAGCTCCTGATAGGTTCGTTTGACGTTGGCTTCTTCCAGCGCATCAATGGCATTTGCCAGGATGTTCATAAACACCTGATTGATTTGACCGGGATAGCATTCTATTAGCGGTAGATTACTATAATCACGAATTACTTGAATCGCTGGACGCTCTGGTTTATCTTTCAAGCGATGCTGCAAAATCAACAATGTACTATCAATGCCCTCATGAAGATCGACGGCTTTGAACTCAGCTTCATCCATTCGTGAAAAGTTGCGGAGTGACAACACAATCTGGCGAATGCGATCGGTGCCGAGTTTCATGGAGTCGATGACTTTAGGTAGATCGGTTTGGATAAACTCCATATCAATATCTTCCGCCTCAGCTTGGATTTCGGGTGCTGGGTCGGGATAGTAATTCTGGTAGAGTTGCACCAAACCTAATAAATTGTGGGCGTATTCCTGCACATGATTCAGGTTGCCGTGAATGAAGTTGACTGGATTGTTGATTTCGTGTGCCACCCCTGCCACCATTTGCCCCAAAGCAGACATCTTTTCGCTTTGCACCATCTGAACCTGAGTGCGTTGCAGTTCTTCTAAGAGTTGTTGCAACTGCGTATTTTTGTCGCTGAGTTCTTGGGTTCTTAGCTCAACTTGAGATTCAAGGGTTTGGCTGTAGTTTTCCAGTTGTTCGTTGGCTGTTTTCTGTTGGTGTAACAGTTGTTGAACAGCGCGAATTAATTGGTTAAAAGCATTAGCAAGCGTTCCTATTTCATCATCTTGCTCAACAGTGGCTTGTAACTCAAAATTAGATTCTTCAGTGGATCTTCTGGCAACTCTAGTCAAAGCTTGAATGGGCTGGGCAATTGCTCTGCTGGTCAAAAGTGCCAAAAGAATGGCGATCGCAACAGACAATCCAATGCTGGCAGCCACAATTTTCTCTGAAACTGCGTTCGCTTGTTGTTGCAAGCTTTCTGCTACCTCAAGTTCTTGGTAAGCTTTGTCAATTAAACCCACCAAATCATCCGAGATGCTATCGAATTCAAGCGCCAAATCGCTGTTGGTAAATTCCAAAATCAGCGCTTGGGCTTGCTCAACATCAGTGGGTGATGCGAGATTCAGGTTGCGAATTTGTTCAACTCGGTGTTCTAATTCCTGTGAGTAGCGTTGTGGTACGCGGTCATAGGTTTGCAAGAAGGCTGGAATTCTTGGTTGATGTCTATCATATTTTAGGGTCGAAGGCTCTGCCACAAATGTCTTAAGTTCAGCCCAAATTTCTTGGATTTCAGCTTTATGCTTCAGCAAGTGAGCATATTCATCTTGAAATTTTTCTGGGTATTGCGCTAGAGGAATAAGTTGTTGTTGGTGGGTTCGGGTTTGGAGAACACGAGATTGTAGGCGATGCAGAAGTTCCACTTCGTTGCGTACGTGTTCTTCTTGCTCTTCAGCCTGTTTTTGATAGTAACGCCCAACTCCAAAACCAGCAATTGTTCCAGACACAGCAATGCCTAGAGTAAGGGCGTATCCTAAACCGATCTTTTGCCCAACTCTGAGACTGGATAACCGTTGTCCTAAACTCTGGTGCACCATATAACCTTCTCTAGCCCTACAGGAGATTTGCTTGACCAAGTGCCCCTATTGGCTCATTTTAAGCCTTTAAGCTTGAAAACGGAAAACTCCTATGTTTAGGATAGGTTTTCCCTTACAGCGTTTACGTCTTGAATTTACGCTTTTCTAAAGGCTCTACCTAAATCGTGCAGAACTCCGAAGTAGCTGGCCACCCCGCCACTTCCAAAGTTACCGCCAAACGCCGAACATCTTTTTTGCATTCTAAATTAGCAAAACTCTCCGAATTCCACCCCTCAAATTTCGTGCAAAATTACCTTCAGCGCTAGTTGCCCACCGTAAAGTCTCCGCCTGCTCTTGAGTTATAGCCTTTCTCAAAAAGATGAGGTACAATAACAGCAGTGTGTAAACCAGTTAAAAATATTTGACGATGTAACTTGCCCCAACGCAAACCCTATGGCTTTTCCTAATTCTTGATAATTAGTAGTATTGATAGAACGGAGAATAATTTTAAGTTTTGACCACAGATTTTCAATTGGTGAAAAATCTGGTGAATAAGGTGATAAGTATATTAATTTGGCCCCTTTTTTT
>JACJNV010000079.1 GCA_014695175.1 Microcoleus sp. FACHB-DQ6 | reverse complement strand
GCTTTTGTTCGGGAACTTTGCCGCGTCGGCAAAACTTGCTGCATCACAACTCCCAACCGCTGGTATCCCGTAGAATTCCACACTGCTGTTCCCATAATACATTGGCTGCCCCCCTCCTGGTTTCGAGCTTTGCTGAAATTGCTCGGCAAGCACTTTTTCGCCAAAGAGGAAAATCTCAACCTTCTATCCGAAAAAGAGGTATTAAAGATGCTACCAGCAGATGCTGAAGTTTCTACCAGACATTTCCGGCTGCTCGGTTTGATATCTAATCTCCTCTTTTATGTCATCTAAATACTTGCTACTTACGCTGAACTCCCAAATCCAGCACAAAATTTTCTCCGTCTGCATAAAGCTTCTTTCTCGTTTTTGCTAGTTGTTGCACGTTATCCCGAAAGTCGTGAGCAAGTTGTGATTGCAGTCTAAACCAAGATGACAATCCAGGCCCTGAAGTATCTACATTTGGCGGATGATTGAGACTCCAAGACGAATAAGCTATGTATCGAATAGATTTTGAAACTAAATAGTTTGCTAAAGCTTCATCGCCTTTGAAGACAGGCATTCCGGGAGGCAAACTTGCTCCTCCGGGCCAGTCAGCTAGGAGAACTTGATTGCGTTTAAAATCGAGGATAAAAGGTGTATCTAGCCTGGTTAACACTGTTTCTCCCTCAGGAATAGACTGTTGAAGCGCGGCATACTGCAACTTTTGCTTAGCTGAAACTAAAGATGGATTTGTGAGTCCGAATTTAATATTTTTCACATAAGCTGAATAAGTATTTTTAGTTATATCCCAATCGTAGCTGATTGTAAGACCTGCACAAAATACAGCGGCAATAAAAAAGTTATGAATCCCGTTTTTATTTAACCCTCCTGTATCAGTCATGGCGATCATAATTAATATGATAATTGCCGGAAACAGGTGAGAGAATGAATAGCGAAAAGGGTCGGCATTTTCGGTAAGTACGCCTACAACAACAGTTGCCACTAGCGCTGCAACTGTCATAGATAAAGGTGCTTGGCGGTTCGAGAACGAAGATTCTGCGGGTAAATTAGCAAATTTCAGAGGTCGGATACTTAAGCTCAAGCAGCCGAGCAATATGAGTATAAAAACGTAAATACCTCTGAATGCTGCGAGGGCTGTTTTAACAGTCGCCAAGAGTGTCGAACCTGATTTGAAAGTAATGCCGTAGGCGGATGCGTGATAGCCTTTTCCCAAAATAGGATACAATAAAGTACCTGAAGATTGATACAAAGAAATCATCCAAGGTATGAGAAATATTCCTACTAATACTGTCGCTAACCCGAATTCCCATACAACTTTTAGTTTGGTATTTGAACTAATAAAACAGCAAAGATAGCTAACTGCAAATACAATAGCCGAGGCTGGAATTAGAGAAGATTTTAACGTACAAATTGCGGCGGTGATTAAAGCGATAATACAAGCATTGGAAACCCACGAGTGGCGGTCTATTGCTTTGCTGTCCAGGGTTCTAAACAAACTTAAAAATAAAGCGACAGGCAGCATAACACTTGTAGTGTTGGCCTTAGGGACAGCAATCAAGAGGACAACTAAAATTGTAAATATTACTCGTCTAGTCGAGGCTGGATTTTCTTTAAAAAATCCGATAATTAGTCCGATCGTAATTATCAGCGCCAAACCGGGGTCTATGATGTTTAAATTAGTGTCAGAAAGTACGCTGACAATGAAAGTATGGAGAAATGACTGTCCCCCCAAAGATACTATTCTTCTTTCGCTAAAAGGCTCTAAGCCCATAGAACCGAGTTGCAGCATTTTGTGGGGAAATACTAAGTAAGCGTGGTAGTCATCGCTGGTATTAAACCCGTCAGCATACACCATGTTGGCAAAGTTGAGTCGGCCTGTATACACCCATCCCGCGTATTGGATTAAAATCAGTAGGCTGACTGTCGCAAGGCCTGCTAAGATTATTTTATCTTTGCGACTTTCTTGAAATAGCTGTGAGAGATTGCTGGCGATTGATTGTCTGTGATTTACCAAATCTACTAGACAATAAATGAGTCCCAAACCTAAAAAAAATAAAATTGTGGGTGGCGAGATATTCCAAGTTGCGTTTAATACACCGCCTATTATAAGGCTAAAGGCTAGACCCCAAGCGGATATTTGTCCCCAGTCCGTTCGCTGGTTGGGAAAAAGAATGTGGTTGAGGAATTTCCCCCAACCGATTAAGGATAAAAGCAGGCAAATACCGTAGAAGAATGATATTAGGTATGGAACCATTGCTGTCAAAGCCTATTATATTAAATTGTTAACTTGTGGAGGGAGGACGTCTTAAGTTTTGGCGGTGGGTTATGAATCGTATTTTATTTTAGAATACTGTATAAATTTTGTCAATATATTGTTTTTTGTATTCCTTGGTGGAGGATGATTTAAAGGTAATTACTATTAATCGGATTGGATACGGGAGAGAAATTTATAATTGAGGGAAGTGCGATCGCACTTTTGGTAATAATAAGGGCTTGGGGAAAAGAGGGCTTTTCGGGAACAGAGGGACACTCACGGGATGTATGCACAAAAGCTAAAATTGAAGCTGTCTTAAAAAGTAGGGTAAAAACGAAAAATCTAGGAGTAAGCAGCCCTGGAATGATGATAGGTTAGATTCAAGGCTTACGCAGGTACACTCTATGTGTGCCTGCACAAATACGAGTGCTACTAATTGACCCGATATTGGCTCACAAGTTGGTCAGGATTCAATTAGAAGCGTATAAGTACGATGCTCGCGCAAGTTTAGTTTACATCGAGCGCTTGTAAAGTGGGAGACGATCGCGCAGGACGTGTTCTTCAAAATTTCAAGTGCGAGGGCGATTGCTTTTAAAATAATTAGTTATACCAATTTAATTGATATAAGGACTAATAACTACTCTTCATAATCGATCAAAACTTGCACCCAGCTTGGTGGCCGCGGGATTGGATTTCCCAAACGATCTAATAGCAGCAAAGCTACTAAATGCACTACAAATAAATAGACAATATTGTTAACCAAAATCATCCCGGCGGCGATCGCCCCAATAGTGTTCAAACTCGGTACATTAAGCCAGCCCAGCTTCACAAACACCCATTCCACCATCTCTGTTACCTGGGCGGTTACGTAAACCCATAGATCTTGGCCCACCAACGCTGACAGCAGCCAAAACCGAAAGAAGAAGCCGACAGTACCAATTAGCGCGCCCACACTAATAGAGAGTGACCAACTCGCTTTACGCCTCCAAAGTCCTCCCAGCGCAACACCCATAATTCCAAAAGGCATCACGTATAAAATGCTCCGCGTCGGGCCCATGAGTACCGACAGCAGCAAACCCGATACCAAAGCTGCCATCCAAGCTGCTCGGTTGCCCCAACGCAAGTAAACTAGGGCGATGGGTATCGGGAAAAAAACCCGCAGCAAAGGCCCCAGCGGAAAGTAATAATTTACCAGCCAAATTAAGCTAGCCGTACTTGCTAAAAAAGCCGTTTCTACCAGCCTTAAAGGCGCTTCCCCAGAGGCGCGCTTCCCCGGATCTGGATTGGTGCGATCGCCAGCCATTGCTGAAATATCGGCGGTTTGCGGCTCGTTATTTGTACTGGGTGAACTACCCGAATTAGACGCAGCGTCTGCTGAAAAAAAATCACTCATCCGATTTTAGATTTTAGATTTTAGATTTTAGATTTTACGGGACCTGCGCCCGATACGGCTGATTCCCGATTTTAGATTTTAGATTTTAGATTTTAGATTTTAGATTTTACGGGACTTGCGCCCGATACGGCTGATTCCCGGTTTCACTGTTTGGATGCCTCGCCGCCAAATTTAATATTGCTCGCAGAAACCGGGTTTAGGTAGGAACGCAAGTCTCATTTTAGATGGGTTTTCTCAGCCAAAATTTTCAGCAGCATTATTTTTCGATTTTGGCTTCTTGGATTACAAGAACCGAACAAGATGCGTGGTGAACGACATAATTGCTGACGCTGCCGAGAAAAGCTTCTGTAAACCCAGTGCGGCCGCGCCTCCCCAACACTATTAAATCTGCGCCCCAATTTTCGGCGGATTCACAGATACAATGCCCCGGATCTCCGTCCATTTTGCAGTCAAATTCCACCTGCAATCCTTTTTTTGCTGCGGCGTCGCAGTAATTTTTCAGCAAACCCGAAGCCTGTTTTACATCCCTGTCCAGCCGCAAACGTTGAGCTTGATAAGCTTGATCCATTAACTCGACATTCAGGCCCAAATCTACCGGAATTGGCACTGCAGTCTGACCCACCGTGCTAACAGTAACGCAGTTAAATAGCATCACCTGGGCGCGATCGCTCAGAGCTAATTCTAAAGCTTGAGTGAAGACGCGGTGGCCGAGTTCAGAATCATCTAAGGCGGCGAAAATTTTCTTAAAACTCACAGCTTTACCTCCTGCGGGAAATCATTAGTATCAGTTAGGTAACAGAGAGTGCTGTTGAATCTAATTCAAATTAGCAAACTCTGATACTTCTAGACTAACAGACGCTCTAAGGCGTGCAGGTCGGGAATGCACAAAACGTCACGTTCGCGCTGAATAGTTCCTTTTTTTTCCAGCTTGCTCAGCACTCGCGTTACTGTTTCGCGAGCCAGCCCGCTGAGGCTGCTCAATTCTCTGTGTGGTAGGTTGGGAATTTCTGTACCTCCTGTTTCCAGGATTTTTTTGCCTTGCCCCTCGGCCAAAAATAATAGAATATCTGCTACTCGCGAGGTACTGTCCGACTCTCGCAAACGCAGGCGGCGGTTGACTTGTCGCAGGCGACGCGCCATCAGTTGGGCTAGTCGAATGCCTGCTAGCGGCTCGGTATGAATGAGCTGCACAAAATCCTGAGATGGCATATTGCCGATCAGTGTCGGGGCTAGGGTGATCACATCTGTCGATCGCGGTGCTTCTTCGATCGCGGCCATTTCCCCGAATAATTCTCCTTTCCCTAAAATATTCAGTGTTACTTCTTTTCCGTCTAGGTTGTAGGTGCGAATTTTCACCCAACCATCCAATATAAAATACACTGATGTTCCCCAGTCATTTTCGAGTAAAATCACTTGATTCGACGGATGACTGCGGGTAACGATGTGGACAGTTGCTCTCTCGATTACAGGATCGGGTAATCCTGCAAAAAAAGGAGTAGAAACTATCAATTGATTTATATTGGAATTCGGATCTCGGGTGTTAAAGCGGTCTTCCATGAGGCCATCATTTTAATTTATGCGCTTGAGCTGCGCTGGGCAGTTAGAAATAGCTTGCAGCCGAGTCGTTCGATTTGAGAGCCTTGATTTTAGAAACAAGGATCTAAAATCAAGGATCTAAAATCGGCAATTTTACCTCTAAAGTTTTGCGGTCAAAGGCTCAATATGGGAATTAATAGCCTCAAGCTCTGATTGAGAGCTAGAAACTAAAGAATATACCATAATTTTTTAGATATATACCACTGAGCAAATTTTATTAACAAAATTTTAGCAATGTGGCAAACGACTGAGCCGATCGAATTACCTTTGAAAGCACTTCGCTTAGAAAGCTTAACACTGCTGAGAGATTTGTTGTCACTAGGCCCTGCTGTCGAGAAGGCAGAATCGACGAACACAAGCCTGCAAGCACGGTAGACAGATCCCAAATCCGACTGCAAGGCTGAAACCTGGCAAAGGTCAGCACGATCGGCAAAATCCACAGCCATTGCGAGCCTAAAGACTGGCGCCCTTGGCGAGCGAAACCCACCCACTTCCCAGCAAACTTTTCTGCTACCCCAAGATTATTGTACCATTAGTATCTAGCCATGAATACATATAAAAGGCTATAATTAAAGGTTACTCAAACCCAGTATATGGGAACAATCCCGAATGTCGGTATCCCCAATCCCAAATTGTTTGAGGTTTTTTCCAACTCGGTGAAAGATGAAGAGACAGTGGCGCGCCACCATGCTAGCGAAACTCGCGGTGACAGTGTGCGGCCCGCCGTTCAAGCAGGTGAAGGCCAAAGTTCGTCGGGATCGCAGCTCTTACGAGCAGGAATCAGGCTCCGGGTCGGGAAACTCGCCCCTGAGCCGCAGAATTTGACAGCACTTGCAATTGATAGCAGCGGGCATTTGGTGCGGAAGTACCGGCTAACCTATCATAGGCAATAGAAGTTATCCGAAGGCAAAACGTTAATTAACAGTTGTCAGAAAATATTAGTGAATTATTGACGGACTCGCATTCAGATTATTCTATCTATTGGCATCGCTGCCGCCTGACTTCAGTCTTTTTTCGGTAAAGTTTCTCCCAAGCCGCATTCCCAGAGGTTCCGCCCTTGAATTCTCAGAAGTACAAAATTCAAGCACTGATTGCTGAGATAGACGAGGTACTCAGCAAGCCCGCACCCCGCTTGCCTTGGACGGGTTCGATCGATACTGTCCACCAGCGCCAACTTTTAGAGCGAGTTCGCGCTTATCTGGTTTCCTCAGACTCAAAGCTAACGGCCGCAAAAGCCCCCGCCCGCCCAAATATCCGCCCGCAACCAGTTCCAGTGCCCAAAGTGCCTCTGCCCGCCCCTGGCCCCTCAGCAGCAGAGCAAATCATGCTTGCCGTAACCGGAGAAATCAGCCACCTGCGTTCAAGCCTGACAGGGCCGCTCCAAGAAGACATAGAAGCTCTGCGGCAAGAGCAGCAAGCTCTAATTCAAGAAATCAAACAGCTAGAAGCAAAACGGCAGCAGCAACAATCCCTAGCTCAGCAACAAGCCAACCAACAGCGAATCATTGCTGAATTCTTGCAGGTACTGACTGCCCGCCTGGAAGAAACCTTGACTAGCGATTTCTCCCAAATTATAAGTTCCCTAGAAAATCAGTTATTGCAAAGCAGCGCAGCAGCTTACTCTTTGGGCGGTGCGGCTGATGAACAATCGGCTATTGACGTGACACTTAACCGAGAAAGCTCAGAAGAACAGCCGCTGCTGACGGCGGCTCAGAGGTTGGAGCAAATGCAACTGTTCCAATCTCATGCTGACAGTCTGCTGATGAGTCTCGATTCTAGGATGGGTACCGTGTTCGAGGCTTTGCAAGCAAATCTGCAAAGCTATCAAGCTTCCTTGAGACAAGAACTCGAAAATATGTACGGTTTGAGTCAGCAGAGCGAGGCGATGTTCGCGGCTTTGGTCAACCACTTGGCCGCACAGTTGGGACGAGAAGCATCTTCCTACGTTCAACAACCGATCGATTTAGCAAATAATCTCGAAACCGTCACCCCAACCGCAGCCGATCGATCTCCTGTCGCTCCCACCCTTTCAAATACTTCGATCGAGCACTCAGCCGCAGAGACTCTGACTGAAGGCTCGGTGCAGGAAATTCGCAGCGGCGAATTCGGAGAAGAAGACAGATTGCCCTACGCCGGTACAGAAATTTCTCCGCAATTCAGACAGTTGAGGCGCGACCGCGACCGCATTCAAGCCCCAATTTGGCTCCCGGAGTTGGAAGATAAATTTGTCGGTTCTGCACCCGAAGTATCTCGAAATGCAACTCGGTTGCCTGGCGGAGAATCGGAAAATACGTTAACAGAAAAAGACGAAGACATTGAGGATTTGTATGCAAGTTTGTTCGTGGGAGCAGCGGTTCCTGAAGTAGAATTACAAATCGAAAGTTTCCCGGTAGAGAATACGGAAATCGAGGTCGAAAGTGAAGGTGTAGAGCAAAATGCGGCGGAGCGTGAAACGGTAGACTCGCTAAAAATGACCGAAGATTTGTTTGTAAATCTGCTAGAGGAAGGCGAATCTCTGGAAGAGATTTTAGTAGATGAAGATTCAGACTTTGTAATGGGTAATTCTGTAGAGGCTCTAACTTTAGATACTGCAGATTTATTTGAACCGCAAGTGGCAACAGCAGCTCAAGTTTCAGAAGCACCACCCTCAACCGCTGAGGTGCAACTTGACGAGGACCATCGAGAAAATCTAGAAACGGGTCAAAACCTCAGCGAGCAGTTCGGCGCTACTGTGCCTCAATCAGCAGCTTTGCCGTTGAGAACGCCTGTAGAAATTAGCCCTCAGCGCCCCAGTGCCGCGCCCCATGTGCCGAGTGCCGGCGATGTTCAAACTGGTGAGTTCGACTCATCCTCGCAGGGGCTCGATGATGGGTACATCCAAGCTTCGCCCGACGAGGATTTGCTGCCGGTCGAGGCATTAGAAGATGACCTCGATCGAGCTCTAAATTTGGACAACAATACTCTGGAACTTTTGGAGGCAGACCTCTACAATCTGGAGGGATTGGAAAATACTAGCTCCCGGCGATCGATTTTCTCAGCCGCTAACAGCTTCGATTTATCGGCGAGTTCCCCCGAGGACATTGCAAAAAATCCCTTTGCCGAGGCCGCAGAGGAAGAACTCGGCACGCTGGAGGATTTGTTCTCCGATGTGTTGGAACTCTCACCTGAGGATGAACCCTTTGTTTTGGAAAACGAACTTGAGGAGGATTTGTTTGCAGAGGAAGACGACTCGAATTTGACGCTAGACGAGATTTTGGCTAGTTTGACCGAGACCGATCGCCCTTGGACTGATTCTCCCCCTCCAGAAACTGCCGAAACTAACGAACTGCGATCGAGTCCTCCAGAAAGTAAAAAAAAAACCTAATTTCGACAGAGAGTAAAGCAGGAGTTGTTGAGGGGAAAACCGAGTTTAGCGAGTTTGCCACACAGCAGCAAGAGTTGGCGCCTCCTTTTGTTGCAGGTGCGATCGCCCCATCCCGAGAACGCCGGAATTCTAGCTGGTATTTGGGTATTGATTTTGGTTCCAGCGGCCTGTCTGCGGCTTTGCTCGATCGCGAAGCAGGCCAGTTGCACCCGATTTACTGGGAAGCATCGCAGGCTGAGGGTTCCCCAGCAGACGCCAGCTTTCGGATTCCCTCGGCTGCAGTGCTGGCGAACACAGCCCCAGGAAGCCTAGGGTCAGAGGTGACAGTCAAGTCAGTGGGATTCCGACCCCAGGCTTTGGCGGCAGGAGAATTTTTACTGGAAAATTTTAAATTGCCTTTAAAGGTGGGCATTCCTTATCAGCGGGAGGCTGCTGGGATGTACGAACCGCTGTTGCAGTGGTCGCCCTTGCAGGCTTTTTCGATCGCCTTGCCGCTGCAAGCTGTGCGCGCACTGCTGGCTACTTTGAATCCGAGTTTGCGGGGACAAATATTTGACGGATCGGGGGAAGTTTTGGATTCTGCACCAAGGGCGATTTTTGCAGGATTGCCAGTTTCCAATTTAATCTGTAGGGCTTCGGGACTAACGCCAGAAACTCTCGATGCGGCGCTTTTAGACTTGCAGGGTGTAATTTTGGGGACTCCTGCCGGCTGGTCGGATGTTTATATGTTTAATCTGCGGGAGGCTGTTTTGGGCGCGTCTCTGGTGGCTTCTGACTCGCAAATTTTTGTGGTGGAAGATGCGATCGCCACTTTGCTTGCTGCTGTAACTCCTGTAAAAAATGGCATGGAAGTCGAGTCGTCAGCCGTGGATTCTGCTAAGGGCGGCGAAGAAGCTGCACCGCTGAGTGTTAATGCTTCGTCTTTTAGCGGGGGAACTTTGATTTTGAATGCGGGGGCGGCGACGGTGGAATTAGCTTTAGTTGAGTTGCCGTCCAATCTTCAAGATTTAACTCGTGCTGATTTTACTTGCCACACTTTTGCTTTTGCTGGCGATGCTTTCGATCAGGACATTATCTGTCAGTTGTTGGCTAAAAATGAAACTTGGGGAATGTCGATCGATTTGCCACGTCCGGGGCATCCAGATTTGCCGAGCCGCTATCAATTGCAGCAGCGGTTACAAGGTTCTGCTTTTGGCCTGCAATTGTTAGAAGCGGCAAGGCAAATAAAAGTTATTTTGCAACATCAAAAAAGTTTTGCTTTGGATATTGGCCAGCAGCATTGGGATGTGAAGCGCAAAGATTTGGAAAGTCTGGTTTTAGTGCCTTTTGTGCAGCAGTTAAACCGCGAATTGAATGCTTTGCTCAGCCGCGCGGGAATGTCGCCGGCGGGGATTAATCAGGCGATTTGTGCGGGGGGTATGGGTGCTTGGCCTGCGATCGCCCGCTGGTTGCGGCAGAAGCTGCCGAATGCGATCGTGGTTCAAGACCACGAATTGCAGGTCGATCGAGATATTTTTGAGATTCACAATTCTGCATTAAATTCGGTATCTCAAAGTACAAATTTTTCCCAAAAATTTGGTCGAGTTGCCTGCGGGTTGGCGAGTTTGGGTCTCTATCCTCACATTTTAGATGTGTCGCAGCAGCAGTACAGCGACTTTTTTCTGCTGTGGGAATTAATGCAGGTTTTGGGTGAGGAAACTTTGAGCTTTCAGGAAATTTTGCAGTTGTTGGAACGCCAGGGCGTCAATACCCGCACCTGCGAACCCCGGATTTTGCGGATTTTGGAAGGAAATTTGCCGGCGGGACTTGTGCCTGCGGAGGAAGATTTCATGCTGTTGGCCGAGGAGTCGAGACAAAATCCTGATTGGGAAGCAATTTTGGCTGAGCCGCTGTTCTTTGAAGATGTCTCACGGGGTTATCGTTTGAATCTCGAACACGCCTCTGTTGTCCGCGAATATTTAGGCAAACTCGCCTCTAGCAGCCAGCAAAAATTGTTAGAGCCGCTAACACTTGCTTGGGATGTTCGCACCGATATTTATCGCTAAACGGCAAAAAACCTGGTTTCTCAGTAGAATCCTCCCTGTCTTTCGGGAAGAGTCCTAGTCGAAACCAGGTTTTTTTGCGTCTAGGACTAACATTTTTCTGTAAATTTACGTAAGTTTACATAAAGTTTATACGTTTTTATAAAAAATACATAGAAACTTTATAAAAGTATTATTGGTTTTTAAAGATTGTGCAAAGCTCAGCATTTCAGGTTCTGCAGATTTGGGATGGCTAATAAGATGGACGTAAGAGATCGCTAAAGTTGAGACAAATCATATGAAATTTCCCATGGGTGCCTCGTGGAAATCATCATTATCAGAAATCCTGTCCTTATTTTTTCAAGAATTTACTTACAGAGTCGCTGTATCAAAACAACAGCATCACCGAGCCGTAACGAGCAAGGTAAAACGGTTAATCGATATTTTGGGCTCGCTGCTGGGACTGGCAATTGCTGCTGCGGTGGCGGTGCCGGTGACAGTGGCGATGCTATTGGACAATCCGGGCCCGCTGCTTTACAGTCAAGTCCGCTGCGGCTTCAAAGGGCGGCTTTTCAGAATGTGGAAATTTCGATCGATGGTTGTCGGTGCAGACAAGCTCAAACATTTAGTTAGCAACCAAGCCAAGGGTCACATTTTTAAGAATGAAAATGACCCGCGAATTACCCGCATCGGCCGTTTTTTGCGGAGGACGAGTTTGGACGAGTTGCCTCAATTCTGGAACGTGTTAGTCGGCGACATGAGTTTGGTGGGGACTCGGCCGCCCACTCCCGATGAGGTTGCTGCCTATGACGAATTTCACTGGAAACGTTTAAATGTCAAACCCGGTATGACTGGGGAGTGGCAAGTCAACGGACGCTCTGGAGTTAAAGACTTTGACGAGATTGTCCGCATGGATCTCGACTATCAGCGCAAATGGTCTGTTGTCTACGACATCACTCTGATTTGCCAAACAATTTGGGTTGTCTTCAGTAAAAACGGTGCGTGTTAATAGACTTGCGGTTTTGGGGTGTTTTGGGATTTTAAAATTTAGGAAAAAATAGGGGATGAAATAGTAGGAAACGGATTAAATATATGTTAATAGAATTAGCCATTGGTGATGCTTACGGTGCGGGTTTTGAATTTGTTGACCAGCAGACGATCGAAATGTACAACAATCTCAACGGCTACATCAAGCATCCCCGTCACGACATCCAGCCTGGATGTTACACAGACGATACGCAGATGAGTCTAGCCGTCGCAGAAGCTATCGTCAGCCGAGAACCTTGGACACCGGAACTTTTAGCCAGCAAATTTGTTGCAGCTTTTCAGCGCGATCGGCGATTTGGTTATGCTGGCAAAATGTACAATTTTTTGCTACAAGTTCAAGACGGAAAAGAATTCTTAGAAAAAATTCACTCCGCTAGCGATAAAAGCGGCTCGGCGATGCGAGCAGGCCCCATTGGCATTTTTCCTACTATTGAAAAAGTCATTGAAAATGCTACCGTTCAAGCTGCAATTACTCACAACACTCCTGATGGCATTAATGCAGCTATAGCGGCCGCTTTGATGTCCCATTACTTTATTTATCAAAAATCTGGGTTTAAAACCCCGTCCCTTCGAAAAGCTCAGCACAAGCCTTGCAGGACGGCTTTCTCTTAATGTACTATGACATCTGCCTGTTAAGCTTTGTAAAAAAAATTAGCAATATTAAGCTGACGCTGTTAGCATAAGGATATCGTGATGAGGTCGAAGTCATGCTAGTTTTTGAATTCAAAGCATACGGTAAAAAGCAGCAATTCGATGCTGTAGATGAAGCAATTAGAACAGTGCAGTTCATCCGCAACAAAGCATTGCGCTTTTGGATGGAAACCGAAAAAGTCAACAAATATGACTTGAATAAGTACAGCGCTGTTTTAGCTAAAGAGTTTCCGTTTTGCGATGAATTGAACAGCATGGCTCGACAATCTAGCGCAGAAAGAGCGTGGTCGGCAATCGCCCGATTCTACGACAACTGTAAAAAGAAAATTCCCGGGAAAAAGGGATTTCCGCAATTCCAGAAAGACAACCGCTCAGTCGAATACAAAACGACCGGGTGGCGTCTAGCGACAGACCGAAAGTCTATCACTTTTACAGATAAGAATGGAATCGGGAAACTCAAATTAAAAGGAACGCGAGACTTACATTTTTATCAACCTGCTCAAATTAAGCGAGTACGCTTAGTAAAGCGAGCAGACGGATATTACGTCCAGTTTTGCGTTCAAGTTGACCGAAATGAAAACATTGAAGTCACGGGCAGTGCCATTGGATTAGACGTGGGACTAAAAGAGTTCTACACAGACTCTAATGGTGTTGCAGTTGAGAATCCGCGATTTCTCCGCAAGGGAGAGCGCAGGCTCAAAAAAGCCCAAAGACGACTTTCAAAAGGAGTCAAGGGTTCCCAAAATAGAAAAAAAGCTAGAGTGACTCTAGGAAAGCGCCACCTCAAAATAAGTAGACAACGTAAGGATTTTGCCGTGAAATTGGCAAGATGCGTCATTCAGTCAAACGACTGTGTAGTCTACGAAGATTTGAGGATTAAAAATATGGTGAAGAATCACTGTCTAGCTAAATCGATTAACGACGCATCTTGGTATATGTTCCGAGTGTGGCTGGAGTATTTCGGTAAAGTATTCGGAAGAATCACAGTTGCCGCGCCAGCCAATGGAACAAGTCAAGAATGCTCTAGCTGCGGAACGGTTGTTAAGAAAAGTCTATCAACGCGAACCCACGCTTGTCAGTGTGGATGCGTGTTAGAGCGTGACCATAATGCAGCTAAAAACATCCTGAGTCGGGGATTGAGTACGACGGGGCACGTCGGAACTTGGATCTTAGATCCGAACGCTTGTGGAGAATTGACCGCTACTGATGTTGAAGTAATTCTGCATCGGCAAGTCGATTCTGCGAATCAAGAATCCCCTCGGCTTTAGCCAGGGGAGTGTCAAATCATAGAACTGGATCGACAGTTAATGAATTGCACGATCGACTTCTGACTTCTTCCTGAGATAGGTTACATCCGTTAAATCCCTTACACTACTTCGTTGCCAAACTTCTTTCTATTAGGATTAAGGCCAACTGTCACAAATAGGGTTAAATTTTAGGTATGTAGTTGTGCTTGGGCGCTCTTTCCTAAGCTAAGAGCGCTAAAGCGCAACTACATACCTTTGTTTAATGTGCCAGTTGGCCTTAGTCATATCTATTATGAATTTGCCTAATTTGATTACTTTTTCTCGCTTGCTGGGAGTGCCTTTTCTGCTCTACGGTTTGTACGACCCAAGCCCGCAAAGCCGCTGGATTTGCACCGCGATTTTTGTGGTAGCTGCGGCTACTGATTGGCTGGACGGCTATTTGGCTAGGAAGCTGAATCAAATTACCGATTTGGGTAAGTTTCTCGATCCTTTGGTGGATAAATTGTTGGTTCTCGCGCCGCTTTTAGTGTTGATTGAGTTGGGTCGAGTTCCGGCTTGGGGAGTGTTTTTGATTTTGGGCAGGGAGTTGACGATTGCGGGGTGGCGTGTTAATAAAACTACGATTTCGGGAGCTAATATTTGGGGCAAATTGAAGACGGTGAGTCAGATTGTGGCGATCGCACTTTTAATTGCTCCTCTGTCTGAAGCGTGGAATTTTCCCGCAGTAATTGCTTTTTGGGTTTCTGTGGCTTTAACTTTGATTTCTGGCGCTATTTATCTCTGGCCGGAAAAGACTGGTGAGGGCAAGTAAATCGGTTTTTAAGCCGCAGATGAGGGCAGATGAACGCGGATTAACGCAGATAAAAACTTCGATGTATTTGTAGGGACACGGCAATGCCCATTAGTGTCAACTTAAGACTGAAAGCCTTGAGAAATTTCGTTTTTAACCCAGTCTAGATCCCCCTAAATCCCCCTTAAGAAGGGGGACTTTGAGCAGACTCTTGTCCCCCCCTTATTAAGGGGGGCTAGGGGGGATCTAAGTTTAATAGTCAAACCGGAGTCTGTGACTGGGTTAGAAGTTAAGTTGACACGAATAGGCAATGCCGTGTCCTAGCCGTAGCTTAATAATGACTCCCCGATTTCCGGTAATGCACCGCTGTCACGCCGTCATTTTTGAGCAAATGACCGTTTTCAACCGCCGCATAAACTACCCAGTGATCGCCGCATTCCATCCGACTTATCACTTCGCATTCCAGATAAGCTAGAGCATCAGTCAAAACGAGACAGCCGTTGCTAGCTTCCATTGTTTCGACTCCGGCAAATCTGTCTTCTCCCGGAGCAAAGTTTTTCATGAAATACTTCCGCAACTGTCGCCCTTCGGCTAAGATATTGAGCACAAACTTATCTCCGGCATACATCAAAGATTCGATCGATCGATCTTTGGCCACCGCAATCGTCACACCGGGCGGATTAAACGTTGCTTGCGACACCCAGGAAGCCAGCATCGCACTGGTGACATCCTCCCGCTTCGCCGAGACTACGCACAGCGAACCAACGAGTCTCCCTACGGCTTGTTCAGTGCGATCGCTCCCCGCTGCTAACTGCGGTTTCGGTGCCCGCAATTTTTGCGATCGAATTAAAGCTTGAGCAAAATCTGTTCCCGCTTCTGTGCACTCGTGAATCGTCGCCGCCGTCGGCTTAAATTTGGCTCGAATCGGCTCAAATCCAATTCTATAGCCAGCATCTTTCAGCTTGTTTTCCACTAAGTCTATCGCCTCTCCACTCCAGCCAAAAGAACCGAAAACCCCCGCTAATTTGCTCTTAGTTGCGGTAGATAAAACAATTCCCAAAGCAGTTTGAATTTGCGTCGGAGCGTGTCCTGCTAGCGTCGGGGTTCCGATGATAAATCCCGCGCATTTTTCGATCGCCTCTTTAATTTCCCCCGGTTCGGCAAATTCGCAGTTAATACTTTCCACCGCAACGCCGGCTTTCGTAATTCCTTTGGCGATCGCCTGCGCTAAAGTAGCCGTATTTCCGTAAGCCGAAGCATAAATTAAAGCAACTGTCAAGTCTTTTGAATTTTGTTGCTGGCTCCATTCCCGATACAAATTGCTCAGTTCATTAAGGCCGTAACGGACGATCGGGCCGTGACCGGGAGCATAAAATGCTGTGGGTAAATCGGCGAATTTATCCATTGCGGCCAGCACTTGTTTTGCTTGAGATGCGTGCAGGGAATCGTAATAATAGCGCCGATCTTCGCTGTAAACGCTCCACCCTTCATCGAATACTTGATCCCCGCAAACGTGAGCTCCAAATAGTTTGTCAGTGAACACGATTCGAGTGTGCGGATCGTAGGTGCAAAGTTGGTCCGGCCAGCGGGGAGTTGGAGTCGCGATAAATTTTAAGGCGTGACCTTTTCCTAAGTTGAGAGTTTCTTCTCCCCGAACGATCATAATGTTTAATTCTTGTTCGGGAAAAGCGGCGCGCAAACTAATTGCGGCGGGATTCGTGCAAACCAAAGCTACTTGAGGAGCTAATTCTAACAGAGCTTTAATTGTTACTGACCTGTTAGCATTGAAATGCCCCAAAATTATGTAATCCAGCTTGGTCAAGTCCACCCGTTTCTGCAAAAACTCCAGGTAATTTTGAGTAAAAGATTCCCCTGGCGGGTCGAACAAAGCAGTTTTGTCAGCTTGAATAATATAGCTATTGGCTGTCGTACCCTTTTGCAGCGAATACTCCACTTCAAATTTGAGTCGATCCCAAGTGCGCGATCGCAGAATAAAAGTATCGAGTGCGATCGGGATAAACTGCACGTCGCGGGGTTTGACATCAGATGCGAGTCTATTAATCAAAGTGTTAGTCATTTATTGCACCTATGAGAAACTGAACTACAGAACTTCTTTTGATTTCGTGCCAAAACTTGGTATCTACAATGTCAAATCTTGCACCTCTACCCTGTAAATTGGTATCCAGATCAGTTAGAAATTCCCTGGTTTCTAAATCATCCCCAATTTGGATAAAGCTCACTCCAATTTCTTCATCTTTCTCTATTTTATTGGCCGCACCTACAATAATTTCGGCGACAGCAGCGACTTGTTCGGGTTTTTCATCTAGGACTGCAACAATTATTGCTCCTTTCTTCCCTTTGCCATCTTTTTTGTTTGCGAAATAATCGCTAAAACTTGCTTTCAGAGCTTCTTCCAAATTAGTTGCCGTCGGGTTTGCTGAATCCGGTTCCGTATTTTGTCGCTGCAAAATTTCAGCTAACCGGCCAACAGTTGAATTTTTATACTTCCACATAGGAGTAGAAGCTTCGTAAAGGGTGATGCCGTCGCTGTCAAATTCCTGACATTTTTTTGCTAAGTCGATCAGAGATGCCTGTGCTTCTATCCAATCCTCGTACCAAGGATGTTGGGGGTCTCGGCTGGCATCGCTTCTGGCAATAATAATTGTGTAATCTCGGTCTTCTAAAAGATTGGCAGGCATTGGCAATTCCCCTAGTTAAAATGGAGTCAAAATGACAACGGTTTGCCCGGTTTGCTGCTTGTGGCGCACCCAACACCCAGAACCCGGTAAGGTGCGCCACAAGCACCCAACGTTGAGAGTTTTTGGGTAGCCAGTTGCGTCCTAGACTGTAATTGTAGGGTGCGGCTGTACATAGTCGATGATGAACTCGAATAAAACATCGGCTGACGCACCTTACTAATACGTTTGGGGTGTGTTGACTCAGACAGTCGATCGATATATCGTTGAATTTCCCTCTTGCTTCTGACAACGGCCAACAGTCAACAGTCAACTGACAACCGTCAACTGTCAACCGTCAACTGACTTCCTAATAGTGATTTCCGACTTTTCGGTGGTGAACTGCCGGCAGTGCATCGGGATTGGATACGCGGCCGCTATCGACGATCGCATATACGATATGATGATCCGAAAGTTCCATCCGGCTGACTACTTCGCATTCCATGTAAGCCAAAGCATCTGTCAAAATTGGAGAACCGTTGGTAGCAGGTTGAGTTTTAACTCCGGCAAATCGATCGGCACCAGGAGCAAAACGCTTTAAAAAGTGCCTCATCAAGGTTTGATAATTGCCTTCTTCCAGCACGTTGAGAACAAATTTATCTCCGGCGTGCATCATCGATTCAATCGCCCGATCCTTCGCAACTGCTATTGTTAAACCCAGCGGTTTAAAGCTAGCTTGAGTTACCCAAGAAGCTAGCATCGCACCGCTAACATCACCTTTTTGGGCGGTAATGATGTACAGTCCGCCGCTGATTCGTCCCAAAGCTTTATCAAGGTCGCTGTCGAGGGATTTCATCTGTTTGACAGCTTTGTCCCGCGTCAGCCACTGTCCCAAGTCGGTGCCGGCTTCGTCGCAAAGTTGATAACTCGCTTCTGTCGGTGATTCTTTAATTAAAATGTTGGGAAATGCTTCTTTTAAACCCAACTCTTTGAACTTGTTTCTCAGCGGGTAAATAGATACGTCATCGCCGCCGCCGGATTCGCACAAACCGAAAGATTGTTTGTTGTTAGCCGCAACTAAAATTGTGTTGATGGCCGCTTCGGCATTCGCAGCAGCAGTACCGCTACTCGGCGGCGAACAAATTACGATACCGGCAGCATTACCGACAAGTTCCGCAACTTCTTGTAAGTCGGCGATTCTCAAGTCCATCATTTCCACCGCGACACCGGTTTTGGTGATACCGTGGGCGATCGCTTGGCTGAGTCGATCGCTAAATCCATAGTCAGAGGTGTAAAATACCGCTACAGTGGTTTCTGCCTTAGCTTGCGCTTGGCTCCACTTTTTGTAGCGCCCGGTAAGTTCAACTACGTTGTGCCGCAGCAGCGGGCCGTGACCGGTCGCAACTGTACCGATTTCTCCCAACTCTGCCATCCGCTTCATTGCAGCGAGTACCGATCGAGCATTGGGAGCCATCAAACACTCATAATAAAAGTGGTAATCTTCCTCAACCGCTGCTAAATCGTCATCGAAGGTGCTGTCGGAACAGTAGTGCATCCCGAAAGCATCGCAGGTGAACAGCACTTGAGTTTTGCTGTCGTAGCTGAAAATAGTATCGGGCCAGTGCAAGTTCGGCGCCGATACGAATTCGATAATGTGGCCGTTTCCTAAATCTAGTTTGTCCCCGTTTTTTACTACCAATCGCTCAAATGGTTGGTGTACAAGGTTTTCTAAAAATTGAATTGCTACTTTCGCCCCCACGACAATCGCTTGGGGTGCCAGCGCCAGCACGTCTTTGACTAAACCGCTGTGGTCGGGTTCGGTGTGGCTGATAATTAGATAGTCAATCTCTTTGGGGTCAATTTCGCCCGTCAGAGTTTCCATGTATTGCTGGCGAAACTTCTCGTGCGAGGTATCGACGAGGGCTGTTTTTTCACCGCGAATGATGAATGAGTTGTAAGTTGTACCGTTTTTGAGCCCGAATTCGATGTCAAAGCGGTCTCTATCCCAGTCCAGGCATCGAATTGCCGTTGTGTCAGAGGCAATTTGGACTTTTTCCACCGTCAATTTGCGTTGGACTCGTTCAGTCAGCGCTACCATCAGTGCCTCCTTGTCTTTTACCCATTACCTTATTGTTTCCATTCTGACACGTTTCTTTTGTAAATCTTTATCAAATTTCCTATCACTCAGTTAAGCATCCCAAAAGTGAGCTCTATCTCTTGACAAAAAGCAAATATGTGTGGTATGGCAACCGAGTTCGATCGGTTTGGCGATCGAGGTACTGAGTTTTGCATGGAAATTCCTATCCAGCAGTCAATTAGTTAGTAGCAACTTAAAAGCTGTACAAAATGTGCAGTAAGATGATCGCATAAAAAAATCCCCAATCCCCAAGCCCAAATCGATTAAGTAATATCAATTCCGGCAGTCAGGCCGGAATGATATCAAATTCGCGCTTGATCGTCGGGCGTAAAGTCGAATCCCGAGGCCAACAAAGAATTCGCGCAATTTTCATTTTTTTGACCCCGAGTCAACAGTCAACAGTCATCAGTTATCAGTCAACAGCGTCGCCCTGAGCGTAGTCGAAGGGTCAACAGTCAACAGCGTCGCCCTGAGCGTAGTCGAAGGGTCAACAGTCAACAGTCAACAATGATTCCGGTGCAACCGGAATCAATAGGATGTAAAGCTATGTCTGAAAGTTCCTTTGATAAAACTAATTTGGGTTGGCAATTAGGACAGTCGCAACAGCGATTGCAGGAGTGGTGGGAACTAAAAACTGCCCAAAATATACCGAATGTCAAATTGCCATCTTGGTTTGATTCCCCCATCTTGGGGGCGATCGCTAAAGCCGCCTTTTGGTTAATCTTAGCATTGCTCGCAGTCTGGGCGAGTTGGCAGATTTGGCAACTGTTACGTTTTTATATTCATAATTTCAAAAAGAGAAATCAAACAACTGATGGAAGTGCGAAAAAAACAATTAAAGATTTGTCGGTAGCAGAGTGGTTGTTGCGATCGCAAAAATTGCAGCAACAAGGGAAATACCGCCAAGCTTGTCGCTGTCTTTACATGGCTTTGTTGCAGCGGTTAAATGATGCGGGAACCGTAGTTTACCAACCCAGCCGCACTGATGGCGAATATTTGCAATTAATCCAGCAATTACCCCAGCCAGTCCCTTACGAAACTTTGATAAGAATACACGAGCAACTATATTTTGGGAATACGGAAGCTGACGCCTCAACCTTTGAACAGTGTCAGCAAGCTTATCAACAAATTAAGGATTAAAGATAGATGAACTTGTCAAAGCGTAGGTTGTGGTTGTTGGGAGCGATCGCCATTACTGCAATAACGATCGTTACCCTGTTCTTTGCTCCTGCTAACAACAAAGTCAACAGCGGTTCTACTTATAATAGAGCGCCGGACGGCTACGGAGCATGGTATGCTTTTATGTCAAAACGGGGAACCGAGGTTCAGCGCTGGCAAAAACCTTTTAAAGACTTTGCTAAAAACCAAGATGCAAAACCGCCCAGTACACTTTTACGTATCTATAGTAGCTTGATACCAGAAGTTGTTTCTGATACAGAGAAAAAGTGGGTGGAACAGGGCAATACTTTGGTAAATTTGGGAGTTCGCGCCCCGGTGACACCAGCACCTTTTAGTAGCTTGCACCCAGCTTCAGCCGGGGAAATCAAGATTGACACGGGGCGGAGATACGCCAGCAACAAAAAACAAGTTTTAGACGATCAATTTGGGGCAATTGTTTGGAAAGAACCAGTGGGGAAGGGTACAGTTTATTTTGCCAGCACCTCCCATTTAGCTGCTAATGCTTATCAGGATTTTCCCGGTAATTATGAATTTTTAGCAGGGCTGGTTACTCAATTAGAAGGTGGAGAACAAGAAATAGAGGGAACCGAGCAGGCTCTAGCAGTGAAATTAATCCAAAATTCGAGCAACCCGCAAAGCCAGGGAACGAGTAAAATCCTCAATAAAGTCTGGGTAGACGAATACATTCACGGTTACAAAGATGCAGAAGTTATTGAACGCGAATACGAGGGAAATTTATTCACTTATTTAGCCAAAACTCCTCTATTTCCCGTTTTGATACAGGGTACAATTATTTTACTCGTTGCTATTTTTGCCGGGTGGAACAGGTTTGGACAGCCTGTAACTATATCAGCGCCGCAGGTTGACAACAGCGAAGCTTACATTCAAGCATTAGCGGGTGTTTTGCAAAAAGCAAACAGCACTGATTTTGCGGTAGAAATTATCGGAAAAGAAGAACAGTTACAACTGCAAAGAGCATTATTATTGGGACAGGGATCGCTGGAAAGTGAAACCCTAACAAATGCTTGGGTTGAGCAAACAGGGCGAAAAGCGGCAGAATTGTCAGAACTTCTGCCCTCGCCATCTCATAAACGCCGAATCAGCGATTCAGATTTGCTAGCCTGGTTGGGTAAATGGCAGCAGATCCGTCAACATCTCCCCTCTGACAGGAAAAATCTAAAATGAGCGAAACAAACTCGATTTTTAAACGCCTCAGCCAAGCCCTCGACAAAATAGTTGTGGGTCAATCTTCCACTGTACAGCACTTGCTAGTGGCACTTTTGAGCGGCGGTCATGTGATTATTGAGGGAGTCCCTGGAACCGGGAAAACTCTACTTGTAAAAGCGATCGCCCAATTGATACAAGCAGATTTTCGTCGCATTCAACTAACGCCGGATATTTTGCCGTCGGATA
>JACJNV010000078.1 GCA_014695175.1 Microcoleus sp. FACHB-DQ6 | reverse complement strand
AAGCCAGTGCGCTTAGCACGCGGGCGAAACTTTTGCGTTCTATCATATAGCGCAGGGCGAAAACTTTTGGCTCTTATCATACTTTTAACCATTTACAAAACCGGGATGCTCCCCGGCCAAAGTAGTTTTATTTGACATACCGCAAGAGTCACGAGTTAACGCTGCAATCAGGAAAAAACAAGTCCAAGAATTGGCTAAAAAGCTGTTTCCGCCTGAGCGTTTTGAGTGGCTGCCACCCCCGAAAGAGCGAGAATGGCGTACCAATGACGGCGTTCACTTGATCCGCAGCGACGCTAGAGATTTTGCCGAGTTTTTGAGAGATAAATTGCTGAGCACGGATAGCGGCGGGTTCTCTTGGCACCGCGCCTACAAAAAAAAGCTTGTAATTTATATTGAATTATGGAACACTACAAAGTGAACAAGTTTGGTTAAAGAACGATCCTGAGGTTTGTACTGAGGACGGAGGGTTCTCAAAGTCCCAAACGCCACAGGACAAAACATTTGATTATCAAAATCAACCGGACTTGATGTGAGTTCAGCGTCAATAAAATCGAACAATGGCACGCTTAAATCAGATTATTGCGATCGAAAAAGGCATCAAAAGCCGCTCGGTTCAAGAACTGGCAGAAGCTCAAAAAGCTCTCCAGAAGCCCGCTGTGCTTTCTGGAATCTCCCGCACTTACCGTCCCAAAGACGAAGAAGGCGAACAACTGCCGCCCGAGTCCAAAAAAGTTGAAGTCAAAGCAGAAGAGATTATCCGCAAAACGACTGAAGTTTTGACCAAACTCTTCGACGTAACCGCAACCAAAGATTGGACAAATTGTAGCGCCCGCGCGGACGTAACTGTAGACGGAAACGTGCTTTTGAGCCAAGTTCCCGTCAGCTATTTGTTATTCATTGAAAAGCAGTTAGCAGATTTGCAAGCATTTATCAAAAAACTTCCAGTCTTAGATGCTTCCGAGACGTGGAACTTCGATGCTTCGGCAGACTGCTGGGCCACAGAACCGGTGCAAACTCTCAAGACTTTTAAAACTCCGCGCAATCACGTTAAAGCTGAAGCTACCGAACACCATCCGGCTCAAGTCGATGTTTATTACGAAGATATTACGATCGGCTATTGGCGGACTGTCAAGTTTTCTGGAGCTTTACCAGCGCGGCGGATAAATGAGTTGCTGCAAAGGGTGGAAATCTTGCAGCAAGCTGTTATGTTCGCCCGCGAAGAAGCTAACAATTCTGAAGTTGAGGAACAGAGAGTGGGAGAGCGAATTTTTCAGTTTATTTTTCGCTGATTGCTTGCTTTTTTGATAGTTATGGTTTAAGATATAAACAGAGTACAAGTTAAAACTCAAACTTCAACTTAAACCGTACAAATGTGATAGTGCAGGTTCGACTCCTGTCCCTCCTACCCAAAATAGGGCCCAAAATAGGGGGTAGCCCAATTGGCAGAGGCAGCATTGCGTACAAATTTAACAGCAAGCTATTACTCTAAACTCAGCATTCACCGCCGATCGCTAAAACGAAGGTCAGGAAAATCACATCATCGAGGTTGCTGGCTCATATCCAGCCCCCTCTACCAAACGCAGGGGGGTAGCTCAATCGGTAGAGCGCGATGCTATTAATCTTAAATCCTGGACTTAAATGTGATAGCGTGCCCAAATGGGCGGTAAATATAAACCCAGTAGTAAGGTCAGAACTGCTGGGTTTTATGCTAATAATTGATTCAATTCGTTAAATCCGTCAGTCCTGGACGTATCAAGACAGATGATTTATTGCATCAATCCTCACTGCGAACAACGCGAAAATCCTGCTGCTGCTCAAAATTGTCAGGCTTGCGGCACGGATTTGTTAATTGGCGATCGCTATCGTATCCTTAAACCAGTGCGATCGCCCAATCCCGCACGCCCCACAGACATCTTTGAAGTCGAAGATTTGGGAACCGGGGAAAACGAATGGGGAACTGTCAAAATTTTAAAAGTCTTGAAACACCCCCACAATCACGATTTAGTTCGCTTGTTCAAGCAAGAAGCGCGAGTTTTGATTTGGCTGGCCGGAAAGAGTTCAGTTCCCCAAGTCGAACCTGACGGTTATTTCCCAATTAAACTCCCCCATAACTTCCAGAAATTGTCTTGTTTGGTGATGGAAAAAATTACCGGAGAAAACTTGGCAGAATTCTTAACTAAAAAACAGTCCGTTTCTCAAAATCTCGCTCTAGATTGGCTGCAACAAATGCTTCATATTTTGCAGGAGCTCCACAAATATCATGTAGTACATCGGGATATTAAGCCATCCAACCTGATGGTTGAAGCCAATGGCAAATTGAGATTAATTGACTTCGGCGCCGCCACAGAAGCAGATATAGAGACCGCACCCATAGGTTCTGCTGGATACGCCGCACCGGAACAAATTCTAGGTAAAGCAGGCGTGCGATCGGACTTTTTTGCCCTAGGGCGTACTTTTGTACATTTATTAACAGGCATACAGCCCAGTCACTTTCCCGTTAATGAAAAAACTGGTAAAATTAATTGGAGGAACCAGGCTGTAGATATTGACCCGTTACTCCTAGACTCGATCGACGAATTGATCGAACCGCTACCAGAAAATCGACCTGAAAATACCCAAGTTATTTTAGAAAAATTAAAAATTTATGAGGGAGACCCCCTGCAAAAGGGGGACACAACATCGCTTCAATAAATCTCTTCCAGCCGGCGAAAGTCCCGCTCAACTTCTGCCCACAAAGCCCGATTGTGAGGGTCAGTTTTCACAGCCTTTTTCAAATAAATTCTCGCCTTATCAACCTGCTTTTCTCCGATCAAATGCCGTCCCCAGCGCTGATAGGCGATCGCCTGCCACTGACGCACCTCCAAATCTTCGGGAACCCGCTGGGCCAAACCCTCAATCAAGGCGATCGCCCGCGGGAACCTCTGATATTTCAGCAACTGCTGCAGCTCAAAATAAGCATCTTGCTTTAACTTTTGCTCCACCGCCGACAGATCCGCATTAGATTGAACCGCAGCCTCTTTTCGAGCCACTTTAACTGCCTGCGGTTGAGCTTTCACCCCCTGATCCACCGATGTCCAAGTAGGCGACACAGTTGAATTGGCAACTTTCGACTCCGCAACATGGTGGGGGGCAACATTCACCAAGAACTTATAAGCCTCAGTAATAGCAATAAACTTATTCTTAGCCTGTTCGTTTCCCGGATTCACATCGGGGTGATACTGTCTGGCTAACTGCCGATAAGAGGCCTTAACTTGCGATAAACTCGCACCAGACCTCAGTCCTAACTGTCGGTAATAATCTGCAATATCCATCTAGCATGAATGAGCGTTGATAATACCATTAAATATGGCAGAATCCTTAAATGTAAAGATTCTGCCAAAATTTACTGCGAACTAGGTTGTAGTGCGAGGGTTGCCCGCACTACTGAAGCGCAAAAATAACTTACGGACGATCTTCGATCACTCTGTCAATCAAGCCGTATTCCTTGGCTTCCTCAGCGGACATGAAATAGTCGCGATCCATGTCCTTCTCGATTTTCTCGATGGGCTTGCCAGTATTCTTAGCATAGATATTATTGAGTTCGTGGCGCAGCCGCAGAATCTCTTTCGCCTCAATCTGAATATCCGTTGCTTGTCCCCGCGTGCCCCCAGAAGGCTGGTGAATCATGATTCGCGAGTGAGGCAAAGCTAAGCGTTTTCCCTTCGCACCGGCAGCTAACAGGAAAGAACCCATCGAAGCAGCCAAGCCCACACAAATCGTCACCACGTCCGATTTAATGTGCTGCATGGTATCAAAAATAGCCATGCCTGCCGACACCATCCCGCCTGGGGAATTGATGTACAAAATAATATCCTTACCTGAATCTTCCGAATCGAGATAGAGCATCACAGCGATGATTTGATTGGCAATTTCATCGTCAACGTCCCTGCCCAAGAAAATAATCCGTTCCCGGTAGAGGCGATCGTAGATATTAATCCACTGAGTATCATAACCACCCGGCATTTTGTAGGGAACTTTTGGCACACCTATAGGCATAATTCGGAACTCCGTTTAGTTGGTAATTGGTGAGCGGGCAATTGGTTCTGGTTTATTAGTTATTTGTTACTTGTTATTTCAGGTTTTTTAGTTTTTGGTTATATAATGACCAATAAACAATAACCAATAACTAATAACTAATAACCCATAACCGAATTAGATGACTCCAGCCGGCAGCGGTTTCGGCAATTCTTCCGAACTTTCAAGAACGCGATCGATCAAACCGTATTCTTTAGCTTCCTGGGGCGTCAGGTACAGCAACCGATCCATATCTTTAGTAATCTTTTCGATCGGTTGGCCAGTACAGCTTGCAAAAATCTCAAGCATCGTCGCTTTATTTGCCAGCACTTCCTTAGCCCGAATTTGAATGTCGCTTGCTTGACCCCGCGTGTAAGCCTTGGGTTGGTGCAACACAATCGAAGCGTGTGGCAAACTCGCCCGAAAGCCTTTTGTACCAGCCGCTAAAAGCATCGCAGACATCCCCATTGCCGAACCGAGGCAAATAGTGTGCACGGGCGGCTTAATATACCTGATCGTATCGCAGATAGCGAAGGCTTCTGTTTCAAAGCCGACGGGTTCGCCACTGTAACCAGAAGTGCCGGTCGAGTTGATGTAGATTTTGATCGGCTTATCCGGGTCTTCGTACTGCAAGAACAACAGTTCAGCGATAATCAGTTCTGTTACCGCAGGCACCAGAGGCATCCCCAGATAAACGATCCGCTCCTTCAGCAACAGGGATGGCAAATCGGGAGGTGGCGTCCGAGAGTTCCCTTCCCCGTAGTATGGCGATTGCACAGCTTTAATTGGTGTGTTCATATAACCGAAATGTTGCCTGAACTGATGGAGCTATTCTTAAAGAAATACTAACGCAATCTTTAGGTATCCCGCATGAAAGTTAGTTTGCTCCCGGTTTTAAACGACCCTAACCTTGACGCTGCCGCGCCCTCGACCCAGCGCCAGCTAGCGATTTCAGTGTCTGCGATGGCAAGCTCGATCGACTCCAGCGTACCCTTAAACCTGTGCCTGATTCTCGACCACAGCGGCTCGATGGGCGGACGCCCCTTGGAAACCGTCAAACAAGCCGCCGGACGGTTGCTAGACAGGTTGAAGCCCGGGGATCGCTTTTGCGCCGTGGCTTTCGACCACAAAGCCAAAGTCCTCGTCCCCAATCAAATTGTGGGAGACCCAAGTAGCATTAAACGGCAAATTGAGCAATTGCGCTCGGCGGGCGGCACAGCAATTGATGAGGGCATTAAATTAGGTATTGAAGAGTTGGGCAAAGGCAAAAAAGAAGCTATATCTCAGGCGTTTCTGCTGACTGACGGCGAAAACGAACACGGCGACGACAGCCGCTGTTTGAAGTTGGCGAAACTGGCTGCCGACTACAACATGACTTTAAATTCTTTGGGATTTGGCGATAACTGGAATCAAGATATTTTGGAAAAAATTGCTGATGCCGGCGGCGGTGCTCTGGCTCACATTCAGCGTCCCGAAGATGCTGTTGACGAGTTTGGTAAACTGTTTAGCCGCGTCCAAGGTGTAGGTTTGACTAATGCTTATTTGCTATTTTCCCTGATGCCAAAAGTGCGGTTAGCCGAACTCAAACCGATCGCCCAAGTTGCCCCGGATACGATCGAATTACCGGTACAGCAAGAGGGCGATCGTTTTATGGTGCGCCTGGGAGATTTAATGAAGGATATAGAGCGAGTAGTTTTGGCTAATATTTATATTGGACAGTTGCCCGAAGGTACACAGGCGATCGGGCAATTGCAAATTCGCTACGACGATCCGAGTGTCGGTCAAAGTTTGCTTTCCGATCCCGTTGCAATTTCCACTAATGTCCTGAAAGTTTATCAGCCGGCGCTTAACCCGACGGTGCAGCAGCACATTTTAGCTTTGGCTAAATACCGCCAAACTCAACTCGCAGAAACTAGATTGCAACAGGGCGATCGGGCCGGTGCCGCCACCATGCTGCAAACTGCTGCTAAAACTGCTCTGCAAATGGGCGATAAAAGTGCCGCAACTGTGCTGCAAACCTCTGCTACTCGCTTGCAGTCTGGTGAACAATTGAGTGAAGCCGATCGCAAGAAAACTCGGATTGCTTCTAAAACTATTTTGAAGTAATCGCGCGATTTGAAATTTTAAATAATTTTAAATTGGGCGATCGGACAATTTGGTGATGCGAAATCGCCTCTACAAAAACGAAACCCGCCTGGGCGCGGGTTTCAATATTCTGAGTCTCGCCTGCAAAAAGCGAAAGTCAGTGTATGCCGATTGTTTCAAGCTGTGGATCGTGTAGAAGCTCGATCGTTTAGAATGTTTCTATCACCTATCAAGAGTGCTTGTATGAACCAGACAATATCTGATAAAGTACGCTGGACTACCGCCGATTTAGAACTATTGCCCGATAACGGCGATCGTTATGAAATTATTGATGGGGAGCTATTTATGACGAGATCACCGCATTGGGGGCATCAAAAGGCTATAGGCAACCTCTACCAAGAACTTAATACTTGGTCGCGAGAGACTAATTTAGGAGAACCAGGAATAAATCCTGGTCTTATTTTCACGGACGCTGATAACGTCATTCCCGATCTAGTTTGGGCGAGCAATGAACGCTTGGCTATCTTGCTAGACGAAGCCGGCCATTTAACCGCCGCACCCGAGTTAATTGTTGAAGTATTGTCCCCCGGTGCAGACAATGAAAGACGGGATAGAGATTTGAAACTCCGACTCTATTCGGTACGAGGAGTACAGGAATACTGGATTGTGAATTGGCGGTTGCGGCAAATAGAAGTTTATCGCAGGGAACAAGCAAGTTTAAAGCTCATTGCTACGCTGTTGAGCAATGATGAACTAACTTCGCCTTTGTTGCCCGGTTTTAGTTGTTCTGTAGCTCAAATTTTTGCCTAAATTATGAAACCATCCTTTTACAATTTAATTGCTACTCTAGTAATCTTTACTATCTTTGGTAATATATCCCCTGCTGTCTCTGCTAAATCCTCAGCAATATTAATAGCTCAAAAAACGAGTGTTCAAAATCCTGCTGAAGACTTATTCAATAGTGCTTTAGCTAAATCAGAGGCGGGAGATATCCAAGGGGCGATCGCCGATTACACCGCAGCCATCGGCCTCAACCCCAACTACGCCAAAGCCTACAACAAACGCGGCATCATCCACGGCCGCAATCTCAAAGACTATCCAGCAGCTAAAGCAGATTTCGATCGCGCAATTGAAATCAACCCCAACTACGGCGACGCCTACTATAACCGCGCCAGAGTCCGCGAGTTCTTAGAAGACAAACCGGGGGCGATCGCCGATTATCAAAAAGCAGCCGAACTCTATCAAAAAGATGGCAATACCGACGATTATCAAGATGCTATCAAGCATCTTGAAATGCTGCAAGAATAGAGTGCTTTTGAAAACATAGTATAATACCTGCGATCGGCGTTCATCCGCATTCATCTGCGGTTAAACATTCCAAATCCACCATTCAAAAAATGCCCGAAACTTCCACTGTCACCGTCACCGTACCCGCCACAACCGCCAACCTGGGGCCCGGATTCGACTGCATAGGCGCCGCTTTAAGCCTCTACAACCGCTTCCAATTCTCCCGACTCGAACCCTCAGCAACAGAGAAAGTAAAAATTACTGTTACAGGCCAAGAAGCCGCCAAAGTCAAGACAGATGACAGCAATCTCGCTTATCAAGCTTTTCTCAAGTTATACGATCGCCTCAACCAATCGCCGCCGCCCGTAGCGATACATATAGATATGCAAGTGCCGCTGGCTAGAGGTTTGGGGAGTTCCGCCACAGCTATTGTCGGTGGGTTAGTCGGTGCAAATGAGTTAGCCGGTGCGCCTTTGAGTCAAGTGCAAGTGATGCAATTGGCGATCGAACTTGAAGGCCATCCCGACAACGTTGTCCCCGCTTTACTCGGAGGGTGTCGCCTCGCTGCTAGCAATCCACCCCCCCAACCCCCCCTTACTAAGGGGGGGCAGGGGGGGGGTTCCTGGGAAATTTGCGACATTCCCTGGCATCACAATATTGTGCCCGTGGTAGCCATTCCCGATTTTGAACTGTCTACAGCCGAAGCCCGCAAAGTTTTGCCAGCAGATTACAGTAAGGCTGACGCGATTTTTAATGCCGCACACCTCGGTTTGCTAGTGCGGGCTTTGGAAACGGGCAATGAAAACTGGCTGCGCTGCGCCCTCCAAGACAAAATTCACCAACCTTATCGGCAATCTCTGATTAAGGGATATGAAGCGGTGCAACAAGCCGCCGTAAATGCAGGGGCTTGTGGAATGGTAATTAGCGGTGCCGGGCCGACGCTTTTGGCTTTAACGGATGTGACATCCGCTGAGGCTGTTGAGAAAGGGATGGTGGCTGCTTGGATGGAATTTGGGGTAAAGGCTGAGGTAAGGGCGATCGGGCTCGATACTCAAGGCGCGCAAGTCTCCCTTTAGTTATTCCACTCCTAGACACACAACATCTACATAACCGTGTTTTGTAGGGGCAATCTCCCGTGGTTGCCCCTCTCCATGGAATTATTCATATTTCTATTCTCGACCTCTGCGTGAATCAGCGTCAATCCTTTGTCATCGGCGGCCCGATAAATTATCTTTTTTAAACCGCAGATGAGGGCAGATAAACACAGATTAACGCAGATAAATTAGATAAATTTCGGTTGCAAGATACGTAATTGTTTACTGTTGACTAGATTTTCCTCTCGACGATGTTACCGGGTTTGATATAACTTCCTAAATATTCCTCACAGTCGATTAATTGATATGTTGGAACTCCTATAAAAAGGCGTTGCATAGTAAAGGTATGAATTTAGGCTAGGAGGGGGAAGAAGAGAAAAACTCTTTGTTATTCTCAATCCACAGAAATTCTCTAACATTCAATTCGTTTACTAATTCACGCTTCTCACATTCGAGGACGTTCCCATTCCACATTTAAGTAATCATTGAGATACCCGGGTTGGAACGTTATTCGGCCTGGCTTCGTCAGCGGTTATAGCCAAATCATATCAAATCTGTTGGCATCGCAATTATTCATCTCTCTCTTCCCTTTCTCTTTATCCTCTGCGCCCTCTGCGGTTTAATCATTCCGATACAACCGGAATTGAGCTCAGACATCTATTCACAAACGCCTATTTTATTACCGGCTTAAAAATTGTTTTCGCCTCTCCTTCAAATCTCTTGCATATCAACTCAAGTCTCTTTTCGATAACTTCTGGCAAGCCCTATACAAAATTTTACATTTAAAAAAAATGCAGTCATTGTAGGGGCGGATTCACCATAATCTCAGGCTAAAACAAACAATCTCAAAAACCCGCCCCCACCAACGGTAAATAGTATTAATTAGCTGTGACGCAGGGGAATTTCTATGTAAATTTTAGTACCTTTACCGGGCTCCGAAAAACACTTTAACTCTCCTTTGTGCTGCTCTACAATTATCTGATAGCTGAGAGCAAGTCCCGAGTAGATGGGTGGTTCCGCAGGGGGGGCAACCAAAAATGGCTCAGAAAGTTGCGCTGTGATATCTTTGCTCATTGCCATGTCGTTATCAGCAATCTCAATAGAAATTCGCTCAGCATCGACCACCTGAGTGCTAATCAAAATCACCGGCTTAAATTTGATTGATTCCAACTCTACCAACTCTTGAGCAGACTCTTCCAAAACATCGATCGCGTGATTGATGATATTCAGAAAAGCTTGATTGAGCAGACCTGCATAACACTCAATTTGTGGCAAATTGCCGAATTCTTTCATCACCTTGATGTCTCGCCTTCCCTCGCGAGCTGGCAAGCGGTGCTGCAACAACAACAGAGTATTTTCTAAACCGTCGGAAACATCGAATAACTGCCAGCCCGATCGATCGCTGCGGGAAAAATCCTGTAGGGACAAAATTATTTGGCGGATGCGATCGCTCCCGGTACGCATGGAACTCACAATTTTTAATAAATCGTCGAGTACGAATTCCACATCCATATCTTGTTGTTTTTGCATGATTTCTGCTCCGGGTTCTACTACCTCTTTTTGATACAATCGCAGCAGTTCAATTAAATCGGTCGCGTAGCTTTGGACGTGAGTTAGATTGCTGTAAATAAAAGTAATTGGGTTGTTAATTTCGTGTGCTATCCCAGACACCAATTCACCCAAACTAGACATTTTTTCAGTTTGCAGCATTCGATCGCGCGACAGCTCCAATTCTTGCTGGGTGAGAGCCAACTGCGCCCTCAACTCGCGCGATTGCTTAGAAGCGCGCACCCGCGCCAATAATTCCTGCTTAACTATCGGTTTAAACAGAAAATCGTCAAAGGGCGCATCCAATTCTTGAATTTCATCAAATTGCTCCGGTGTTGTCAGCAGAATAAAATAGGCTGCCGCCAATTCTCGTGAAGCGAAGCTATCCCGTAGGGAATCGGCCTTCAGCAGCCGGCACACCTCCAAAAAGTTGATTTGAGGCGAAGTCCCGTCGCAAATTATCGCATCGGGGGACACTTCCCTCGCCAAGTCTAAACCCTCTTTGTCGTCGGAAACGACTCTCACCTGATGTCCCTCTTGGCCGAGTAACTCTTGCACCACTTGAAAAGTCACAGTATCCGCGACGATCGCCAGAATCTTTGCCATACTTCTATAATCTCCACAAATTACTTTTTAGGATACAACCGCCAGAATTGCGCTGACAGATTTAAAATTCCAAAATAGTTCAATTACATCAAAAAACAACCGATGCCCGCTCCCTCAAAACAGAAAATAGCTCATACCATTGTAGATTTTATATCTAAGAGTAAAAAATTGGGAATGACTTACTGTATAATAATAGTTGGGAGCTTGCCTACAGTTGCATATTTTTTGGGGACTAGCATCACTAGAAGGTATAATTTTAGACGGGCAATGCAAAAATGTAAATTTTCTCCTTCGTAATTAATGGTACATCAGAGCTTTCTGCCGAAAGACTGCTGAGGGCGATCGCAGATACTTTCTCAAGTTGCGCCAGGAAACAATAAAAAACTTTAAAATCAATTAATAGTATCGTCAAATTCACCTTCTCGGTCAGCGCCTGGGAATGCCAATTACCAACACCACCTCAACTTTGATTCAATCCGAAACACTAGAACTATTAGAATGGCCGCGCCTGTGTCAGCACTTGGCTACCTTCGCTGCGACCAAACTCGGCGTCGCCGCCGCCCTAGACCTCGAAATCCCGGCAACTCAAGCTCAAACAGCCGAACTCCTAGCCCAAACTCAGGAAGCTTATCAGTTAGAGAGCCGCGCTGGCGGTGCTTTGAGTTTTGAAGGAATCCAAGACATCGGCACTTCCCTGCAGCGAGCCGAACTCCAAGGTTTGCTCAGCGGCGAAGAATTGCTGGCAATTGCTACTACCCTCGCCGGAGCAAGGCAATTGCGCCGGATAATTGACTCTCAGCCAGATGTGCCGACGCTCAAAGAACTGGCAGCCCAATTGCGGACTTATCCCGAACTAGAGCAAGAAATCCACCGCTGTATAGACGATCGCGCTCAAGTAGCAGACAGAGCCACTCCTAAATTAGCAGGAATTAGAGTTCAAATGCGACAGTTGCGCGATCGCATTTATCAAATATTGCAGGGGATTTTGCAGCGCCAATCCAACGCCGTACAAGAACAGCTAATTACCCAAAGAAGCGGACGCTTTGTCATTCCCGTCAAAGCTCCCCAAAAAGATGCCATACCGGGCATCGTTCACGACTCCTCGGCCAGCGGCGCGACACTGTACGTAGAGCCCCACAGCACAGTCAATCTTAACAACCAAATGCGGCAGTTGCTCAGGCAAGAACAAGCCGAAGAAGAAGCAGTCCGCCGCGCCCTCACGGAGCAAGTCGCAGCAGTAAAACCCGATTTAGACAGATTGGTGGTGGTAGTTACAACTTTAGATTTAGCGGTCGCTAAAGCGCGTTATAGTTTTTGGTTGCAAGCAAACCCTCCGAAATTTATCGAATTGGGAGAGCCAGAATTAGCACCAAAAAATCCCGAAACAGAAGATGAGGAAAAAGAAGATGAGGAAAACTCAGAAAACAGTCAATTATTAATTCGCAACCTGCGATCGCAAATTACCCTGCGCCAGTTGCGCCATCCTTTATTAGTTTGGCAGCAACAGCACGAGCAAGGCTTTCCAGTCGTGCCGGTCGATTTAACGATCGGGCCGCACATCCGCGTCGTCGCCATCACAGGCCCCAACACTGGCGGCAAAACAGTCACCCTCAAAACCTTGGGATTGGCAGCTTTAATGGCGAAAGCAGGAATGTTTGTTGCCGCCCGCGAACCCGTAGAATTGCCTTGGTTCGACAATATTTTGGCTGATATTGGTGACGAACAATCTTTGCAGCAAAGTTTGTCTACTTTCTCCGGCCATATCCGCCGCATCAGCCGCATTTTAGAAGTTTTACACAATAAATCGCAGGCAGAAGGGGAAGAAAATTCAAACCTGACAATTACTAATTCCCAACAGCAAGACGAAGAAGTCACAGATACACAGAACACTGTTTCTGCTCTCCCAATCCTCAAACCTAAATTACAAATTCCCAAACCCCAACTCCCAAATATTAATTCCCAATTACCAATTCCCAAATCTTTAGTTTTGTTAGACGAAGTAGGAGCGGGGACAGACCCATCAGAAGGCAGTGCATTGGCGATCGCCCTGTTGAAATACCTCGCCCAACATTCCCTGTTAACAGTTGCAACTACCCACTTTGGCGAACTCAAAGCCCTCAAATATCAAGACTCCCGCTTTGAAAATGCCTCAGTAGAATTTGACGACAATTCCATGCAGCCAACCTATCGCTTGCTGTGGGGAATTCCCGGACGTTCCAACGCCCTCACCATTGCCAAAAGACTCGGTTTGCTAGCATCCATAGTCGAAGAAGCTCAAACCTATGTCGGGGGAGCCTCTCAAGATGTCAATCAAGTGATTGCTGGACTCGAAGCACAGCGCCGGAAACAGGAAACCAAGGCCAGAGAAGCAACTCAACTGCTACACCAAACCGAAAAACTGCACAGAGAAGTTTCTCAAAAAGCAGCCGCTTTGCAAGAGCGGGAGCGAGAACTAAAAATAGCTCAGGAAGTGGCAGTAAATGAGGCGATAGGGTCGGCAAAATCAGAAATTGCTCAAATCATTCGTCGCTTGCAGTCGGGCAACCAGACGGCTCAAAATGCCCAACAAGCGACAGATACTTTAAATCAAATTTCTGAAAAACACCTGCCTTCTCGCCAACAACCGGCTAAACCCAAACCGAGTTTTATGCCGAAAGTGGGCGATCGCATCCGCATTCCCAGCTTGGGCCAAACCGCCGAAGTCCTCAGCGGCCCCGACGCTAACGAAGAGTTGAGCGTCCGGTTTGGGATTATGAAAATGACTGTCAAACTAGGAGAAATTGAATCCCTAGACGGTCAAAAACCGGAAACTAAAGCTCAATTAGCCAAGGCGGCCGCCCAAGCACAAGCACTCGCTACGGCTAAAGCTAAGCAAGCAGCGTCGGAAGCTCCAAAACCCAATCCCGAAATCGCCATTCGCACTGCTAATAATTCGATCGACCTACGGGGTGCGAGAGTCTCAGACGCAGAAATCGAAATAGACAGAGCTCTTTCCAAGGCCGTGGAATACGGAGTCCTGTGGATAATTCACGGCAAAGGTACGGGACAGTTGCGGCGCGGGGTTCACGAGTTCCTCGCGGATCACCCGCAGGTTTCCCGCTTTGAGATCGCCAGTCAAAAAGAAGGAGGCGCAGGTGTGACGGTGGTTTATTTGAAATAGTCAGGATTTACGCATTTCCGGTTGACTCGTAATTATATAGTTCTCGGCAGCAAAACAAGTCGCAACGAACATATCATACTGATGCAACCGGAATGGATACTAGACTGCAAATGTGGCATAATTAAGAGTTGATTTACCACTTTAGTAACTGCCTTACTAATGAAAAAAACTCCCTCAAATGAAGTTTTGGTTGGCGACTGTCGTGAAGTGATGAAGACATTGCCAGAGAATTATATTTCTGCGTGTATCACTGACCCACCTTATAATTATGAATTTATTGGTCATAAATGGGATGACTCAGAAATTCAAAGGCGTATTGAAAGAGTCAATGGCAAGGGAAATAAAACTCTTGTTAAAAACATTCCCTATGGCAGTGGTTTAGCAGGTGGAGTCAGAAACGAAAAATGGTATCAAAGGAATCGTAACAACACTCTGGATTATGAAAAGTGGTGCTTTGAGTGGGGTGAGCAGCTTTTTCGGATCTGCAAACCGGGTGCGACAGTTTTAGTTTTCAACAGCACGCGGACTGTTGCTCACGTACAAGTAGCACTTGAAACTGCTGGTTTCTATGCGAGAGATATTCTTGTTTATAAAAGATCCAGCGGTATCCCTAAAGGTGTCAATATCAAACAACAGTTAGAGAAGAAAGGATATGAAAATTCTGAAAAATGGGATGGTTGGCACAGTTGTCTGAGGAACGAATGGGAAGCAATCTGCGTACTTCAAAAACCACTGGTCAATAATTACTTGGAAACTCTACAGGAGTATGGTACTGGTCTATTTTATACTAAAGATCAGTTCGGTGGTTTTCAGTCAAATATTTTAGAAGGTATACAGCGTGAGAAAACCGAGGAGTTTAACGTCCATTGCACAGTTAAACCAATCGCTCTCATGAGAAAGCTGGTAGAAATATTTGTACCGCGCTTGGAAAATTCTATTCTAATCGATCCTTTCGCAGGATCGGGAACTACTTTGCTGGCGGCGAAAGAATTTGGCATTAGGTATGTTGGCATTGAAATAGTACCTGACTACATAGAGATTATCAACAAGCGCCTTGATAGTTTCAGCGGTATACAGGGAATTCTCCCGCTTTTTCAATAAGAAATGACTTTAAATCAAACCCGCTTATTGTTTGTATAAACTCAAACGAATCGTCCCCAGTGTAAACTTTCCAAGTCCCTACTTGGCACGCTGTAATAGCTGCGGGCAAATTATCTTGTCTAAGAATTAAAAATACGGGTTCGTAATTATAAGTACGAAGTAGTGGGCCATAAGATTTGAACTTTTTCAGTGTTCCAGAGTCTCCTGAGCCAATACGATATTTTGTATCTATTGCGTACCCATCAACAATCAGATCGCACGGCTCATCGCTTCCAACTTTAAATGCTGGCTGAAAGCTACTGCAATATGTTTTACACGTTTCAGTAACTAACAATTGCCAACACATACCTAACTCACGTCCCCAATATTGCCTATTTTCTTTTTTTATTATTGGAGAAATACAAAACACATCCATTAAAATATCGTGTTCTTCATTCTCTTCTGCATAAATTTTTTCGGTAAATGAGTTTTGGTATCTTGCTAAAATTTGATCGAGTCTTCTTTCAGTCATCATCAATTACCAGCTCAGCTAGACTAACGGATAATGCCTTGGCTATTTTGCTGGCATTAAGTAGCGTTATATTCCGTTCACCTCGTTCAACTGAACCAATATAGGTGCGATGTAATTCAGATAGTTCTGCAAGCTGATCTTGGGAAAGATTTCTGAGCTTTCTGAAATGTCTAACTTTTTTACCAAATTGCTCCGTAATATCCATAGAGGGCGCCAGATGAAGCAATGACAACTATAATCTGACAGACTATAAGTAGCGACAGACTATAAGTAGCATTCGAGAGCGCTAGGATGTTTGCATTGATATAAGTCCCGATAGTTTCAAGGCACTGATTTGATTTCGGTCACTCTGCGGCGTAGCATGGTTAGGGGTAAAAATCTATGGGTTTGGCCGATCGCGATCGATCGAACTTGAAACCGCAACTTTTAACCCGCAACTCCGTCCAGCAGTTAGGATTGCCGGAATCAAAGCAACGAGCTATGGAGACAACTTAACAGATGTGCTGTTGCACACAGGCCCAGAAGCTTTTATCACTGCATACTGTTTGATATCCTGCCTCAACCTGTCTTAATTTCCCGTGCTGAAGCCATGCGCTCGACCGTAAAGTCCTCCGCTCCCACAAACGAAAGGGGCCCATCTCCCAACTGGGAAGAATTGACCCGAAAAGCACCAGAACCTACCCAGTTGGACAACATTAAAGCCCAACTGGATTTAGTGCTGTTAGCCCTAGAAGCACTGGCAGAAATTGGCTCAGAGGCGATGCTCAAGGTAGCAGCCGAACTGAATTTAGAGCCAATGGTAGCCGATCGGGTAGCTTTGTGGCGGCTGCGCCAATCTAACCCGCTGCGGAAAGGCCAGGGAGGGCGCAAAAAACTCGATGTGGAGGAAGCTCGATCGCTAGTTTTGATAAGCTGTAATTTGGCAAAACAGCACCAAGCTTTAATCCGCCGCGCTGTTGCTTTGCTGGAACAAATGGCAGAGCAAAACCGCGAACCTCACACAATCGCTTTGCTGGGAGATTATATTGACAGGTTCAGCAACACTTATGCCGATCGCATGGAAGATGCAGACAATTTATCGGCCCGAGAACTGAGTGATTTGGCCCTCAAACTCCTGATCGATTTGCTGTTTTACAGCAGTCCCGGCGGCCACCGCCGCCTCTGGCTGGCTCTTCTAGACCGCGCTAAAAATTAAACAACAGTCAACAGTCAACAGCCAACAGTCAACAGTCAGCAGCCAACAGTCAACCGTCAACAGTCAACAGACTTCCTGCTATGGTTCTCAAACGGTACACGCCCCCCACTTGCACGCTGGAAATTACAGCCAAAAGTTCGCCTCTATCTCGCTGGGCGGGCCAACCCGTGTTTAAATCTTTAAGTTTCGAGCTGCGACTCGACGACCCCAGGCTGCCAGATACCCAACACGTTACCCTCAGGGGCGATCGAATTCAACTCGAAACCCTCCACGAAGCTGTTAGCACCTACGTCCAAAACTTGCTCGGCGCATCCCGCGATTGGGAAAGCAACCTCAACTCTCAAACCGCTCGTACCGCTGCTGGCCCAGACTCGCCAGAAGCCGCGCATAACGCCGTCCTATTCGATCGAGCCATCAAAACTTCCGAACTAGCAACCTCCGCCCCAAACACTGCCTACCTTCCGGTTCCCCCCCGCTTAGAGCCCCGCGGCTTGCTCGCCCACAACTTGTTTTTAGGCTCTTTGAGCGCCGCAGAATCCGGGCCAGTAGTTCCCTTGAGCACCCTGCAACTGTTTGACTTGGCCACAGCACTAGATGACTGCGCCGCCGAAGTGATCGCGCTTCCCAACCTCAACCGCGAGTCCCGACGGCCGCTGTCCTCACCCTGGCTCAAGGTGGCCGCATTGCTGGTCGCCAGCGCCGGCCTGACGACAGGAACTATCAAAATGCTCGATCGTGCCGCCACCTCCCCGCAAACCGCCACAGCCCCCGCTCCCGCCCCCGATCCAGGAAACCCCCAGCTAGCTGCAGGCGTCTCCCCCAGTCCAGTTCCCGCCCTACCGACACCGCCAGTACCAACACCCGCAGCCACACCCGCTTTACCGCCCCTGCCGCCCCCGCCCATCAACACCGCCGCCTCCCCCAGCCCCAGCTTACCTCCCATCGCCCTCGCCCCAACTCCCCCCACCAACCGACCCAGCCCCATCCAGCAGCCACCCCTGCTATTTCCCCCCAACGGCAGCGCAGCCAGCGCCCCCCAGAGCGCCCCAGCTTTCCCTCAAGGGCAAACAATCACAATTCCCGCCCCCGCCGAAGAACCGCCCATTTCCGCCCCCCAAGCACCCGCACCCGTACCCTACGTGCTGCCCCCCCTGCCGCCGAGACTAGCTCCCGCCGTACCGCCCCCCCTGCCGCCCTCCCTGTCTGCTTCCCGATTTCCCGTTCCCCCGCCGCAACCCTTCCCCAGCCCCATCGAGCCGATAGTCCCCCCCGCCAGTACCGAACTCCCAGCCCTTGAGGACGCTCAACCGCCAGCGGAGTCTGAGGATAACAACGAGGTGGCGGCGAGCAAAAAAAACCACACTTTATTTGATACAATTCCTCAGGTTTCAGAAGCTAGAACTTACTTTGAGGAACGCTGGAAGCCTCCAGAAGGAATGGAACAAACTTTGGAATACAGCGTGCTGATCGATGAAACTGGGTCAGTTCAAAGTATTGTGCCGATGGGAAAAGCAGCAGCAGATTATATCGAGCAAATTAATATGCCATTAGCCGGCGAGCCGTTTGTTTCTGCCGTTTCTAATGGAAAAAACCCGAAAATTAGAGTTGTTTTGCGACCAAACGGTAGAGTACAAACCTTTTTGGAAGAGAGTGATTGAACGCTCTCACACACATTATCCAGATGGGAAATCCCGGTTAATTGCTAATCTTAAACAAGTTCCAAAAAAATCAAATTTTAGCTGCGACAGCAGCAGCCAGCGTATTGACAGTTGCTCCAGTTTATGCTGCAAATCTCTCTTTACCCGTGCGGGCAGAGTCACCCTCGACAAAAGTTGCTGACACTCGTCAACCGATGCTCATTGCACACCCTACAAACTTCCTTCTTCCTTCTTCCTTCTATCCTTTACATCCGTTACATCCGTTACACAATCCGTTGCCGAACTTCCTTCTATATCATCAATTCCCTTTTTTTCTATCCCAAACTTCTCCAATCCAATAAAAAACTGCAATCCCGCAAAAACTAAATAAAAAATCTTCAATACTAGCACTGCGATTTGGTAAAATTGCTTGCAGCATTTCTTCCGCAGCAGTGAACACAGTAAAAATTGCGGGTCCGAAAGGAATTGAATAATTAAACAAATGGATGTTTTTTTTGCCAGTTGCTCTATGGCACAAAAAAGATGCTATTCCGTACAAAATAAAGTGGCCGAGTTTGTCATAAGGCGGATGAGCGAGAGGAAAGTTGACTAATTTCCCCGTAGCTGCTAAAAGCATGATACTGAGAAGAATTAAAACGTACACAAAACAAGCAACAATCCAGAATTTTTTTGATAACTTCATCTTGTTTTTTGCCAATACCGACTAGACACAAACCAAGCCCGCGCAACGCGAAACTAATATGAAATCTGGTTAATTGCGTATTGTATGTGTAGGCGTCTGCCTAGCAGTAGCTGCCGCTCAAATTTAATTTGTTTTCACTGTCAAAACTTGCGGCGGCGACGCATCGGGCGGATAAATAAAATCTACTTCTACAAGTCGCTTTTCTCCCGATTTCATCTCTAGTTTTACCAAAGGTTCCCCCTGCTGTCCCCGCCGCTGCACTAAATGCACGTAGCGAGTTTGAGGCACTTTAGTATCATCAGTATACCGCACTCTGACCGTTCCCCTAAAAAAAGTTTGAGGGGCCGGAGGTTCTAAAAAACTAAGTCCTCCTGAAGTTAATTTGTCTGTCTTAATTGGAGTTTGAATTGCAACAGTTACAGTTTGATTGTTGTTGGTAGAATTGTACAGCGGCAAGCTGAGACTGTATTGAATTCCGTAATTGCCGTGGGCGCGGTATGCTGTATCTGGGTAGCGGACTAGCATCCTCGCACTTTGCACTTGATTTGTGCCCAGCATTCCGCGCGGGAGGCTGCTTAATGGGTAGGAAAATGCTGTTCCGGGTTGGGGAATTGCTAGGTTTGATGTGGCGGGGTTGTCAGAGAGAAGTGCTCGCCATTCTGAACCTAATGCTACACCGGCAACTCTGCCGTAAATTAGTTGACCTTCGGTGATTTCCGGCGGTGTGGGAGTTCGATCGCGCGGCCCGGCTATATTACCATTGTCTAATAAGTTTTGCCATTCTGCTAAATTGGGCGATCGCTCGTTTCCCTCTCCGTTTCCCTCTCCGTCAACTCGGGCAAACATCGCCAGACTGGCAACATAGACTATACCATCGCTCCGCAACCGCATCAAGGTCGATCGACCGTTTAGCGGCGGTACCAATCCCCGCACCGGTATCGCATGATTCATCAACAGTTGGCTTTTTCCCGGTGGAATAATTAACCCCGGCGCAAACTCTGACTGTCTCCTTCCTCTGAGAATATCATTGACAGCGCGGCTTCCCGGCCCCGCGTAAATATTACTGTTTGAATTATCGACTTGCGGCGGCAATTCAATAAAAGGTGCATCGGGTTGACTGAGATAACTCGCAGCTTGCAATATATCTAATGTTACAGGTTTATTGCCCGGATTGTAAACAATTACTCCTTGATACAATGTTCGCAAATCTTCGGGGTTATTTGCTTTGGCAATGTGGTGGGCAAATATGTCGAAACGTCCTTGAAACGGAAAGTTTAAATGTGCCGCCGGAAATCTTTTACCATCCGGGGGAAATGTCGAAAGCAAAATTCCTTCTTGCAGCACTACTTCGGGGCTGTTGCTGTTAAATACTGGTATGTTGTCTAACTGTCCGGGGAGTGGTCGCACTTCTTGGATTTGGAGGATTTCTTGAGGTGCGGGAGGGGTTGGGGCTAAGGGGATAATTGATAGAAGTGGCAGCATTTTTTAGAGGAGTTTTTTTTACCGCAGAGGGCGCAGAGGGCGCAGAGGAAGAGAGGGAAGAGAATAACTCGTAAATATTCGCGTCAGGGCGGATTTTATACGGAGATTTTGCTCGCTCGTCCCTAGCAGATATTGTGATTTTTACCGCGCCCACTGTTGTAATATGTAATTGTAAAATTTGGCGGTGTCTACTTTGTCCATTGCTTGAATTTTTCGCGCTCCCGTTTTAACTTTTGTGCGTCCTTGGCTGATGCCTTCGGTAATAATTTCTGTTTCCCATTCTCGCAGTTGGTAAAATTCTGGATGTGCTAGATAAGCAGTTGCCAAAATGTCCCAAAAATAGTAATCTTGAGATATTGCTAGGGCATAACACTGTCCTGCTAAGTCGGAAATTGGATATTTGCGCTGTCTTGCTAAGAGATTGGAAAATTCTACAGTCAGCGGTACATTATTAGTGATATCTAAAGGACACATGACAACGGGAATTTGGGTTTGCCAAATTCTCTCGATTGCTATCGGGTCCCAGTAAGCATTCCATTCCGCCGACATATCTTGTCCGGGTTCCATATCTTTGCTAACATTGCCGATAACATTGAGGGCGCCTCCCATCCAGACAATTTCTTGAATTTTGCTTTCAATTTCTGGCGCGATATCTAAAGCTTGCGCTACTGTTGTTAACGGCCCCGTTACCATTAATGTGACTGGTGCGATTGCATCTCGCAAAACTCGCACCATAAAGTTTTGTCCGGGTTCTGATATTAACGGCGTGTCAATGGTTCCTTTTTCATTTAGAATAGGAAGTCGATCGACTGCAAAGGAATCTCGCCGAAATAACACCGGAAATGGGTTGAGTCCCCGCACGGTACTGGCCGCCACCGGAACTTCTGAACGCCCCATCAAATCGAGGATTTTGCGCGTTGCACTCACCGCCGGTTGAATGTAGCAGTCCGCAGGAGTTACAATTACTCCCAGAGTTTCGACTTCCTCCATTGTCATCAGCAACACGACTGAGAGATAGTCGTCAACTGCACCGTCGTGATCCATTAGTACGAGTTTTTTGGACATTTTGCTTCCCCGGTGACTGAATTAGTGTAAAGTACAAATATAAATTTATTTGTGCATCAAACACAACTGCCTGAACTATATGAATACAGTATCACCTTACGGCTCTTGGAAATCACCTATTTCTTCCGATTTAATTGTTTCTGGAACTGTCGGATTCGGACAAATTGCTATTGACGGCGATGATATTTACTGGCTTGAGGGAAGGCCTTCGGAAGCGGGAAGAAGCGTCGTCGTGCGGCGCACTCCTGATGGTACAATTAGCGACGTGACACCGCCTCCTTTTAATGTTCGCACTCGCGTTCACGAATACGGCGGCGCTTCCTTTGCAGTTGCTGGCGGTGTTGTCTATTTTTCTCATTTTGCAGACCAACGTATTTATTCTCAAGCATTAGATTCTCAACCCGAACCTCTGACTCCTGCTGCTAATTCTAGCTATGCAGAAGTGATAGTTGACAAGCAAAGAAATCGCCTGATTTGCGTGCGCGAAGACAATGCAGGTGAGGGCGAACCTGTCAATACTATTGTTAGCATTAATTTAGATAATGGCGAAGATATTCAAATCTTAACTCAGGGCAATGATTTTTATGCTTCCCCTCGTTTAAGTCCCGACGGTTCTCTACTTTCCTGGATTTGTTGGAACCATCCAAATATGCCGTGGGATGGCACCGAATTGTGGGTGGCAGAAATTAATGCTGACGGTTCTTTAGGTGAAAAATACTTAGTTGCTGGCGGGGTTGAGGAGTCAATTTTTCAACCGGAATGGTCGCCCGATGGAGTTTTGTATTTTGTTTCTGACAAGTCGAACTGGTGGAATTTCTATAGAACCGTCAATCCCCGCTTGCCGAGGGAACAGCAAAAGGTCGAACCTCTGTGCGAAATGGCGGCTGAATTCGGACTTCCCCAGTGGGTTTTTGGAATGTCTACTTATGCCGTTGTTTCGGAAAGCAAAATTATTTGCACCTACACTCAGCAAGGCAAGTGGTATTTAGCGAGTATTGATTTAACGACTAAGCATTTGACAACTATTGAGACGCCTTACAGTGATATTTCTTCGGTAAAAGCGCGGGGAGAAACTGTGGTTTTTCTGGCCGGTTCGCCGACTGAATCTACTGCTATTGTACAACTCAATTTAGCAACAAATCAAATAGAAATAGTGCGAAAATCGAGCGATTTAAGCATCCACTCTGGTTATCTTTCAGTACCGGAACCTATCGAGTTTCCCACAGAAAACAATTTGACTGCTTTCGGTTTCTTCTATCCTCCGAAAAATCCAGATTTCGCAGCGCCTGCGGGTGAAAAACCGCCGCTTGTTGTCAAAAGTCACGGCGGCCCCACTGCTGCTACTTCTAGCAGCATGAATTTGAAAATTCAATATTGGACGAGTCGCGGTTTTGCCGTGCTCGATGTTAATTACGGCGGCAGCACTGGTTACGGTCGAGAATACAGAAAAAGACTGCAAGATAGTTGGGGAATTGTCGATGTTGACGACTGCGCTAACGGTGCTAAATATTTAGCTCAAAAGGGTTTAGTTGATGGCGAAAGAATGGCGATCGCCGGAGGCAGTGCAGGGGGGTACACCACTCTGTGCGCTCTTACTTTGCGCGATGTGTTTAAGGCCGGTGCGAGCTATTATGGAGTTAGCGATTTGGAAGCTTTGGCAACGGATACTCACAAGTTTGAAGCGCGCTATCTGGATGGATTGATCGGGCCTTATCCTGAAAGAAAAGATTTGTATGTAGCTCGTTCGCCGATTCATTCCGCCGAACGTTTATCTTGTCCCGTTATCTTTTTTCAAGGATTAGAAGATAAAGTGGTTCCGCCCAATCAAGCGGAAATGATGGTAGAGATATTGAAAGCTAAAAATTTGCCGGTTGCTTATGTTGCTTATGAAGGGGAACAGCACGGTTTTCGCCGCGCTGAAAATATCAAAAGAACTCTTGACGGCGAATTCTATTTCTATTCCCGGGTGTTTAAGTTTGAGTTAGCTGAACCTGTGGAGGAAGTGCAGATTTACAATCTTTAGAAAAGATTAAGTTTGCAGTTGCTCTGTCTTCCCTCAAAGGCAACTGCAATCTTTAACCATAATTCGTACCTATTGAATGTGATGTCGTTCACAAATTTTACTGTTTACTCTCACACTTTTTTGCTGTTTGTTGTCACAGGTTTTAAGACAATACACGGACAAAATTTGAGAGTGCGATCGCCTTTTGTTACCGCAAAAACGCCCGATCGCGCGATTGTCGAGTGAGAGAATCAATTACTATGCAAACTCCTGTCCACCTGATTCCATCTGCTTTGGGCGAGCTGTTTGCCGAAGTGAATCAAAGTGGCTACATTACTCTAGCCGATAGGTACGGTTTGATGGCTGCTATTTTCGACGAAAATTTGACTGAGGAAGACCAACGCTCGATCGATCGGCTGCTGCGCTCTGTGTGCCGGGGAAGGATAAAATTAGTTAACGAATTGTCTACGGTCAGATAAGTGCCGATAATTTTCCTTGACGATAATTTTTAAAATCTCCACCATCAAAAAAAGTCCTAATTGTCTCATAATTAGGACTTCGAGCGAGGAAACCATTTTTAATTTTTGATTGATATAGAACTTACGCAAAAAAAGGTTGGGCGCGCGAATTATAGTCGTAGGGTGCGCCTAGCGCACCTTACATAATTAGATTCTGACCCAACGAGCGAACAAGTTTAACGTGCAGGTATAGTTGTCGCCAACTGTAACTTGCTCAAACTTTCTTCAGGCTGAACATCCATGTGATAGCTGAGTGCCGAAGGAATCCCGAGTACGCAGCAGGGAAAATTATTGCCTAGTTCCCTAACCAGCCGATGGTTGCCAGAACCACAGCCCAAGAACAGTAAATTTGCTGATTCTAATTCAACCACCTTTCTCAGTTCTGTAGCAACCCCCCCGATGCGTAAATGAGCTTTGAATAAACCGCGCCACTCCTCAGCCAAACAGCGCGCTTGCCACAGCAACTTATCTGCTACCTCGTACTCATTATTTTGACCATAAATTGCTTGGAAATAATGCGGATCTATCCAAGTTTTTGGCGGGGATACCGATGGGATTTCGGTTGGTAAAGCGAGCGCAGGCGCTGCACAACTAAGGGCGAATGTTTCCTCTAAATCAGACACTTTCTGCTGTGCAGCCAAGGCATTTGCTACAGCAACTTTACAAGTATCTTTGCGGTAATTTTTGGGCGATTCGTCGATCACGTAGACGACTTGAACCGTGACTTCTTTAGTTGTTACGAAACGAGTTTGATGCGCCATCCAAAGGGTAATATCGAGAGCTATTTGACTTTGGGGAGAACTGTTGTAACCGACAATAAAATTGATAGTTTTTGCCTGTTTTGGGGATTTTGATTTCTTAGAAACGGGTAAGGTTGGCTCCGGCAGCAACACCATTTCTTCTGCTAAATTTTGGTATCCCAATGCACTTTCAAAACGCGCTAACATTGTTTTGAGATTCACAGGCTTAACCTCTCTTAAGTAAATTGTTATGTCGATCCGTCGGGTGTTATTCGTCTTGAGTAAAGTAGCGATCGAGAAAATTCAAAGCATAGTTGCGGATTTCGTAATACTCCTTCGATTCCCGCAACTCTTGGCGATCGCGCGGGCGCGCAAACGGCACTGACAAAATTTCACCTATCGTCGCAGCCGGGCCGTTTGTCATCAGCACAATGCGATCGGACATATAGATAGCTTCATCAACATCGTGAGTAATCATCATTGCAGCTTGTCTGTGATTTTCCCAGATATCCAGCACCTGTTTCTGCAACTTGCCGCGAGTTAGAGCATCCAGCGCTCCAAACGGTTCGTCCATTAATAACATTTTCGGTCGAATCGCCAAAGCTCGCGCAATTCCTACTCGCTGTTTCATGCCCCCTGAAATTTCGTCTGGATATTTATCGGCTGCCGATGTTAAGTTTACCATTGCTAGATGTTCGTTGACAAGACTAATCTTCTCCGGGCGGCTGAGAGTTTGCAAAACTTCATCAACTGCCAGCCGAATATTTTCCCGCACCGTAAGCCAAGGCAGCAATCCGTAGTGCTGAAATACCATCATGCGATCGGCTCCAGGTTTGCGAATTTCTTTTCCTTCCAGTGTCACCATTCCCGCGCTCTGTTTTTCCAAACCGGCCACTATTTTTAGCAGCGTTGATTTGCCGCAACCCGAGTGACCGATTACCGAAATATATTCGTTTTCTCCTATACTCAAATTGATATTTTCCAAGACGCTAAATTCGCTACCGTCAGCACTTTTATACGACTTGAACAAGTTGTTAATTTCCAGAAATTCAGGGTGCTTCTGGACTTGGCTGCTGGCTTCGATAGAAGTAGAAAAGTATTGAGTCACGGTATTCTCCTAAAAAGTAGTAAAGTGTTAATTTGATTTCCTTACGGTTGCGTAATTTCTAAAATATTTTAGTCTGTTTCAACCGACTTTAGCTATTAGCCAGGGACTTAGATCCCTGGGGGGACGGTCGGAAAAGCGCAAGATGTCAAACATTAAGACTGAAAAAAAGACTGAGGGCGGTTTGCTCGAATTTCAAAACTATTCAAATAACCCACCGGATCGCTAGGATCAAATGCCTTTTTATCAATGAAAAGTTCCGCAGGTTCCACTTGGTAATCCTCCTGGGGACAATCGATCGCCATTTCGGCAACAATCTTGCGGTAAAGGTCGGTTCTCCAAGCTTTTTTAGCTAATTCCTCAGCATTTTTTGGCACTTCTTTAATTTGTCCCCAGCGAGCGGCTTGAGTCATCAACCAAATACTCTGAGACTGCCACATAAATGTTGAATGATTTCCGGGTATTTGAGGCAAATTCTTAGGAATGTCATAAAAAATAGTTGCATCTTCCGATTGTAGGGTGCGGTCTTTTCCGTCAAACCCTCCATAGTTGTAGTCCCCAACTATTGCCGGCCGCGTAAATTTGTCGATCGCCCCTTTTTTCGGTTTCGCCCCCGTAAACGATCGCTCAGTAAGCAGCGCCGATATTTCACTGCGATTTTCCGGCTTGCTGCAATACTGACAAGCTTCCACCATTGCCTTAACCAGCGAGTAATAAGTCTTGGGATTTTCCTCAATGAATGATTCCATTACTCCCAAAAGGCGATCGGGATGTCCCAGCCAAACTTCCTTGCCTTGCACGAAGGTAAAACCCACTCCCAAATTGCCTTGAATTGCCCGCGTATTCCAAGGTTCTGCCACCATGTAAGCCTGCATCGCGCCAATCCTGATGTTCGTTACCATCTGCGGCGGCGGCACAATAATTACCCGAAATTCTTTGAACGGATTGACACCCGCAGCCGCCGATATGTAGCGGACAAAGTATTCGTAAATCGCAGAACTCAGAACCACTGCCCAAACTCTTTTTTCCGACGGCTGACTGTCAAAAAAGGCTCGAAATTGTTTGCCAAATTCTTCTAAATTGCCGTTGTATTCGTGCCACGGGCGTAAACCGGAATCCCACATAGCTTTGTTCATCGTCATGGCGTTGCCGTGCCGGTGAATTGTCATTGCCGCGCACAGGGGTGCGTGGCGCGCTCCTTCGGCGCCAATTCGGGCGTTTGTGACGGCGCCGGATACGACTGGGGAGGCGTCGAGGCGGCCGAAGATTACGCCGTCGCGGGAGGTTGCCCAGCTTGCTTCGCGGTTGAGTTGGACGTTTAAACCGTATTTGCGGAAAAAGCCTTTTTTCCAGGCGATCGCAAATGGCGCACAATCGTTAACCGGCACGTATCCTACGGTTAAATTTGGTTTTTCTAAGGTTCGGGAATCGACAACCGGCTTTACGGCTGAGGCTTCTTCAGTCAGTCCTTTTGCCGATCGATCCGCGCTAATTGCACAACCAGATAAAGCCATTCCCGCCGCCGCCGCTCCCATTCCTTGCAAAAACTCTCGGCGGTTCCATTCATTGGAAAACTTGTCACTCATATTTAATTTGACTAATGACTTTTAAATGTTGACTGTTGACTGTTGACTGTTAACTGTTGACTGTTGACTGTTGACAACAGACAACTGCTTGCCTAACAACTGCCAACTGACTAATGACTAATGATTAATGATTAATGATTGATCGATGCGTTACCAACTCCTGAACTTTGTCAACAGCAGCGTCGAGCAACAATCCCGTTAAGCCAATTACCAACACCGCTAAAAATACCGAACTCAGATTCAAACGGCTCCACTCATCCCAGACAAAAAAGCCAATTCCCACACCGCCTGTCAGCATTTCCACCGCCACAATCACCAGC
>JACJNV010000077.1 GCA_014695175.1 Microcoleus sp. FACHB-DQ6 | reverse complement strand
CGCCAGCAAAAATAAGGCAAAAGCGTTTTTTGTTTCCCAAGATTGCCACCCTCAAACTATTGAAGTGGTGCAAACTCGCGCTAAGCCGTTGGGAATTGAGGTAATTGTCGGCGACCATCAAAGCTTTGAGTTCGATCGTACAATCTTCGGCGCTCTCGTGCAATACCCCGCCACAGACGGCGCAATTTACGACTATACCGATTTTATTCGATCGGCACACGAAGTCGGCGCATTAGTCACAGTAGCCGCCGACATATTGAGCCTTTGCTTGCTCACACCCCCCGGCGAATTCGGCGCGGATATAGCCGTAGGAAGCACTCAGCGCTTCGGAGTGCCGATGGGATTCGGAGGGCCCCACGCCGCCTATTTCGCCACGCGAGAAGAGTTTAAACGGCAAGTTCCGGGGCGAATTGTCGGCGTTTCTAAAGATGCTAACGGCAAATCTGCTTTGCGTTTGGCCTTGCAAACTCGCGAACAGCACATCCGCCGCGAAAAAGCAACCAGCAATATTTGTACTGCTCAAGTTTTACTGGCAGTGATGGCGAGTATGTATGCTGTTTATCACGGCCCATCTGGACTGAATGACATTGCTGAGAAAGTATGGAATTTAACTGCCCTTTTGGCATCCGGTTTAAGAAGTTTCGGATACAAAATTTGTTCTCAACATTTCTTCGATACTTTGCGGGTAGAATTGGGAGACAAACCGCTGTCAGAAATTCTAGAAGCTGCTAAAGTTCGCAAAATTAATCTCCGAGTTTTCGATGATTCGACAGTGGGAATCACTTTAGATGAAACTGTCACCACTGAAGATGTGCAAGAGTTGTGGAAAATTTTTGCACAGGATAAGGATTATATCAGAGCTGACGGGCAGAATGCTCTCAACATTGCGGTGGATGCAGACGCATTAAATTCATATTTGACATTACCAGATTTTTGCGATCGCACCAGCAGCTATCTCGCCCATCCAGTTTTCAACAGCTATCATTCAGAAACTGAACTTTTGCGCTATTTGCACCGTTTAGAAGCCAAGGATTTATCGCTGAACACCTCGATGATCCCCTTGGGTTCTTGCACCATGAAATTGAATGCAACAGCAGAGATGATGCCAGTGACTTGGGGCGAATTTAGCAAGATACATCCCTTTGCACCCCGCGATCAAACTCGCGGCTATCAAATGATGTTCGTGCAACTAGAACAGTGGCTGGCAGAAATCACCGGTTTTGCGGGAATTTCTTTGCAGCCAAACGCCGGTTCTCAGGGCGAATACGCGGGTTTGTTAGTTATTCGTCAATACCACGAACACCAAGGCGAATCTCACCGAAATATCTGTTTGATTCCCCAGTCAGCCCACGGTACAAATCCGGCTAGCGCGGTGATGGCGGGGATGAAAGTAGTTCCAGTCGAGTGCGATTCTCAGGGCAATATTGATGTTGCTGACTTACATAAGAAAGCCGAAAAACACAAAAAGGAACTGGCGGCTTTGATGGTGACATATCCATCAACGCACGGCGTTTTTGAGGAAGAAATTAAAGAGATTTGCGAGATTGTCCACAACTGCGGCGGACAAGTTTATATGGACGGCGCAAATATGAATGCTCAAGTTGGTTTGTGCCGCCCCGGTGATTTTGGTGCTGATGTTTGTCACTTGAATCTGCACAAAACTTTCTGTATTCCCCACGGCGGCGGCGGGCCGGGAATGGGGCCGATTGGGGTAATGTCTCATTTAGTAGAATTTTTGCCCAGTCATTCTATCCTTAACAGTCAACAGTCAACAGCGAACAGTCAACAGTCAACAGTCAACAGTCAACAAACATCAGTTGGTGCTGTTTCCGCCGCGCCTTGGGGAAGTGCTAGCATTTTGCCTATTTCTTGGATGTACATTCGGATGATGGGAGGAGTGGGTTTAACTGAGGCAACAAAAGTAGCAATTCTTAATGCTAATTACATGGCAAAACGCTTAGAAGCTTATTATCCAGTTTTGTACAAAGGGAAAGCTGGTTTGGTGGCGCACGAGTGTATTCTGGATTTGCGATCGCTCAAAAAATCTGCGGCTATTGAAGTCGAAGATATCGCTAAACGGTTGATGGATTACGGCTATCACGCGCCGACGGTTTCTTGGCCGGTTGCTGGTACGGTAATGGTGGAACCGACGGAAAGCGAATCAAAGCAGGAATTAGACCGTTTTTGCGATGCGATGATTGCGATTCGAGCGGAAATTGCGGAAATTGAAAAAGGTAATGTTGACGCGCAAAATAACGTCTTGAAAAATGCGCCGCATACCGCAGAATCTCTGATGGTTGATGAGTGGAATCGTCCTTATACTCGCGCGCAAGCGGCTTATCCGACCTCTTGGACTCGCGAATATAAGTTTTGGCCGGCGGTGGGCCGGATAGATAATGCGTTTGGCGATCGCAATTTTGTCTGTTCTTGTTTGCCAATGGAGGCTTACAGTCAAGGTTAAATAAGTCTCTCCGGGTGGGCAATGGGCACCTTACACATATACTCTTGTGGGGTGCCTCTAGCCTGCAAAAAAAATAAAATTTAAAGGTATAATAGCTTATCAAGCTAGATAAACGCGCCGAAAACTATGTAATACAAGAATCCCAACATTCCCAGGTAAAATAAAAAATGAAGGTAAGGATTCAGGTCTGAAATTCGGGAATGAGGTCAGGCATAGGAAAGTAGTCACAAGAATGGGCCTCTAGAGCCTCACGGAAAAAAGCCATTACTGAACGAGCTTGAAAACG
>JACJNV010000076.1 GCA_014695175.1 Microcoleus sp. FACHB-DQ6 | reverse complement strand
AAAATGGCTCCTTGACTCTAAAACAGATTTTTTTGGGAAGCTAAGTGTAGGTTTTTCCATAAAGCGATATATTTTATCATACTTTTGCCTACTTGCAAAATCGGGATGCTCCCGATCGCAACTTACCGCCAAGCAATCAAAGTTAACCCTCAGTGGGCTTGGGCTTACAACAAACTCGGTCGTAAATTCTACGACCAATCCGAATTCGAGCGAGCGATCGCAGCTTATCGCCAAGCCATCCAAATAGATCCAAACGATGCCGAAGCTTACAAAAATTTGGGGGATGCGCTGTCATTCCAAGGCAAACTCGATCAAGCGATCGCAGCTTACCGCCAAGCCATCCAAATAGATCCAAACTATACCGAAGCTTATAACAATCTGGGTAATGCGCTATTCAACCAAGGCCAACCACAGGAAGCGATCGCAGCTTACCGCCAAGCCATCCAAATAGATCCAAACGATGCCGAAGCTTACATAAATTTAGGTTGGATTTTACAGGAACAGGGAAGATTAGACGAGGCGATCGCAGCTTACCGCCAAGCTATTCAACTCAACCTCAAAAATACCCAAGCGGACAACCATTTCACCGAGAGGATAAGTGCATCCCTCCAAAATATTAGGGTTAACTTATTACTAAAAGAAACCAAGCGGCTCTTAGCTATGCGAAAAAATCCGCAATTTTCTGAAATTCCTGAGCGCTTGCCCAGTTTAAAAGATGAACCTTTAGTTTCATTAAAGCGCTCTGTTGTCCGAGTTATTATTAAAAATTCTCCCGAGTTACAGTCGGTTACTGGCTGGGTAGTAAAACGGAAGGGAAACAAAGCTTGGATTGTGACCCAGCGCTTTGTGAAAACGACTGACAAAACTAAGCTCCAGAGTACTCCAGAAATCGAAGTTGAATTTTATAGTAAACCGACATCTGGCGAATTCCGCAAGCGGAAACCCGCTAAGATTGCTAAAAATACGGCTGCCTCTGACAAGCTAGATTTAGCTTTACTGGAAGTCACGAACATTCCGAAGGATATTAAGCCTTTAGCCAGATCCTCAGCCTCTGTTCCCCTCAACTCACTTACCCACATTATTGGATATTCTGACGACACCAATGATGATTGGAAAGTTGCAACAGGAAAAGTCCTCAACAAGAGCGATCGAGAGTTACAAATATCTGCAATTTCAGTTATAGTTAATGCTGGCAGTCCCGTATTAGATCGGCAAAATCGCGTTGTTGCCATTGGGCAGGGAAGTCGTTATACCATTAGCATTACTCGCTCCCAGAATCAAGAGCCGATTCGACGACCTGCTACTAATACTGCTCTTGCTTTTCCGATCCAATTAGTTACAAAAACACTGAAAAATTGGGGTATTGATTAGGCAATTGCTGTACAGTAAGATTGCTAATTAAATTGCTGAATCATCAAGGCGCACTTAACTCATCATCCCCTCATTTTCTGGTTCGGTAAACCCAAATTGCCGGAAAATCCGCAACACATAAGCTGGGGACATTTCCCCAGCACCGATATCAATTGGAACAATCCTTTTTCTGCCTTTAATTTCACGCATATACAAACGATGCTCCGCTTTCCTTTATCAGTAAAGCTGACATCCGTTTTCTTCTAAAATTTTAATTAATGCTTTAGGTTTTAAAGAGGGAAGGTTTTTAGGCATAAATTTTTCTTAGTTCATAAGTGTCTGAGGCTTCGGCCTCTTCTAAAGTTAGAAAGTCGTGCAATTCATTAATAGAAAAAGGACTGAGATAAACATCAGACTGGGATTCATATATTTCGGAAAATAACTCACTAGCTTGTTTGAGTTTATCAATAGATTGTTCGGGAGTATTGCCTTGTCCCACCAATCTATTTTCTAAACATAAAAAAAACCAACAATCAGCACTTTTTCTGATAATCACCGTGTAGAAATCAAGCATATTTTATTGGGTAGAGTAATTTTAATCGAGTCTGAAAATCAGGAAAACACACGCATAATCTAACACGCGATCGCCCGCAAGTCAACGCATAAAATCACCCGATCGAACTCTTTCCAAGCGTAAAATTTCCCTGGGGCGAGCTAAATCCCTAACCTCGCATTCAAAAGATTGGCGATAGCAGCACAAAATCAACTAAAATAGCTTGGTAAATCGCAAGGGAAACAAAACTATGACATTACCAGTTGGGTGCGCTGCCCCTCAGTTTACCGCCAAAGACACAAACGGCCACACCGTCTCCCTCTCCGACTTCACCGGTAAAACCGTCATCTTGTATTTCTACCCTAAAGATGACACCCCCGGTTGCACAAGACAAGCCCAAAGCTTCAAAGCAGCTTATGAAGAATACAAGGGCAAAGATCTTGTAATTCTCGGTGTCAGCCGAGACAACGAGGAATCGCACCAAAAGTTCACAGAAAAATACGGTTTGCCTTTCCAGCTATTAGCAGATGTTGATGGCACGATTACCAAAGCTTACGATGTCGAGAAAGGCGATTATGCCAAGCGCGTTACTTTCGTCATCGACGGCACAGGCAAAATCATTCAAGTTTATGAGGGCGAAACCATGAAAGTTGACACTCACGCTCAAGATATTCTTGTCACCATAGTTTAGTCGAAGTTTAGCCGATCGCACTAACCTTCCTGGATGCACCAAACGGCTAAAAACCCGGTTTCTTCCTAGATGCCTCGTTGCTATAAGCAATATTCTCCTAGGAACCGGGTTTTTTTCGTAAGTCCTGACTCAGCAAGTGAGGGGTCAAGGATACAGGGGGAAGCAACCTACTCGAACTAAATCCCTTCCCTCAAAACTTGCACCACAAATCCGCTCAACCAGGCATATATTCGCTTAATGTGCTTATGGTACGTCTAAAGTTAGATTTGTGGCGCAACTCCCGCCAATAATTAAAAACTTTACTGGAAAAGGCATTAACCGCCCGTAGGCTGAATCTAGGGGCGATTTTGTCCTGGTTCGGGTCATTGTGTTTGATAAAATCAGAAGTTATCCTTGCTTTAGCTGAATAACTAAGTAGGTAGAGGGATATATAATGACAACCAACAACATTATTTTGAGTTACTTAGGCCCGCGAGAAATTGAGGCCAATAGAGCCACTGTCTTAGTTGGCAGTTTTGACAAAAATCTAGTGGCAGCGATTTCAGCAGCAGAAGGCTCAAATGCGCTGAATGTGGGGATCAATCTCTCTAGAGGCTTTTGGCACATCAGTTTAGAAAAAGGATTCGATAGCGCAGGAACTCGCACACTGCAGGTGAAGGCAACTGATAAGACCGGCAAAGTTATCGGTCAACAAACAATTAACATCAAAGTTAATCCTGCTTCTCAGTCACCCGCTCAATTCTTCACGTTAATTACTCTCAGAGATACCGCATTCAAAGTCGGAACACTGCCCGCAAGCAATCTCAACAACCTGCAAAAAGCGGAAATACCAGCAGGTAAAACTTATCAAATTAGGGACTACGAGTTAGAAGACGGTCACCTGAATGTTCAACTAAATAATCCAATTCCTCCGGTGGGAACCTCTGGCTTTTTCTACGAAAAACACGTAGTTATAACCAAAGGCGCCAAAATTCTCATATTCGATCGCGCCGAGTTGCCGGCCCCGCCACCTGGAATGCAGTTACTGTGGGTTATCAAAAAGACCTGGTTAAAGTTCACCCCCGTAGATTCTGGAACTTTAGGAGCAACTCAGAAATTACAATTTAACGCGGGAGAAACTTTCAATATTCTCGGCTACGCTTGCGTGGAAAACCATTTCCGAGTCGCTTTTGCTCGGGCAGTTCCTAACTTAGGAACTTCGGGATTTCTGTACTGGCAGCACGTCCAAATTTTGCGAGACGGCAGGGGAATTGAGTATGATAGAAATGCAGTTACGATGACAATCATCAAAACGACTGTGTTTAAAAAGCGGCCGATAAATGCGGCTAGCCTGCCACCCCAAGAAAAAATTACCTTGCCGGCGGGAATGATTTACGGAATTGCCGGATTCTCGATCGAACAAAGCCACATTAAAGTCTCTCTGACCGAGAATTTGCCGCAATTTGGCAATACGGGTTTCATTTATCCCGATTTTGTGCAATTCAGCCGCGGTGGCAAATCTTTTAATCCCGCTGTGAATTTAACTTATCAAGGGCCGTCAGAAGTTTTAGTAAATCAGCCGATCGTCCTTCGGGGTACTTTTGATCGGCAACAAGCAGCAAAAATTGACGTGATAGCTGAGGATACATTTCCCCTAACCGTCACTCTAAACCTAGAGACCAGCACTTGGCAAGTTAATTTGTCTAAAGGATTTAGCGTAGCGGGAGCTCGGTGGCTCAGGTTGCGGGCAACTGACAGCAAAGGCAACGTTACTGGCAGCCAAATAATTTACATTACCGTAACTTCCGATCCGCTAACTGTCGGACAAGGTTTGACCTTAAAGATAGTTTCTGACACTTTGTTTAAGGTAGCTCCCCTTGATTCTTCCCGGCTCAACAATCAGCAAAAAGTTTTTGTCAAAGCAGGCCAGACGTTGGCCGTTAGCAAATACGGATTTATTGACGGGCATCTCAAGGTGGTTCTGGATTCAGCAATTTGGCCGATCGGCACTTTTGGCTATTTTTATGAACCCGACGTTCAGTTGGCCAAAGGTTCTCAAATCCTAAGATTTGACCTGGCAGACGTACCGAATAGCAACGTCAGCGCTCAACTGTTGGTAATTCAAACAACTCAGATTAAAGCTCAACCAGAAGATTCATCAAAACTGCCTGCAAATCAAGTTGCTCAAATAACTTTAGGCAGCACCTATGCGATCACTGGTTATGCCTGCATTTTGGGGCATTTCCGAGTAACTCTCGCCCAACCAATTCCCGGTTTCGGCAATATCGGATTTATTTATTGGCAGGACGTTAAAATTAAAAAAGACGGCAAAGAAGTTGCCTTTGACCCCGGTGCTTTGACGATGACAATCCTGCAAGCAACTGTGTTTAAAAAACGGCCGGTAGATTCTGCTAGCCTGAGCAGTACCGAGAGAACTACGCTGCCTTTAGGTCGAGTTTACGGCGTGAACAGCTACGGGGCGGAAGCATCTCACCTGAAAGTTTCCCTGACTGAAGAACTGCCGAATTTTGGCAATACAGGTTATGTTTTTCCTAGTTTTGTTCAGTTCAAGCGGGGAGATAAAATTTTCGATCCGGTTCCGAACAATGTGGAATTGAACGTGCCGTATTTTTCGCAGCGGGACAATCCGCGTTTTGACTGGTCTACTTGCAACGTAACTGCGATCGCCATGGTGCTTTATTATTACGGCCTTCGTTCTGAGGGGGGCGGACAGTTGGAGGATGAGTTATTGCAGTGGTGTTTCGACTATGCCGGCCAGGGTTCTCAAACGGATCACAGTGTGCTTTCGGCGCTGATTCAGGCCTACGGGTTTAAGACGAGTTTTAGTACGACTCGCACGTGGGCCGAGGTGCGATCGGAATTGCTGAATCGGCGGCCAGTAGTTTTAGCCGGAGATTTTACTGCTGCCGGTCACATTCTTACTGTCATTGGCTACAATTCTCAGGGTTATATCGTGCAAGATCCTTGGGGAGATGCACTCACTGGTTACAGCGATACTGAGGGGAGAAAGTTGATGTATCCCTACAGTTACGTCAATCAAGTTGCTGGGCCAGATGGGAATGTTTGGGCGCATTTTATCTCTCCATAATCAACTCTACTGTTTGCAAGTAGTGTGAGGCACTACGGCTATTGGTAAGGTGTGCATAACAGCTATTCGTAAGGTACTTAATGCACACCCTACCTAACTTAGGAAATCTTGCGCTTAATTTTGCGTGTTGCTGCGCCAATACCTAAAAAGCTCAATCCGACTAAAGTACCGAAGATAGTAGCAGGTTCTGGTACTGGTTCAGCAGAGCCTTTTTCAAAAGAGCCTTTAATGGCGATCGCATCGTTAGCGCACTCGGCAAAAAAGTTAGCAATATAGTTCCCCGAAGGCATTGAGGATTTATTAAAACTGAATCCAATTGTTTGAGAACCTACTGCATTAAACTGAGCGAAATTAAGACCGAGGACGCTCAAAGTTGCTGGCGTTAAAAAATTGATTTCTCCTACTTTTGTACCCGTAGCTATGGAGTTGAGAATAGTCGAGTTTCCTGTTTGTTGAAAATATGGGTCTGTGGCCGCTAAATCGCCCATTGATGGGGTTCCACCTTGAGATGCCACTACCGTATTGAATTGATTTAAATTGCTAAAGCCAGAGTTAGTTTGGGTGACGTTTTTCGCTGTAACATCTCTGTAAACGCCTGTTGTCGCCACGCCGGAGTCATTTCCGGCGGCAAAGCGGATACCAAACAAGCTGCCGCTTGCGTTAGCTGTATTGAAATTTTGACCGGAAAAATTGAAGAATAAATCGCCGTAGTTGATGTTGCCTCTTTGAGCTAGTGGGTCGGCATATCCTGCTAAACTTAGATTGGAGTTGATGGCGATGAAAGCTGTATCTGATGTTTCTTTGATGGCGATGCCGTAAAATTCAAATTCCCCGCCGCCGATTTGGGGCCCTGTCACGCCGTCGTTGAAAGAATCGATCGCATAATTCCAGCCGTTAGATAGCGTTGCTGCTGTAGCTTTTTGTTGCTGTATTGCGAAAAGGGCACAGAAAATAGCCACTGAGTAAGTCCAGTGGATGCTGTTTTTAGCAATGGATTTCATAAAATGCTCCCTGGGAATCATTGTTAAATTGTCAAGTCTGCTCGCTCGACTGTTTTTAATTTTCAGTCAATCATATATTTCGCCTGAAAATATTAAAATATTGCTAAAAATTTGGTCGGGCGATCGCATTATATCAACTATATTGGTTAAAAAAACTAACCACGGGCAGTAAGTAAATACAGGATTTATGCAGGCACAGTAGAAAGTATGGCTGCATAAGTCTTGTATAGGTGCAAATAAACCAACTACCGGGTTTAGGCGGTTGAGTGCAGCAATAAACTGTCTGCGAGTCAATATCCAGGCTTGATCGGCCCCTACAAGATATTATTGTTTTTTCCTGCCGATTTACTTAGGGTTTGCTGAATAATCGATCGCAAACTAAGAACAGGAGCGATCTATATATTCAAACAGAGTTAAATATAAGTTTTTTCTGTATCGAGTCCCCCCATTTATAAGTGGGGA
>JACJNV010000075.1 GCA_014695175.1 Microcoleus sp. FACHB-DQ6 | reverse complement strand
AGATGGTTGATGTTTTACTAGCTACGGCGCTTGACGCGGGTTAATATTAAGCACTTTAAAAACTGGTTTACAAGCTGCTGCTACTGTACTTCATAAACCTGGAATCCGCTGTAAAATCCAGACTGGCAACTTCCTCAACTTTTTGAGACTCGATTAAAAAAGGCAATTTGCCTAAATCTAGTTTTTCCTGTGGGCGATTCAACCAAATTGCGTTTAATCCCGCATTTTTAGCACCACAATAATCTGCTTTGAAGCTGTCACCGATATGCAACACATTCTCGGCAAGGCAGTTGTGCTTTTGCAAAGCCGCAGCAAAAATTTGAGAGTCTGGTTTTGCTGCACCAACCTCGGTAGAAATTGTTACTGATGTGAAATATTCAGCTAAATTTAGCGCTTTTAATACTGCATAAATTCTGGAATCAAAATTCGATACTACTGCTAATTCAATTCCTTGTTGCTGCCACTTATTTAATGCTGGCAATACGTCGGGATAGACGAACCAAGGTTCGGCGGTGGCAAAATGAGCATAGAGCTCGACAAAGAATTTGGGATAGTCTGAAAATTGGTGGAAAATGCCTGCTATTTGGAATGCTTTTGCGGAAACTGTTTGCCACCACTCAAATTCTAATTGGGGAATTTTTGCCGCTTCTATCCCTGGAAATGCCATCGGACTTGCGGAGGCGAAGCTTTGGGAAAATGCTGCATTTAACTCTTCACTCTCAACTGTTACTCCAAACCTCTGGGCTATTTGTCCGTATACCTCGCCGACGCTACCGCGAACATCAAATAGTGTACCTGCGGCGTCTAGAAAAATAATTTGGGTCATTTGAGAAGAAAAAGGGAAGAGGAAAGAGGACTTATCGCACATCCGGTTGCATCGGAATGATTTAACCACAGAGGACACAGAGGAAAAGAAGAGAAGAGAAGAGAAAAGAGATTTGAATAATTCCTTCTTTCTTCTTCCTTTTTCCTTCTTCCTTCTAATTAGTTGTTTGCGGATTCACCACACCAGAATGATTGGCAATGTTGCCCGCAGGTTCAAATCTGCCTCCTAAATATTTGGCTAGGAATTCTTCGGCGATCGCATAAAAGTGCAGGCGATTTTCCGGCCGCGCAAATCCGTGTCCTTCGTCTGTATAAAGCACGTATTCTACAGGTTTGCCGGCTTGCTTCATCGCATTGACAATTTGCTCGCTTTCTGCTTCTTTCACTCGCGGGTCGTTGGCACCTTGGGCGATTAGTAAAGGTTTCTGAATGCGATCGACAAAAAATAAGGGCGAGATCGATTTGAGAAACTCTGGTTCTGTTTCCAAATTGCCGACGCGGTGATACATACTTGCTTTGATCGGTTCCCAGTAAGGGGGAATACTTTGCAGCAGTGTAATCAAATTGCTTGGCCCGACAATATCGACAGCGCAGGCAAAAACATCGGGACTAAAAGTCAATCCCGCTAAGGCAGCATAACCGCCGTAGGAACCGCCCATAATCGCAATTTTATCCTGTTGGGCAATTCCTGTTTCTACAAGCCAATTAACTCCATCTAGCAAGTCGTCGTGCATCTTAGCGGCCCATTCGCGATTGCCGGCATTGAGAAAGGCTTTGCCGTAGCCGGTGGAACCGCGAAAATTGATTTGCAAAACGGCGTAACCTCGGTTTGCCAGCCATTGGGCTTGTGGATTGTAACCCCAGGTATCGCGTGCCCAGGGGCCGCCGTGAACAAGCAAGACTGTCGGTACGGGTGTGGCGACACCAACCGGTTTTGTCAGGTAGCCGTGAATGGTTAAACCATCTCTTGCGGTGTAAGAAATGGGTTCCATTGATGATAGCGGTAGCCCTTCGAGTTTGGGTTTGTTGCTGAACAGAAAGGTGAAGGTTTTGGAGGCGCGATCGAACGCATAGTAGTAAACTGGGCCGTCGTCTGTCATGTAAGCGACTAGCCAAGTGGTATCGGCGAGGTTGCGGCTGGTGATGGAGAATTCGCCGGGGCGGAATTTGCCGAGATCCTCAAAATCATCTGCTATACTTTGGTCTAAAATCTGCCACTCTTGCTTGTCCTTGTAGAAGGAAACCGCCTGAATCTCTCGCTTGGTGGGGTGTCCGACAATGTTGCCGACATCGTATTCTGGGTCAGAGGCGAGATCGGTTTCTTGTTTAGTTTCTAAGTCTAATGCGATCAAACGTTCGGCGTTAGCATCATGATTGCCGATGATGTAAAGAATTTTGCCGTTTTCTGAGAACATGAGGGCACCACCTTCCTCATCGGGCCCCCAGGTTCGCAGGCTTTCCCAAGACTTGTCGGCAGTTTCCCGAAACACCAATTCTGAGCCACCGTCGGCAGTGGTGGCTGTGGCCGCCCGCACTTGGAATTGGGCGTCAGCAATCCAACGGACGATGTTACCTGGGTTGTCGGTCTCAAATTCAACGGCACCATTTTTGAGGTTGATGCGGTAAACATCGTGTTTGCTGCGATCGCGGATGTTCATTCCCACTAATATTTCATTGGGGAATTTGCGGTCAAAGGCGATCGTATGAGCTTGAACGCCTTGAAATGGTGTCAAGTCGCGAACCAGATTTGACTGGATATTGACTAAATATAAATGCCAGTTTTCGTCACCCTCAGCATCTTGGAGATAAATTAGCTCTTCGCCGCTGTAAGTCCAGTAAAACATACGGATGCCCCGTTTTTTATCTGCTGTCAGTTGGCGATCGTCTGCTTGACAGACGGTACGCAATTGCACTTGCAAGACGTTGTGTTCATCTGGTGCAATGTAGGCGAGATACTTGCCGTCGGGTGAAAGTTGGGGGCTAGTTTTTTCGGGATTTCCAAACAGAATTTCCCGCTCTATCAACGGTGGAAGTTCAGTTTTGGGCTGTTGTAATGTGGAAGTTTGCATTTTTTATCGTGCCTAATATTCTCTGAATCTACACTCCGACAGAAAAAACCAGGTTTTTACCAAATATGCGGGTAGTAGTGAAGTATTTTCGTGAAAAACCCGGTTTCCGAACCGCCATCATAAGTCCTACAATCAAGAATCAACCGTGAACGGTCAACAGTTAACAGTCTACAATTAACTAACTTTTAAGCAACTCCTGAATCGGCTTGCTAATCCAATTGAAACCAACTTTTAGCTGATGATCAAATGTTGGCATCCGATAGAGATAAGCTAAGCGGCGAGCAATGTGGGCTAGTTGTCCGTCGAGTTTAATTCCTAAACCGGCCAGGGTGGCGTTGTCAATTCCTAATGTCATCATTTCTCCTAGCGGCTGATAGCGGAAAGGAAGTAATGGGCGGCCGGTGAGGGAGGCCCAAATGTTCCATGCGGTGTAGTCAGCTTGCTGGAAGGCTGTTTGGGCTGTTCCGGGGACTTTTTGATTAGTTGCATCGTGACATTCAGCTAAGTCTCCCAAGGCAAATATATCTGGATGGTCGATAATTTGCATTTGCGAAGTGACTATTAATTGACCGCGGCGGTTTTGTTTGAGGGGTAGCGATCGCACTGCTTGACTAACTTGAGTTCCTACTGTCCATAGAACTATGTCTACGGGGAGAACATCTAATTGTCCTTTGTAAACTAAGGATATTGTGTCCGCTTCGATCGCCTCTACTTCTGTTTCTAAGTCGATCCACACTTTCCGTTTTTCTAAAGCTTGGGTGGCGGCTTCGCGGTTAAACTCCGGTGATGTCCGCAGAATCATGTCGCTTTGCTCGACTAACCGCACGCGACCTTTGTCTCCGAGTCGATCGGCTAATTTACAAGCTAATTCTACTCCTGAATAACCGGCGCCGACGATCGCAACCCTGATTTTATCGGTGTTGCTGGCTTCTAAAAACCGCAGTCTTTCTTCTAAGCGGTAGGCGTCGTCGAGAGTGCGAAACGAGTAAGCGTATTCAACGGCACCCTTGACCATATCTAGAGGGGTTTCGCCACCTAAAGCTAAAACCAGGCGATCGCACGGAATTTCTGGCCCGTCGTGCAACTGCACTCGCTTTTCCTCCACATCGATGCCGGAGACAGTACCCTGACAAAAGCGCACACCTGTTTTTTGCAAGAGTTCGGCAAACGGTGGGGCAATTTCCCAGGTTTGGAGTTCGTCGGTCAGCAGTTCGTACAGCAGGGGAACGAACAAAAATCGATCGCGGCGGTCAACTAGGACAATTTCGGGTTTTTCGGTTTTGGAGAAGGGTAACTGACTCAAGCGCAGGGCTGTGTAGAGTCCGCCGAAGCCTCCGCCGAGAATGCAAATCCGGGGTTGTTGTTGAGTCATGGTGTTTTGTTTGAGGGGCGATCGGTAGCAAGGAAACTTATCTTATTCTAACGAGAGTGAGGGAGTGAGGAAGGGGGAGAGTGAGGAGTGGGGAAGGGGGAGAGTGAGGGAGTGGGGAAGGGGGAGAGTGAGGGAATCGGAGAGTGGGGGAGTGGAAAAATCTTCCCTCTTTCCCTCGAACCTCAACATCGATCGGTTAAATCCGTTAAACTCACGCCCAGAACACCATTCTCAATAAGCTTTTTATGGGCGGGCTCTCATGCCCACCCCACAAGAAAATGCACTTGTTGTGGAACAGGCCGGAAAGCCTGTTCTTGAGAATGGTGCTCTTCACAAGAAAATGCACTTGTTGTGGAACAGACCGTAAAGCCTGTTCTTGAGAATGGTGCTCTGGGCGTGAGTTAAATCCATTAAATCCGTTAGACAATGCGTTTCCGAACAGTTTTCTATATCTCTAGCCTTGATTAGCTTTACCTATTACCCGCCCTTAAATTTTCTGAAGGTTCGCAGAACTAATTTTGTACTATATTAGTTTATAACGAATTGTTACGCAAATTAAATTCACTTTTTATAGGGTCATCTACGCTAACACTTGCCCCCGCACTCACAAGTGAAAAAAAACCATGCAAATTTCTTCCAATTCTTCTAAATTTAAGAACGGCGATCACAATAGCGAAGACGGCTCATCTTTGTTAAAAAGCGAAGAACGATATAAAAATTTAGTAGCTAATATTCCCGGTGCTGTCTACCGCTGTACCTGCGAGTATACGGACGCCGGGGAATTAACACGGACAATGGCGTTTTTGAGCGAGGCTGTTCAAGAAATATCAGGCTATCCCTCTTCTGATTTTATCAACGATCGCGTCCGTTCTTTTTCCAGCATTATCCATCCTCAAGACCGCAAAAATGTGGATGCTACTGTCAAAAAAAGTGTAGCAACCAGAACTTCGTACATCCTTGAATACCGGATTGTCCGGGCTGACGGCGAAATTAGCTGGGTTTACGAAAAAGGCAAAGCTGTTTGCTGCGAGGCGGAAGAGGCTAGAGGAAAACAAGAGGGACAAGGGGAAATTGAAGGCTTTTTGTCGGCTGTGGTTTCGCCGGTTTCGCCGATCGCAAATTCTCTGTGTCGGGTTGTTTATCTCGACGGAGTGATTTTGGATATTACTGAACGAAAGCGAGCTGAGGAAAACCTGCGAAACACTCAAGATTTTCTCAATGCGGTACTGCAAAATCTGCCGATTAGTGTCTTTATTAAAGATGCGGTCGAGCAAAAGTTTATTTATTGGAATACTGCTAGCGAAGAATTGTTTGGCTATTCGAGGGATGAAGTTATCTTAAACAATGCTGCTGGCTTTTTGGACTCAGAGCAGGCAAATTACTTGCAAGCACAAGATTTAGAAGTGTTTGCAACGATAAAAGGCGTCGATTTGCCCGAACAAACTCTGGAACTTCCGCGCCTGGGAAAGCGGATTTTACACACGAAAAAAGTTCCTTTGTTTGACGATTCTGGCGCGCCTAAGTACATTTTGGGTATTGCTGAAGATATTACGGAAAGCAAAAAAACTGAAACTGAATTGTCGCGCTTGGCCATTGTGGCTCAAAAAACGCAAAATGGTGTGATTATTACTGATGCTCAAGGCTGCATTGAATGGGTGAATGAAGGATTTACTCGGATTAGCGGTTACGTGCTGGCAGAAATGCAGGGAAAAAAACCGGGTGATGTACTGCAAGGCCCTGAAACAGACCCGCTAACTATTGCTCAACTGCGATCGGCTTTGGCTGCGGGGGTGCCGTTTAATCAAGAAATCTACAATTACAAAAAGGATGGAAAGGGTTATTGGGTGGCGCTTTCGATCGCCCCCATTTATCAAGAAAATGGGGAACTCGAAGGTTTTATTGCGGTGCAAACTGATATTACGGACCGCAAGCAAGCAGAGGAAACACTCAGGGAGAGGGAGAGTTATTACCGCTGCATAGTCGAGACGGCTTTGGAGGGCGTTTGGATGTTTGACGCCGAAAGCATCACGACTTTTGTTAACTCTCGGATGGCGGAAATGCTGGGGTATACTGTGGAGGAGATGCTGGGGCGCTCGCTATTTGAGTTTATCGACTGCGACTCTAAGGAAATAGCAGAAAGTTACGTGCAGCGCAGGCGGGAAGGCATTCGCGAACGCTACGATTTTAAGTTTACTCGCAAAGACGGATCTCACTTGTGGGCGATCGTGTCGGCGACGCCAACGTTCGACGCTGAGGGCCAATTTTCCGGGGTGTTGCGGATGATTACCGATATTAGCGATCGCAAACAAGCAGAAGCAGAATTGCGCCAAACTCTCAAAGAGTTGGAATTTGAAAAATTTGCTTTGGATCAATCGGCAATTGTCTCGAATACCGATGAATTCGGAGCCATTACCTATGTCAACGATCAATTTTGCGAACAATTTAAATATTCCCGAGAAGAACTGATCGGCCAAACCCACAGAATTGTCAATTCTGGCTATCATTCAGCCCATTTTTTCAAGCAGCTTTGGTCAACCATCCGCCAGGGAAAGGTGTGGCGAGGAGAAATGAAAAATCAAGCTAAAGACGGCACATTATTCTGGTTGGATACTACGATTGTACCTTTCTTAAATAGCAGCGGAGAACCCCATCAATATGTAGCAATTCGCAAAGATATTACCAAGCGCAAACACGCAGAAGAAGCGGTGCGGCTTTCCGAAAGTCAATTGAGGACTAAAAATCAAGAATTGGCAAAAGCCCTGCGGGACGTGCATAAAACTCAAAGCATGATGGTTCAAAATGAAAAAATGGTAAGTTTGGGGCAATTAGTCGCTGGGGTTGCTCACGAAATCAACAATCCAGTTAGCTTTATTTACGGCAACGTCATGCACGCTGACGATTACTTTAAAGACTTGCTAAAACTGCTCCAACTTTACCAGAAGGAATACCCGCACCCAACACCGGCAATTAAACAAGAAATAGATGATGTCGATTTGAATTTTCTGCTCAAAGATTTGCCAATGCTGTTAAGTTCGATGAAAATGGGAGCAGAGCGAATTCGCCAAATTGTGCTGTCACTGAAGAATTTTTCGCGATTAGATGAAGCCGAACAAAAGCAGGTGGATATTCACGAAGGGATTGAAAGCACTTTGTTGATTTTGCAGCACAGGTTGAAAGAAACGGCAGGGCGTCCTAAAATTCTGCTGCTCAAAGAGTTCGGCAATTTGCCCCGCGTACAGTGTTATGCAGGACAGTTGAATCAGGTTTTTATGAATATTATTGGCAATGCAATTGATGCTTTGGAAGAGGCAATGGAGACTGGACAGTGGGCGGAGGGGGAACAGGCACCTATTCCTTATTGTCCTTCGCCGACGCTGCGGATTTGTACGGAGGTAAAATATGAACAAGATGCTTTGATGCAGGCAGATTCTGCTGTTTCTGATGCTTCGGTTCGGCATCCTTCTCATATTGTGATTCGGATTGCTGACAACGGCCCGGGGATTCCGATAGATGTTCACGAAAGGCTATTCGATCCGTTTTTTACTACGAAAGAACCTGGTAAAGGTACTGGTTTGGGGCTGTCGATCAGCTATCAAATTGTGGTAGAAAAACACGGCGGGCAGCTTAAATGCCATTCCGCACCGGGTCAAGGCACGGAATTTGCGATCGAGATTCCTGTAAGCAAAATAGTTAGTAAGTAAGGTGCGCCGAGGCGCACCCTACAATTAGCAAGTAAGGTGCAATTCCTGCAAGAGTTCATCCCAAATTTAGGAAGTTATCAAATGAATTACAACGTAATTTACGACGGCCAGTGCAATCTCTGCGTTACCTTGGTGCAGTTACTAGAAAACTTAGACCAAGGCAAGCGGTTTGAGTATATTCCAATGCAAGATTTAGAGCCATTAAATCGCTTTGGGATTACGCCTGAAGACTGCGAAATGGGGATGATTTTGATAGATGACAACACCCCGGAACGGCGCTGGCAGGGCAGCGATGCGGCGGAGGAAATCGGGCGGATATTGCCTGGAGGTGAGGTGTTTGTGGCTGCTTACCGGGCAATGCCGGGGATGAAGTGGATGGGCGATCGCGTGTACGAACAAGTCCGCGATAACCGCTATACTTTGTTTGGCAAGCGATCGACTACTTACAAATCTGTTTATCCAGTTGGCTGTAAGTCGATCGGCAATTGCGATCGTGTGAAATAACTCACTCTAAAGCACCATTCTCGCTTAACAGGCAGGATGCCGGTTCCACAAAAATTAAATTTTATTGTGGGCCGTTGCTCTAAGCAACGCCTCTAAAGGGATTATTAGCAATGGTGCAAGATAATTGATATCAATTTACTTAGGAGGTGTCGCCCAATCCCTACTACAATCCCTGGAACTTAACTATTAAACAAACTGAATATCTCTCGGCAAAAGTCTTTGAGTTTTTGGCCTGACTCCGCAGCGGGTTCGGTTTGACCGAAAAAACTCCAATTTTCCACGGTGGAAAAGCGCCACTGCTGACCAGTATGATCGTAACCGGCTGCCTCAACCCCGATCGCCCGACGGCTTCCTTCTACCGGATCTTGGTAAAATCGGATTTGAATCAAGATGCTGCGGCTTTGCAGCAAGCGGCTTCTACCGGGGAAATGGAAGCCAATGTCGATCGAATCTGGATCTACAAGTTCTCTGGTATCCTGGTCATTCATCCAAGGTTTCAAATCGACTTTTGTATCCGGGAATTCGGACTTGAATAAATTAACAACGGCAGCAATTTTGCTCGCAACTTCTATATTTTTGGCTTGTTCGGCAGCGTTCACGCGAAAAACTCCTATCAAATACAGTTATTACAGGATTTAGCTAACAATGTAACTGCATACTGCCTGCTTTAAACAGTGAACTGTGGACTATTTGATAGATACTTAGGAATTGACAAATTTCCAAGTCTGTGTTAAGCACAAGTCATACCATTTGAGATGTTAGATTTTAGATTAAACAATTGGCAATGACTGATTCGGTAAGGGTGGTGAATAAATTTTATCAAAGCGGCAGGGCGATCGCAAATTCCGTACCTTCTCCCAGCACCGATTCGCAAGTTAGTTTACCGCCGTGGGTTTCTTCCACAATTTGCCTGCTTATAGACAACCCCAAACCCGTACCTTTCCCTACTCCTTTGGTAGTAAATAAATGGTCAAATATTTTCGACTTGACCTCCGATGACATCCCTTGACCGTTATCTTTGATTTTAATCACCACGCTGTTGCTATCCTCGGAGACTTGAGTGATAATGGCGATCGTATTGGGTAAAGCTTCAATTTCAGCGTAAGTGCGACCCTGATTGAATTCGTCAAAACACTCGATCGCATTTGCCAGCAAATTCATAAATACCTGATTCAGTTGCCCAAAATAACATTTAACTGGCGGGATATCTCCGTATTCTTTGATAATTTTAATCGCGGGGCGAGTATCTGTAGCTTTCAGGCGATACTGTAAAATCATCAAAGTGCTGTCGATGCCCTCATGAATATTTGCTGACACTTTATTCGCACTGTCAGCGCGGGAAAAAGTCCGCAAAGACTTGCTAATATTGCGGATGCGGTCTGTACCTGATTTCATAGATAAAAGCATTTTCGGCAAATCTTCGATCAAATATTCTAAATCGATCTCCGATGCTTTATCCTCTAACTCATCTCCAGGATTAGGAAATTTTTCTTGGTACAGTTGTAAACAATCAATCAAATCTAAGCTCGCCTCAGCAGCCGCATCAAGATTGCCCGAAATAAAACCGAGCGGATTGTTAATTTCGTGAGCAACCCCTGCAATCAAGTTGCCGAGAGCCGACATTTTTTCGCTTTGAATAAGTTGCAGTTGTGCCTGTTGGAGTTTATTGAAAGATTTTTCTAACTGTTGAGATTTTTCTTTCTCGCGCGCGTACAAACTAGCATTTTCTACTGCAATAGCAACTTGAGAAATTAACACTTTGAATACTTCTACTCTCTCTGCTGTAAAAGCTCCTACCGTCAAAGCATTTTCTAGATAAATAATTCCGCGCCGCTGAGATTGATAAATAATCGGCAAACAAAGGATTGATTTGGGTTGATATTTCCTAATATAGGCATCCACCTTAAAAGCTTCAGCTATAGTCGCATTGTCTAAAACCAGATGCTTTTGACTGCGGTGTACGAAATTAATCACAGACAGGGGTACATCTTGACGATTTTCTACGGGAATAGACGGTAAAAGTGTCACTTTATCCTCCGCCAAAGTCCCAGTAGCTTCAATGCAGAGGATATCGTTTTTCAGCAGCAGCAGCACGACTTTTTGAGCCGCCGCATTTTCTAAAATAATTTTGATTAATTTTGTCAACAATTTTTCAAGAACAATTTCACCGTTAAGGGCTTCCGCCGACTTAATAAAAGTAGTTAAGTCTAAGAAATCGCCTAAACTACTACTGGTAGTATTTTCAGTAGTTGTGCGGGTGACATCGAGGGTTGGGGTTTGAATTGTGCGCGTCTGTGCTGTTAAAAAAGGATGTGTTGATTCTAAGTGTTTAACTTTAGCTATGGCTCCCCAGCGGATGTAGCCATAATAAGCTTTAGTCAGATATGCTTGAGAAACTATCTCTTTACCCCAAGCTTGATAAAATTCTCCTGCTAATTCATAGGCTAATGCTTCCTCTTGAATGTAACCGTTTTTGGCTGCTCCATCAATTGCGCGATCGTACAATTCCATTGCTTCAGTATTTTGCCCCAAAACTCGCGCTGTTTCCGCTGCAACCAAATCGTATTTGTGTTGATAATTCATCGGAGCATGAACTGCCCACTTTCTCATCTTTTTTTGGTTTGGTACAATTTTTTTTAGATATTGCTTTTGCTCTTCTTTGCCAGTTGCGGGATACAAGGCGAGGAGACTGAGAGAATAGTAAAAATTATTCACTGAAACTACATAAAATCCGGCTGCTGCTTCTTCATATTTCTCAAATAACCGTGAATTTTCTACGGCTTGTAAGTAGTTTCGGAAGAGAAAATTTAGCATAGCTTTGGCATTATAAACCACACAAACTAGTATAAAGCTTTTAGATTCTATTAAAGCGGGGAGCGTTTTTAATTCATTGAAGCTCTCGCCGACTAAATAGCATGGTTCGACAGTTTTGCCACACAAATTGAGGGCGGTCTGTTTCTCTACACTTATATACTGTACAGCCATTTCTATTTGAGATTGCTGCATTAGTTTCAGATACTTACTTATCTCCTCGTCAACCTGAGCGAGAGGCTCTCCCATCCACAGTTTATAAGTACAATATATATTAATAGAATAAGCTGCATATTCCAACTCTCCCGTTTCCATCCCAGCTTGAAAACTTTCTTTGAGATCGCCTAATCCTGACTTGACAGAGGCTTTCCAGTGGTTAATAAAAGCACCAAAGGGTGTATAAACTCTACTTTTGATTGAACGGGATGGAAATTTGTCTAACATCCTAATTGCCAGTTGACCGAATTGGTAGGCCAAACTACTGTCCCCTAGCTTGTACATAACTACCCCATAAAAAACGTAGGCAATACTCGCATAAGGCGAATTACCATATTTAATGCACAGCTTGACCATCCTAGATGCCAGTAGCGGTACCAGTGGGGGCTTGGCCTGAACAGCAGTGCTGATAATCCCTGATAAAATCCGCATGGCTGCTTGTTTGTCGGGATCGGTCATTTCTGGCAAGTTAGCTAAATCCTCAATTCGTTTCAATCCCAAGCTCAGTTTTGTATTAATCACTCCCGCCAAAATATTGAAAAAATTGGGGTTTTGAGGAAAAGAAATGCCTAACAGTTTTAGCACTTCCAGTCCTGTATTTAGTGCTTCTATCAGTCGGATCTGAGCATTGTAAGAGTGGATTTGAAGTTCATAAACATTCACTTTTTCCAGTAGAGTTTTAGCTTTTTTCAGTACGATATCGACCAGTTTTTTTGAATCTTCATAGTTGATGTTTAAATATTCAGCTCCGGCTGTTGACTCGTAAATTGCTAAAGTTAAGTCATACTGACTTTGCCAACAATCCACTGGCAATAATTCCATAGCAACCCGCAAATACCTAACAGCAGCTTCATAAGCAGCCGCCGCTTTCGCCTTGCGTCCAGCAGTTAAATTTAATTTGGCTAACTGCGTCTTTTCAGCAGGCTGGCTAATGGTGTCAATTCCGACATTCAACTGATTGACGATATCAAAGATATTTTCTTCTAGCTTGTCTGGGGGAGTATTCTGTAACAGTAATTGACCGATCTTTAAATGGGTAGATTGCTTTTGATCTTCTGGAATTAGCGAATATGCGGCTTGCTGAACGCGATCGTGCAAAAATTTGTAACTAACCCGCGAAGTATCTAAGTTGAGATTAATCGATTCGGCTCGATTGAAAACTAAAGGAATGCGATAAGCATCGCTCAAGGGCAGAATTAACCCGGCTTGCAAAGCTGAATAAAGTTCAGTGGCGGTAGTATTAGCTGACTTTTCGCTAACAAGTGACAGCACATCTAGAGCAAATTTATCTCCCACGCAAGCTGCTAGCTTCAACACTTCTTGCGTGGGTGCGGGCAGCTTTTCAATGCGAGAAGCTACCAGTTCCACCACACTTTTATCGGTGATTCCAATGGCTTGGATTTCATCGATACTCCAATACCAGCCACTTTTACTTCCCTCATTTGTAATGTGATTAAATTCAAATTTCAAAAGGGAGTCTTGATAAAGTGCTTGGAGTAATTGGGTCAAGAAAAAAGGATTGCCACCTGTTTTATTCCAGATTAAATCGGCTAGATTTGTTACTTTTTCTGTGCAAGTGTTAAGTGTTTCAGTCACTAATTCCGTCACATTTGCTAAATCCAGCGGTTGCAACACTATATTGTTGACTCTTGTACCAGTTTTTTCAATTTCTTCTACAGTCTGAATTAAGGGGTGGGTCGGACTAACTTCATTGTCTCGATAGGCACCGATTAGCAACAAATATTCTTGGTCAGGGTCAGTTATCAGTATTTGCATCAACTTTAATGTTGCTGAATCTGCCCACTGCAAATCGTCTAAAAAGATAACTAGGGGGTGTTCTTTTTGGGCAAAAACGCGAATAAATTCTTTGAATACCCGATTGAATCGATTTTGGGATTCTACAGGGGCGAGTTCTGGGACTTCTGGCTGTTTGCCGATGATTAATTCAACTTTTGGAATTACGTCGGCAATTACTTGGCCGTCTGTTCCCACTGCTGTTAAAATTTTACTGCGCCATATTTCTAATGAAGCTGCACTTTCTGTTAGTAATTGCCGCAGCAATGAGTTAAATGCTTGGATTAATGACGCATAAGGAATGTTGCGTTTTAATTGGTCAAATTTCCCGCTGATAAAGTAACCTTTTGACCTGGTAATTGGCTTGCTAACTTCGTTGACTACGGCTGATTTACCGATGCCTGAGTAGCCTGATACTAGCATTAATTCGCTGCTTCCTGATGGGGGCGGGTTTTGTTCTAAGGTTGCTCGTTCTTCTAACAAATTCTTGGCTAAACCCCCTCTTACACGTTCAAATGCTGCTAGCAATTCATTAACCTGATTTTCCCGACCGTACAATTTTTGGGGGATTAACAATTGGCTGAGAATATCTAAGCGTCCGGGGATGAAGTCGGCAATTTGTCCGCTGGTTTCTAACTGATGCAAAGAAATTTCTAAGTCGGCTAACAATCCGGCAGCACTTTGATATCTATCTTCGGCATTTTTTGCTATCAATTTCATTACTATTTCTGAAATGACGACAGGTATTTCAGAATTAATTTTATGGGGATATATTGGTTGAACTGCAATGTGGCTATAAACTATTTCTAAGGGGTCGTTGCTGGGGAAAGGCAATTTTCCAGTCAGCATTTCATATAATGTGATACCAAGGGAATAAAAGTCTGTGCGGTAGTCGAGGGTGCGGTTCATTCTCCCGGTTTGTTCGGGTGACATATAGGCTAATGTGCCTTCGACTGAGGTGGGATTGTTAAACTGCGGATTTTCTTTGTTGAGTTTTGTGGCAATGCCGAAGTCGGTGAGTTTTACTTGTTTTGTTTGCGAGTTAATTATGATGTTGCTGGGTTTGATGTCTTTGTGGATAATGTGCTGACAATGCAGGTATTGTAAGGCTTTGACTATTTGGATGGCGATGTTTAAATTTGCTCGCAGACTCAAGGTCTCTCTTTCCAGCAGTTTTGCGAGGGATTCGCCGCCAAAGTCTTCTAAAACGATTCCTAATCGATGGTCAAATGTTTCGAGACTGATGGCTTTGACGATTTGTTCGCTGTCTAAATTTTTGCGGATTTGATATTCGTGCTTGAGCCTGGTAATGGCTTCGAGGGTGGGATATTCGGCTTTGAGGACTTTCAGAATTGCTGGGGGCGCATGTGTCGGTGTTTGTCCGCGATAGATTATTGTTTCGACGCCTTCGTGCAGAGTAATATTGATTTGGTATTTGGATAATTTCAACATAATTTTAATTATAAATTACAGGATTTAATTTTCATTAAATTAACACTACTTTATCTTGATTTTGTGTGATTCAGATCGTGTATTTTTCGCTCCCCAATCACACCGAACCTACACTAAGTGACAACGCGGCCGTGTTCGCGGGTGTCAACAAAAATCTTAAATGTAATATCGGTCTTGTGTGTGAATCCAGAATGATTTCGCTCCGCCCTTTTTAAGGGGGATTGGAGCGATCGCACTGGGCCTAAAATAGATAGGAGGGGATGGCAGCGATCGCACTGGGCCTCAAACAGGCAATTGAACGGGTTCTCAATCGCTGACTACCGTAACTTCACAGATAGTAGGAATAGATTCCGGTTCAGGCAAAATACGCACGCGGGCGAATTTTAAACCGCTGACTCCTTGCAGTGATTCTACCATGCCAGTCTGAACTTTTGGTTCTACCCAACCTTCGCGAGACAAGTAGCGCAAGTATTGTTGGTACTCTTCCCATTCGTCTTCGGTTGAATAAACTACCGTTAACATTCCTGGCTGGGTAATCCGCTCTTGTGCGTCTTTGTCAACGGCTTTTTCGATACGTTTTTTCACGAGTTCGTAGCGGATGTCGCGAGTGCCTTTTACGTCAAACATTTTTTCGGTGTTTTCGTTGTGAAAAATGTCGATCGTGGTATTCTGCACTAAGACTAAATGTGCGAGTTCCATGTTAATTTGAGACTCGGCTTGCAGGCGAAAAACAGTGCGGCCGCAGTCGCAAATTGCTCGCAGTTGTTCGTACCGCAAACTGTGCAGGTGAAACTGGCTAAATTTGGGGTCGATCGATTTTCCTACATAAATCATGTGATCGAGCCCGTCGGTGCATTCAATGTCGCAGTAGTGGGGAAGAATTTGCTGCATTTTTTCTTGCCAGCGGGCCCAAGTTTCTTGGAGTTTGGTGCCGATTAGGTTCAGCATTTGGTCGTAGCGGGTGCGATCGCTGTAAACGCAGTTGTGTTCGTTTTCACAGGCTGCTTGGTAAGCTTCAACGGCTGCCTGAACCCTGGGGTCGCACTGCACAAAATAGTCAAAATATACTTCTAAATGCTCGTTTAAATACTTGGCTGCTCGCACCTCCATATCGACTGTTACTTTTTGTTTTAAACGCTGGATGTAGTCGAGCAAGTCGAGCCGCAGTTGCTCGCCGAGGTGGGTAGTTTGTGTTTGACAAACGGCATCAGCTATGACTAAAGCTAAGCGGAATTGTTCGAGCAAATCAGTTTGAATGGCTCGGTTTCTTTCGTCGCTAGAACCGCGAATGTCCGAAATTCCGTACAGCGGATGAACGTCAGCAAATACGATTGTTTCTGGGGGCAGTCCCCAACTTCGCCTTTCTGCTTCTTGGGCGAACCGCCACTCGACTGCGGGGTGGATGTTGTGAATGTGGGTAAACCGCTCCTGGATGGCTTGCCGCAGGGCTGCAATGAAGGCGGGAATGAGTTCTTGGGCGTGTTGAGCGTCAATGCCGTTGAAGTGGTTGGGCCGATCGCACAACACCCCCACGACGCCCAAAATCCGCTGCCCGCACCCCTCGCGGCTGACAGATTTGACTACCAGCGGCACCAGCAGCATCGATCGAGTTCCCATTCTCCGCAAAGTTCGATCGCACTCGGTTTCGCACTCCCTACGCAAGTCTGGCACGTTCCAAACTTGATTTGCTGCTGTGGCCTTCAACAAGTGAGAAGCTTCTAGGGAGTGCATTGAATAAAGAATCGGCTGCAAATGTTGGCCGTCTTTTGCAACTAATAGCTGTACCTGTTCGCCGTCGAGGCGCAGCAGCAAAGTGCCGTCAGCATTGAAGAGCGATCGCAAACACCGATCGATTCTCTCAAATTTGTCAGGTCGCAGCATCGAATCTCGATCGATCAATAACTGAGTCAGACGGCGAATTTGCTCCTGCAGGGTGACATCAAAACCTTCTAGCAGCAGCAAACCTTCTACGCGGTAATTATCCAACTGCAATCGATCGGCTAAATTTTCCAGTTGATTCGGCTGCATCAACCAAGCTTCCCGTTCCGCAACAGGCATTAATTTTAAAGGAACATCCGCAAATTCATCTATTTTTGAGTCAATCCGAGTAATTTTTAACTGTTCCGAACCGAGCCAAAATTCTATAAATCTGGGTTCTGGGTGTTTGGGGTTTTTTACACTCGCCGTGACAGGTTCGTCTAGCACCCGCAAACCGTCGATGTCAATTTGATAATATTGCTTAAATACCCAGTGCAAAAGATGGCGGCGGTACAATTGTTCTGCTGTTTTGCCCCCCCAATCCTCGAACAGTTCCAGCAGAGTGAGGTGGGTTTCTGCAAACCAACCGTTGGTAGATTGAGTTGCCAAAGACGTTTCCTCCCAACCGGCCAAGCGACAAAATGCCGCGTTAGCATAACGCAGAGCAAAAGTTCCCGGTTCCACTACTGCGATTAAAACGCGGCGATCGCCGAGAAATTGAAACAATCGCTGTAAATCTTGTTTCCACGTTTTCAAGGGCTCAATTTCAGTAGATTGAGTGGGTACTTTGCCCGCCAAAGCTTCCAGTAGCTGTTCTATACTCGGTTCGCTGGGCAGGTTGTTACTGTCTTGCTGTGTTGGGACGCTATCTGTAGCTGGCAGTGATTTTACGGAGTTGTTGTTTTTTTGAGGGGAAGACGATTTAGGAGTAGACATGAGTAAAACACCTGAAAGCAGTGGATTTTGCCAAAAAATGTCAGCGATCGGCGATTATGGCTTTGTAAAGAGCTTAGATCCTGTTTGTAAAGTTTGTGTATGGGTCTCGGAAACTGGGTTTTTTCTGGGACGATGGGCCCAGGGACTTTTACTTTTATTCACAAACAACCTCTCAGTCTCGACGTTATAGGTGATATTAACGTGTTTACTGCCTGGGGGGTAACACCCATTATAAGCGGTAGGCAGTAGCGGATAGTGTCAGCAACTAATGCTATTTGACTCAGAGGCGAGATATATAGCAGGTTTGGGTTGAATGAAGCACAGCCCTGGTAATTGGTAATTGGTAATTGGTAATTGGTAATTAATAATTAGCAAGCTGGTTGCTTGTCACTGAATTAGCAAATAAAGTTGCGACAACAATTCCAATAACACTTGCTATTTGCCCATGCAAGAATTAACATATATAATACAGCTAACAGGATTTTTGAAAGGACATAGTTATGGCTTTAACGGTTAACAATCTCATTGCCGATGTGAATGGATTTCCTGTATTGGCTGGGGGCGGGCCACGTCTTTTGGGATTCGCTACACCCGATGAGATTAACGTAGGGAATGGAAATTTGTCGTCTTTTTCTTGGGGAGTTTGGGGACTAGACGGCAACGATACTATAGGAGGTTCGTCGGATTCCAACGAACGTCTGTTAGGCAATAACGGCAGTGATATTATCGGCGGTGGCGGCGGGAACGACATCATTTACGGTGGCAAAGATGCCGATCTAGTGGACGGAAATGAAGGCAACGACGTAGTTAGGGGCGATGCCGGAAACGACATTATTTTTGGAGGATTCGGCAGCGATATCCTGCGGGGAGGGCAAGGAGACGACGATTTAGAGGGCAATGACGGCAACGATTTCATCGCGGGCGATCGGGGAGTTGACGTGCTCACGGGAGGCCCCGGCGGTGACATATTTGTGCTCAGAAGCAACGATGAAGCATTTGGTATAAATGGAGCAGATGTCATTACCGATTTTAACTTTGACGAGGGCGATCGCATCGGTTTGACGGACGGTTTAACAGAACTCAACCTTTTCTTTGAAGACGACAATTTGATTGCTTACGATAATGACGGAATTATCAACGACATGGTGATTGAAAACATAATTACCGGACAGCTTGTGGGGATAGTTTTAAACACGGACAACTTTGAACTTACTGGTGCATTTGAACAAGCGAGTCCGTTTGCATTGGCAGTTAACGGTTCTCAATTCCAGTTTTTAGCTTAGTTATTTGTAGGGAATTAGACGGGCAATAGAGCTAGTTCCCGGTAGGAGACACGGCAGTGTTGTGTAGGACACGGCAGTGCCGTGTCCCTACAGATAGCGGGCAATGAATCTATACGCAACCGTACTTTGCAAAAGTGATATTAAAACAGTTCTCCCTTTAAATATTTTTTAGGCTAATCTAAAAGTAGAAATTCAAACTCGGGGAAAGTATATATGACCATGGCCGCTCACCCCAAATTAACTGCACTCCCGGAACAGCGGTTGATTTTGCCGCTATCAATGACTTGGGAGCAGTTCAAAGCTCTGGATTCATTGCTAGAGTACACTCGCAGTGTTCGCTTGTCTTACCTCGACGGATATGTGGAAATTATGACACTTTCGCCGGAACATGAAACCATTAAATGCCTGCTGGCAGGAATGTTAATTACCTTTTTCCTGGAAAAAGATATTAGTTTTACACCGACGGGCAGCGCTACACTCCAAGGAGAAGCAAAAGGCAGCAGCAAGGAACCAGATTTATCTTACTATTTTGGCGAAGATAGACGGCAGCGAGAAACACCCGATTTGGCGATCGAAGTTGTTTTTACTAGCGGAACCATCAACAAGCTGGAATACTACCGCAGATTTAACGTAGCAGAAGTTTGGTTTTGGGAAGACGGAGTATTTTCGATTTACCAACGGAACTCGGAGGGTTACAATCTGGTTTCTCGGAGTATGCTGTTGCCGGATTTGGATCTAGCATTGCTGGGGAGATGCCTGCAAATGTCCGAAGAAAAAGAAGCTTTGAAAGTGTTTCGAGATGCAGTTAGAGCTGGTTAACCTAGAAGATATACAAATAAAATATGGCCTAGTAATGCCGGCAAGGGTGGAAATATACGAAATGTACGAAATGTCATAAAAATCGCAATCATCTGAAAACATCCAGGGTTTCTGGTTTTCAGAAATTTTATTTTAATCTATACTATTCGGAGTATAAAAAATCTTCCTCTTCAGCAATAACCTATGAATAGGGATTATTCGCGGTTTGATTCCCTCACCAGCATCCTAGCAGGAACGGTAACGGTAGCAGGAATAGTTGTTTTGGCAGCAGCACCCGTTTTCGCAAAAACTCCCCAAGAAATTGCCCAATTAGCGATTTCGGCCACTGTTCAGATTAATAGCCAATATCCTAATGGAGGAATAGGTAGCGGTTCAGGATTTATTATTGCTAAACAAGGTACGACTTACACTGTACTGACAGCTAACCACGTTGTTGCTAATTCTCAACCTACTTATAAAATTCGCACTTATAGGGGAAAAGAATATCCAGTAACTCGTTTTGTACTATTGCGAAAAAGCAATAATGATCCAGATTTAGCAGTCGTCACATTTAATAGCACAGAATCTTATCCAGTTGTAACTTTAGGCGATTCAGAGCAAGCGGTAATCGGTACAGAAATTTTTGTAGCTGGCTATCCAGCTAACATAGCTCAAGAAAAATACGGAACCAATCGCAATTTTGAGTTTTCAACAGGCTTTACTACCAGCCGTCCCGTGGAGCAGACTCTCGGTTATAACTTCCGTTACACTGCTGTAACTAAAGGGGGAATGAGTGGAGGGCCTGTATTTGATAGAGAAGGGCGCGTAGTTGGGGTTCATGGATGGGGCGATCGCGATGATGATGAGGTTAAAGATAGCCGAGGATATCCCACAGGGAAAGTCTCCACTAACACAGGTTTTAATGCAGCTATTCCCATTAATGATTTTCTAGCTAAGTTATCGCAAACAGGTTTAAATCGTTCTGCTCTTTTGGTGAATACTTCCACCGCCACTAACGCACCTCTCAAACTGAACAATCCCAATGATGCTAAAACTTATTACGTTCGGGGTTTAACTCGGTTTGACAAGGGAGATTTGCCAGGGGCTGTTGCCGATTTTAACCAAGCGATTCAAACTCAATCAGATTATTCAGAAGCTTATTTCTATCGAGCCCTCGCTTATTTCGATTTGAAACAAATGCCCAAGAGTATCGCTGATTATAGCAAGGCGATCGCCCTAAATGCCGGTTATGTTGACGCTTACTACAATCGGGGGCTGGTTTTGTCGGCGATGGGAGATAAACCAGGGGCGATCGCAGATTATACTCAAGTCATCCGCTTGGATAGAAACTTTGCAGCGGCTTACAACAACCGAGGATTAGCACTTTCGGACTTGGGCGATCAAAAAGGGGCGATCGACGATTTCAATCAAGCGCTGCAAATTAATCCCGGTCGCGCCAACACTTATTTTAACAGAGGATTAGCGCTGTTTCGCATCAATAACGATCGCTCTGCCTTAGCTGATTACACTCAAGCAATTCAACTCAATCCCAATTATGCAAAGGCTTTTGCTAATCGAGGAATTACGTTAGTGAGAATGGGAGATAGACAAGGGGCGATCTCCGATTTGCAGCAAGCGGCTCGTTTATTTAGGGCTCAAGGAATGAATGCAGATGCTCAAAAAGCATTAGATTTGATTGGTCAACTGCAAAAATAGCCCCACCGAATGTAATTCGGGCCTACACAAACAAAGTCCGCCTGCGCGGACTAAAAATCTCCTTAATTCTTCAGTCCGCGTAGGCGGACTTCGTGTGTGTAGAAGCGGTTTCAACCGCCGAATCAGAGCCGATTATTACATCCTTTCCCCTAAAACCTCACCGTCACCAAAATCACCCGCCGAGGCTGATCTTCCGCTTCAATAGTAAACTCAACACGCCCAAAACCTTTCGGCCCCGGTTCAACTAAATCATACCGAGATGTCACCGTACCGGCGGCTGTCTTGTATTGAGCAAAAACAGCACCGGGATTCCTGCCAGCAGACGCATCCGCATCTCCTCCCCAAGAGCCCCAATCATCCAATCGCGATCGAGTTGGCAATACAGAAGCCGCGATTTCTGGAGGCGTTAATCTTTGATCGGCTAAGACTTTTTGAGCGTTATGAATAGCGCACATTGTCGGCCCGGAAATTTTGGCATCGCTATATTGATCTTCCCACTTTTGCACGAAGCCAAAGCCAACATTCGGGCCGACTTTATCCTGTCTTTGCCTACCCCACAGCCGACTGGTATCTGATGCAAAATTAGAACCGCTGCCAGTTACGGCTAATTCGGTTCTTTTGCTGGTAAAATTGCGGTTGACAAATTCTTTGTCTGCGGTACGAATAGCGTTGGCGGCGGCTGGCTCTACTTTACTGCTAACATTAGTATTTCCTTGTACGATGGGTGATAGAACGCCGGGGATGGGCTGTGCTCCACAATATTTTTGGGCGTTGCTGAATCAAGGTATGAATGCCCCAGGAATGGGAATATCGTCAAACTTCAAGTAATGTATTAATAACTTAATAGAATCCTTGAGCATTTCCTCACATTTAGAATAAC
>JACJNV010000074.1 GCA_014695175.1 Microcoleus sp. FACHB-DQ6 | reverse complement strand
AAGCCAGTGCGCTTAGCACGCGGGCGAAACTTTTGCGTTCTATCATATAGCGCAGGGCGAAAACTTTTGGCTCTTATCATACTTTTAACCATTTACAAAACCGGGATGCTCCCGTTGCGATCTCTTCATCTGATTTGCCTTCAATAAACAGCAGATCACCCAAATTTTTGTAAGCTTCGGCATAATTGGGATTTATTTGAATGGCTTGGCGGTAAGCTGCGATCGCTTCCTTTGGTTTCCTTTGGAAGAAGAGCGCATTACCCAGATTTTTATAAGCGTTGGCATAGTTTGGATCTATTTGGATGGCTTGGCGGTAAGCTGCGATCGCTTGATCGAATTTCCACTTGTAAAATAGCGCCTTGCCGAGTTTGTTGTAAGCCCAAGCAAACTGAGGGTCAACTTTGATTGCTTGGCGGTAAGCTGCGATCTCTTCATCTTCTGCATTTTGACCACTCTGCACAATCCCTTGAACAATATAAGCAAAGGACGTGAGACGATTGGTAAACCACGGCAGTGTCGCCGCCACGTATAACAATAAGAAAACTGAGGTTAACTTGGGCCATAATTTTTTAGGCACTTTTGGTAAAGGCATAATCTTTCTTTATTTCTAAGTTCGATAAGCATAGTCTACTTCCTCTGAACTTGGTATGCTTTTCACAACTCCACTTTGACTCTAAATCTGTAACAATTAAAAACACAATACCTACTCAAAAGTTCTCTCAATGACTTTTATCCCATCGGAAGCGTTTAAATCTATTAGTTATCCCGATCGCACTGTCAAAAGAGCCGATCGCGCCGTCCGGTGCAGCCCTTTTCAATTACACTTCTTCCAGACCATCCGCGATAACAGTGTTTTCCTAACTGCGATCGCCTCAAATTCAGGTGTCGAAAGCGGCTACACCCGATCGCCCGTATCCGAACTCGTAGCCGAAAACTCCCTACTCTGGCTGATTCAAGTCGGCGTGTTGCGACGGGAAGTAGACGGACAAGGGATTACCGACAGTTTTCGCCTCACGCCCCTGGGTCGCCAACTCGTGGAAAAATGGGAACAGGAAGGACAGGGAGTGCCGGCGGCGTCATTGTGCGATCGCATGGGAAATGCCGTCAGCCGCGGGTTGGGAGTATTTCTATGACCTTTTCTCGCTTGCTACAGTCCGACAGGGAATGAATTCCCTGTCTCATAGCGAAAGTCCTCTGAAAGAGGACTGGGGCTTGTTTTTTTTCCCGGATAATCCCATAAGAAAATTTACTCTTTTTTGGGGAACAGGCTTCTTGCCTGTTCTTAAAAAGGGTGCGGGCTCTTCGGCCCTCCCCGCAATAATTTGAATAAATCCACCCCATAAGAAAATTTACTCTTTTTTGTGGAACACGCATCTTGCCTGTTCTTAAAAAGGATGCAAGATGTGAGTATAAATTAAATTCGCCATCGCTTAACTAATACAAATTAAACTTAAATCAAATAAAAATAATGGTTCAAACCGCTTCTAAACCTTTGAGTCTCGATGAATTTCTCCAACTGTCGGAAACCAAACCCGCTAGCGAATTCATCGACGGTCAAATTATCCAAAAACCTATGCCCCAAGGAAAACACAGCACAATTCAAAGCGATTTGGGTGCTGACATCAACCGGGTACTCAAACCCCAACGCATCGCCCGCGCCTATCCAGAATTGCGCTGTACCTTTGGCGGTCGATCGACAGTACCCGATCTGGCAGTCTTTACCTGGGAACGCATTCCCCGCGACGAAAACGGCGAAGTAGCCAACACTTTCGCCATCGCCCCCGACTGGACAATCGAAATTCTTTCCCCCGACCAAAGTCAAACTAAAGTCGTCCGCAACATTCTCCACAGTCTCGCCCACGGGACTCAGATGGGCTGGCTGATTGACCCGGAAGAAGAACTGCTATTTGTCTATTTTGCCGATCGCACCATAGCAGTTTTTGAAGAACCAGGCGATCGCATCCCCGTTCCAACCTTTGCCGAATCCTTCAATCTCACCGTCGGTGAAATGTTCAGTTGGCTGACTGATTAGCGCCACCTCGATTTATGAATGATTTAACCGCAGAGGGCGCAGAGGGCGCGGAGGAGGGATAAGAGAGAGTACCCTACGGATTTGCTTCGATCAAATGTGCGGTCGATCGCTTATACTAAAATATCTGGTTGTCAGCTCTTCAATGACGAGAGATGACTAAAGTTGTCACTACAAACTTAATTATGATTATTTAACCGGACTTGATATCATCACTCCAATAACCGCTAACTACTAACAACTAACTACATAAAACGTTTGTCAAAAATGGAAGCTAAATCTTACAAAGACACCGTAAACCTGCCCAAAACCAAGTTTGATATGCGCGCCAACGCCGTCAAGCGCGAACCAGAATTGCAAAAATTTTGGGCCGATCAAGAAATCTACGATCGCCTATCCGACAATAACCCAGGCGACTTGTTCATCCTCCACGACGGCCCACCCTACGCCAACGGACAACTCCACATCGGTCACGCCCTCAACAAAATCCTTAAAGACTTTATCAACCGCTACCAAATGCTGCGCGGCAAAAAAGTCCGCTACGTTCCCGGTTGGGATTGTCACGGATTGCCGATCGAACTTAAAGTATTGCAGAACATGAAATCGGAGGAGCGGCTAAATCTTACGCCGATCGAACTCCGCCGCAAAGCCTCCGCCTTCGCGCAGCAAACAATGGAACAGCAGCGCGAATCCTTCCAGCGCTACGGCGTTTGGGGCGACTGGGAACACCCGTATTTAACCATGAAACCCGAATACGAAGCCGCTCAAATCGGCGTTTTCGGTCAAATGGTGCTCAAAGGCTACATCTACCGCGGCTTCAAACCTGTTCACTGGAGTCCGAGCTCGAAAACAGCCCTCGCCGAAGCCGAACTGGAATATCCCGAAGGCCACACGTCGCGCAGCATCTACGTCGGCTTTCATGTGAAAAAACTGTCAAAATCCCTGCAAACGAAGCTCAAGCGCTATATGCCGAGCCTCTGGGCGGCGATTTGGACGACTACTCCCTGGACAATTCCGGCAAACTTGGCGATCGCCGTCAATCCCGAACTGACTTATGCGGTGGTGGAACCGCCGGCAAATGCCCACATCGCACAACAATTTATCTTAGTAGCTGTCGATGCGGTCGATCGGCTGTCGGCAACTTTTAACACTAACTTAAAAATACTTGCCACCTTCAAAGGCAAAGAATTAGAAGGTTGCAGCTACAAACACCCGCTGTTCGATCGCGAAAGTCCAATTGTTGCCGGCGGTGACTACATTACCGCTGATTCTGGTACGGGATTGGTGCACACCGCACCCGGCCACGGACAAGAAGACTTTATCGTAGGAAAACGCTGCGGTTTGCCAGTTTTAACGCCCGTAGATGAGAACGGAAATTTCACCGCAGAAGCAGGACAGTTTGCAGGTTTAAATGTCCTTGGAGACGGCAATGCCGCAGTCATTGATGCCCTTGCAGAAGCAAATTGTTTGATTAAAGAAGAAAGTTACGCTCACTCTTATCCTTACGATTGGCGCACGAAAAAACCGACTATTTTTCGGGCGACGGAACAGTGGTTTGCCTCCGTTGAAGGGTTCCGCGATGAAGCGCTAAAAGCGATCGCCGATGTGAATTGGATTCCCGCCCAAGGGGAAAATCGGATTACTGCAATGGTGGGCGATCGATCGGATTGGTGTATTTCTCGCCAGCGGACTTGGGGCGTTCCCATTCCCGTATTCTACGACGAAGAAACCAACGAACCGCTGTTAAATGAAGAAACGATCGCCCACGTGCAAGCCCTTTTTGCCGAGAAAGGTTCCGATGCTTGGTGGGAATTGTCGATCGATGAATTGCTGCCGGAATCTTACCGCAATAACGGCCGCACTTACCGCAAGGGAACCGACACGATGGATGTGTGGTTTGACTCGGGTTCTTCCTGGGCAGCAGTTGCCAAAGGTCGATCGGAATTAAACTATCCTGTTGATATCTATTTGGAAGGTTCCGACCAACACCGCGGCTGGTTTCAATCGAGTTTGCTTACCAGTGTAGCAACTAACGGCGTTGCTCCTTACAAAACAGTTTTGACTCACGGTTTTGTACTCGATGAAAAAGGCCGCAAGATGAGCAAATCTGAAGGCAATGTCGTCGATCCGGCGGCAGTAATTAAGGAATATGGAGCCGATGTTTTGCGGCTGTGGGTGTCTTCGGTAGACTACTCGGCAGACGTGCCTTTGGGCAAAAACATTCTCAAACAGCAATCGGATGTTTACCGCAAAATTCGCAATACAGCTAAGTTTTTGCTGGGTAATTTGCACGACTTCGATCCGGCAAAAGATGCCGTTGCTTACGAGGAATTGCCGGAACTCGACCGCTATATGCTGCACAGAATGGGCGAAGTATTTGCGGAAGTCCAAGATGCTTTTGAAAGCTTCCAATTTTCCCGATTTTTCCAAACTGTGCAGAATTTCTGCACGGTTGATTTGTCTAATTTTTACTTGGATATTGCCAAAGACAGACTTTACATCAGCGCGACAGATACCCTTCGCCGCCGCAGTTGTCAGACGGTGATTGCAATTGCTGTGGAGAATTTAGCACGGGCGATCGCACCTGTTTTGTGTCACATGGCTGAGGATATTTGGCAGTACCTTCCCTATCCGACTCCTTACAAGTCCGTGTTTGAAGCCGGCTGGGTGCAAATAGATGCTTCATGGCACAATCCAGAATTGGCTACTCGCTGGCAGTATTTGCGACAAGTGCGCGGCGAAGTTAACAAGGTTTTGGAAAAAGCCCGGATTGAAAAGGCGATCGGTTCTTCTTTGGAAGCTAAGGTTTTGCTGTATGTTCCCGATGTTGAGAAAAGAGAGCAATTGCAAGCTTTGAATCCCAGCAGTGAAGAATTGGTGGATTATGTGCGATCGCAAAATTCCGTCATAGAGTTAGCGGCAGAGGAGAAAGCAAAAGCAGCACAAGATCGACAGGAAGAACAAGCGGCAAATGTTGCAAAAGTGTTGACAGAAAACACAATTTATGTAGAGCAGGAAACGCTCGCAGAAAAGGGCGATCGATCTTCTCAGATAATACAGTATTCTGCCCCGGAACAGTCGGCTTCAGATTCTGGGCCAATCTTAGATCGAGCCACCGAGTTTGTGGCTAATTTGCCTGAATACGCGGGCAAGTTTTTCACAGAATACCAAAAAGCGCTGGTAACACTTGGACTGTTAGCCTCTGTGGTGATAACGGGCCGAGTAACGCTGGCGATTTTGGATACGATTAATCAGATTCCGATGTTGGGAGGCTTATTGGAAGTCATCGGCATCTTATTTACAATCTGGTTTGCTTTCCGTCACTTGCTGTTTGCCGCCAACCGTCAACAACTGGCTCAAAAGATTGATTTTATGACAGCAGATGTGGTGGGGCGGACAAACACGCTTGTGCTTGTAGAAACACAGGCGATCGTACTCGCACCGCCACTAGAGACAGCGCTTGTGCTTGTAGAAGAAACACAGGCGGCGATCGTACAAACAGCCCCAGTAGAAACGGCGCTTGTAGAAACACCCCAAATCCCGAAAGCAGAATTAGTTGCGATCGAGCCCAAACCAGAAATTCCTGCTGAAATAGCTGTAACGCACGATTCTACAATGACTGGCAAGGGTGTAGACGAACTGCGGTATTTGTTCATTACTTCGGAAGTGGAACTGGTAGAATCGAATGCAGCGATCCAGGAATTGCCGTACAGTTATCAGTCTCCCGAGTTGGCGATTGGTGTAGTGAAAGCAGACGGGGAAAAGTGCGATCGCTGCTGGAATTACTCGACTCACGTCAGCGAGTCGATCGAACATCCGCTAATTTGCGAACGCTGCGTTTCAGCAGTAGACGACAAATTCTAACGTAGGCTGCGCTTCGGGAAAAATTCTTGAGTTTGTGGTTGCCACATTCAGCCCGAAGCGCACCCTACAATAAATTCATTTACTTATTTCTGATCAAAAAAACGGCAGACGATTTCACCAGGGTTGTTTTGTCCAAACGCCAAAACAGTTCCATCTTTCTTAACTGTAGTGCGATCGCGGCAATTGTAGACTTCTAGAGGCTTTTTCACTCCATCAACACTAAGAATTACCCTGTATTCCCAATAATTTTTTGCACTGCGTTTGATATCGACAATGCAAATCTCGTGTCCTTGATAATTGCGGCATACAGAGGCGTCAGCAGGAAGGGCATTCCAGAAGAAAGATATTAATAGCAACAAGCAGCAAACACATTTCATCATTTACGATCGCATTTTCCTTTACGCTACTCCGAACCCAGTATGCGGACGCTTGTAAGGTGGATGCAACCCCAACACAATATCCTCCTCAGACACTCCCATCTCGACAAATTCCCGTGCAATATCCACTTCTGTCATATTGCGCTGAATCCAAATTTTGCTATCCTTAATATCCAAATGAATGAAACAGTTGTATATCCGCTTTAGTCCCTCCCAGCCAACATCTAGTAACTGATAGTGATCGTGTTCCCCATCAAAAACAAGCTGGCATTCAACGTCTGAATTAGGCTTTTCTAGCGTTGCTTGTTGCGTTAGCAATTTTCGGATACACTGGCGGTAATGCTCTACTCTTTCCATTCCACAATTACCTCCTTTTGCGGATCGTAAACGACGAGTTTAAGTTGATACACATTGACCGCTTCTTGTATAAATGGCTCTTGAAAAAACGAGTCAAAAGTATCAAAGGGTACTGCTAGATACAGTGTTCTGTCCGGTTCTTTGATTTGTAAGGCAAGCCGATAATTCAAAAATTGACCCAAGGCGAGATGAAAGTCAGTAATTGCAGAGTTGTTGAGAAAGCTTTTAATTTCAACAGCAATTTTTTGCCCTAATTTTTCCGCCGCCAAAATCTTCTCTGCAGCTAAATCAATCTCAAACTTAACACCCTGAATTTTGACGAGCAGCGGATCTGCGGTGATTTCCCACTCCTCCTTCTGAAGCGCTTTTTTTACAGCATCGTGAAATAAATCTCTAGCAGCCATTTATGTACAATACAGCTTTTATATCTCTTATCTATTCTACTGCATAACCCGTATACTTCCGCATAAACGGTGGCTGAAATCCCCAAACAATATCCTCTTTTGGAACTCCGGCTATTACTAAATCTTCAGCTATATCATCTTCAGTGGCATTCCATTGAAGCCAAATTTTCCCGCCCTTGATATCAATGTGAATGCTACAGTGATGCACCCTAGTCTGCTTGTCCCAGCCCACATAGAAGATTTGGTAATGATCTCGTTCTGTATCAAGAATTGTCTCGACTTCAATGTCTCCGTGAGCAGGTTTGCGCTTGCCGTACTCCAGTAACATTTGCTGCACAATTTGCCGATATTTGCTTAATTTTTCCATTACCAACTTATTTTGATAACCAACTGGCCCTATTTTTGCAAGCGACTTAGCAATTTGGCGCGCCCTCAAGTGGCCACATCATAAGATAGCTGAACCATACCAGAACTGTATGTATGACATCCAGTTAACTGCAAAGCTGTAGTATTTATGGGATTAGTAAATAAAGGAATTCCCTCGCCCAAAATAATCGGGTGCACTGAGAGAATTAGCTCGTCAACAAAATTTTGATTCAGGAAATCGCGAATCAGCAGAGCACCTCCCACCAACCAAATATTCTTGCCCTCAAGCAAGCGCAAATCATTGACAAAACTCTCTAAATCTGTTACCACTTCGACATCAGAAGTGGCTTGAAAATCTAGATTTTTCGTAAAAACATAACTCTTTTTTTCCTGGTACGGATACTCGCCAAAAGTTAGAACTTGTTCGTAAGTTTTTCGACCCATGAGAACCGTATCGATGCTATCTAAGAATTTAGTATAACCGTAATTTTGGTCTGTAAACAGCCAGTCAATATCGCCATTCGAGCGGGCGATATAACCGTCCAGACTAGATGCAATGAATAGTACAATTTTACGCATGGCAACACCGAGGTTTTGGGAATGATTGGGGCGATCATCGCCCGAATGACCTTAATTTTAAATGATTTAGCGTCCTGACGGTAGCTTGAGTTCGATACCCAGTTTGTTGCTGACATCGATCGCCGTATTAGCAAAATCAGTCATGCTTGCGATGCCAACTCCGATAGCAGTACCCGCCGCTACAAGAGCTGTTAAGCTTTTCTTTAATCGAGTTTTATTCCATTGGTTTTCCGGTTTCTTTATTTCGGTTTCGACATCTTCAATATCAATAATTATCCCCTCGCGGATGTCTTCGGGAAACTGATCGGCGGTTTGACGCATCGATGAAATCAGTTTCAAAAGTTCGGCGGTATTGGTGTTATTGTTTTGCAGGGATTGATTGCCAGCAACTTCGGCACTGTTCGACGAACCGCCGATATTGCCGGAAAAGTTAGCACCTTGAAAAGCACCTTGAAAGTTGTTGGTTTCAGAAGAATTTTGAGTCATTTTTGCTTCGGCTTTATTATTAATAATTGGTCTACTAACAGCTAGTTTAGCGATATCTACAAGGTCGTCATATTCTCTTCCGTATTTTTCCATTTCTCGATCGCCCATTTGGTTTCTGCGCCGAAGTTCGATCGACTCATACCCATCCAGCAACTCTCGCAAATTCAGCCAGATTTTAAGTTTGCCGACAAAATATTTGTTCAGACCCTCACCCTCGTGTCCCAGCAATTCCTCATAATCCAGCGGATCGGCATCGGGATAACGCGGAACCGGCACCCATTGACTTATTCCCAGATTGGCAAAAGAATTGTGGATTTTGGTAAACGTCTCGCGAATCATGCTGAGGAAAGAACGTCGCGTCGATTCCCGCCCGCTAACGGCAATAAAGATTTTCTTATCTTCCGGGTCAGATTTGATCCGGGCGATGTTGTACACCTCAGCGCCTTCCCTGTACTCCAGCATAACCCCCGTGCGCCAGTGGGTGCAGTTGTGGATTTTCTCGTGCATGAGGACGATGAAGCGCGAGAGGATGCTGTCGGGGAGGATGCGGTAGTGATATTGAAATTCCAGGGTGTCGCCTTGGAGTTCGGTGTTTTCCGGTTGTTCTTTGGGCAAGATGCCGGGGATGAGGAAAGTCGGCGGGCAATTGCTGACGGGGAAGCAGAGTTCAAATTCCTCCATCAACCCAGTGAGACAGTGGTAGCGGTGGCTGGGATATTTATTTGAGTCGAGGATGCGGCTGAGGTCGGCGTAGGTGAGAATGCCTTTGGTTTTGACTTTGAGTGCGTCGTCGCTGAGGAGGGCATAGATGCCTTCTGTCACCCAGTGGGGATTGAGGATGTTGGTGGATTGCAGGATCGGGTGTTCGCGGAAGTTGAGGACAATGCCCAGGTTGTGCAGCAGTCCGATCAGTTGGGTTTGGTCGGTTTCTTCAAAGATGTTTTCTGTGGCGCAGATGGTGGCGTATTCGCTGATGCTGATGATGTCTTTGTCGAGGTTTTCCAGGCGCTGCTTGACTTGGAACCAGCTTAGCGGCAAAAGATCGTAGACTTCTTTGAGTTCGGAGATTTCGGTGTGGATGGCGCTGCGGAGTTCGTCGATGCCGGTTCCGCTTTGGCAAGAGGTTTCGAGAATCGCTTTGATGTTGGGATATTTGTCGCGCAAGGCTTTGCGGTTGAGATCCAGGGGTTGTTCGTCGCATTTGTTGCCGACGATGATGACGGGGGATGCGTCGCCGAAGCTTTCGATCAGTTTCAGCCAGTATTCGAGGCGGTTTTCGTCTTCGCTGGTGCGGCAGTTGCACACGAGGAGGTAGAGGCTGCGTTTGGTAAGGAAAAATTGGTGGGTGGCGTGGTAGATTTCTTGTCCGCCGAAGTCCCAGACGTTGAGTTTGACTTGTTTGGTGTTGACTGTAATTTTCCAGTCTGTGATGTTGAGTCCGTCGGTTTGGGGCTCGTTGGGGTTGTATTTGTTGTCGATAAGGCGGTTGATCAGGGAGGTTTTGCCGACGCTGCCTTGCCCGACGAGGAGGACTTTGGCTTCGTTGAGGGGGAGAACTTCGCCGCTGCGGAGTTGGCGGAGGTAGTTGAAGATGGCGGCTGGAGTACCGGGGGCTTCGTTCCGCTTAAGGGGCCCTAGAACTTCTGGAGAAATGGGCAGGCGATTGCAGCGGAGGTCGAGTATTTCAAGTTTTGACAGTGTTTCTAAGCATTCGGGAATCTTTTCAATCTGATTGTTAATCAGGTCAAGCTGTGTCAGATTGGAGAGTTGGCAGATCCCGTCTGGGAGTTGGGTGATCTGATTTCTTCTAAGGTCAAGCTGTGTCAGATTCGACAGTTGAGCGATCGCATCTGGGATTTGGGTGATCTGATTGCTTCTGAGGTCAAGCTGTGTCAGATTCGACAGTTGGGCGATCGCATCTGGGATTTGGGTGATCTGATTGTTAAAGAGGTAAAGCCCTGTCAGATTCGACAGTTGACTAATCGCATCTGGGATTTGGGTGATTTGATTGCTTCTGAGGTCAAGCTGTGTCAGATTCGCCAGTTGCCCGATCGCTTCTGAGATTTTGGTGATCTGATTGTTATGGAGGTAAAGTTGTGTCAGATTCGACAGTTGGCCGAGCGCTTCTGGGATTTGTGTTATTTGATTGTGACTGAGGTCAAGCTGTGTCAGATTCGACAGTTGGCCGAGCGCTTCTGGGATTTGTGTTATTTGATTGTGATTGAGGGCCAACTGTGTCAGATTCGACAGTTGGCCGAGCGCTTCTGGGATTTGTGTTATTTGATTGTGACTGAGGTTAAGCTGTGTCAAATTCGACAGTTGGCCGAGCGCTTCTGGGATTTTTGTAATCTTATTGTCACTGAGGTGAAGCTGTGTCAGATTCGACAGTTGGCCGAGCGCTTCTGAGATTTTTGTAATCTGAGTGCTACCGAGAACAAGCTGTGTCAGATTCGACAGTTGACCGATCGCATCTGGGATTTCGGTAATCTGATTGTCAGCAAGGGAAAGAATTTTTAAGTTGGTTAATTGAAGCACAGAATCAGGAAACTGAGTTAGCTGATTTCCAACCCATTTCCTTTTTTCCTTTTCCCACTTCCCCAACACCAGCATCTCAAGCTGCGTGCACTTGCCAATCTCCGGCGGCAATTCCTCCAAATCCAGCCCCGACAAATCCAGTTCCGTCAATTTTTCCTCGGCTGCTCGGTCAATTCGCCGCACTGCTTCCTCTCGCGTCATGCCCTTTGTGTCTCGGTAGGATTCATTTTATTGTGACAGGAATTTTCGCTTGGTGGGGGGGAATTAGGACACGGTAGTGACCAAGGTGTGACAACTTAAGCTCAATGGCACTGAAAAAGTCTCAATCACCTAGCCTGTTTACTTTTTAAGATAGAGCGAGGTTCCTGCATTCGAGGATACGGCTTCGGTCTGCATTTCAAAACTCTAGGT
>JACJNV010000073.1 GCA_014695175.1 Microcoleus sp. FACHB-DQ6 | reverse complement strand
CAAACTGCATAATTAGCCTTTAACAAGGGTAAAAAACCAGGTTATAAAGGTATTAATTGGCCCTGGGCTAAAGATAGATAATTGTGCTACCAACTTATCTTTAAAAAATGTCCGCAATGCACAATTTTTAAGATTTTAGAAAGTAAAGCTTGTCCGCACAACTCCCACCCATGTTGTACCGTTGTCCAAGTTGCGATCGGTATTTGTAATCATCCAGCATATTCCATTTGTGGGACACGGTATTCAGTAGATCAGGGCAAAAAATGAAACCTTATGCGAGCGAGTTGCTGTTAAAATTAAAAGCCACCACAACGTCGGCGGTTTGCCGAAAGATTTGCGATTTAAGCTGATTGAACCGCTGCGAAAACTGTTTAAGGATGAGGTGCCAAAAGTCGGCCGGTCGATCGGGCTACCGGAAGAAATCGTGAACCGACAACCTTTCCCCGGCCCGGGATTGGCGATTCGGATTATAGGAGAAGTTACCGAAGAGAGACTCAATATTTTGCGAGATGCTGACTTCATTGTTCGCCAAGAAATTAACCGCCACGGATTGTACGGCGAACTTTGGCAAGCTTTTGCAGTTTTGCTACCGATTCGCAGTGTAGGGGTGATGGGCGATCAGCGCACTTATGCTTACCAGATCGTCTTGCGATTTATTAAGAGTGAAGACTGGATGACGGCTGATTGGGCGCGGGTTCCTTACGATTTGTTGGAACTGATCTCGAATCGGATTGTGAATGAGGTAAACGGGGTGAATCGGGTGGTTTACGATATTACTTCTAAGCCGCCGGGAACGATCGAATGGGAATAATATCGCGTTCGATTGGCGGCTTGCGCTCTTCAATTTTCGAGAGTTCTAAATGTTATGTGCAAGTCATGTAATTAACGCGGGACTTACACATAACATTTATATTTGCTATTGAAGACACAAATGTATGGGTGGCGATCGCCGCTGATTCAACCGTGGGTTTTGTAGCTGTGAAACTAGATTCCGAGTCGCGCATGGGTGAAATCTACATGGTAGCTGTCGATCCAGACTTTCAAGGTAACGGGATTGGCACTGCACAGAAATGGTGGCGGCTCAACGGTTTAACCGACAAAAGCAACAGCCGATATCGACGATTTACGTAACGGTTACTAGCGGTACGGTTTGGCGGTTTCTCAAGCTAGAATAGCAATGCGCGTCCATCGATCTTACCGATTATCCGCTACCTCCGGTCGAGCAAATCTTGGGTTTTCTAGTTTGGATGATGGCCCGAGGGTGAGCTGATATTATACAGAAATATCGACCTGCTGCGGCGTTGATGCGTCAAGGACTGGAGGCGATCGCCAAACAACTATTTTAACCGTCATGAAATCAAGTTTATTTCTGAGTGCATTAATCTTTGCCGAACTAGCAAATCTTTGCTGTTCGACTCCAGCCACAGCGCAGCTCGTTCCCGACACGACTTTAGGGGCAGAAAATTCTCTGGTTGCGCCGAATGTCGAGATTAAAGGAATTGCGGGCGATCGCGCAGAGGGGGGCGCGGTGCGCGGTGCTAATTTATTCCACAGTTTTCGAGAATTTAACGTCCGCGAAGGCAGGGCAGTTTATTTTGCCAATCCGGCGGGTGTGGAAAATATTTTGACTAGGGTAACTGGCGGCAATCCTTCTAATATTTTGGGAACGATCGGCGTTTTGGGAAATGCCAATTTATTTTTGCTCAATCCCAACGGTATTGTCTTCGGGCCGAAGGCGCGTTTGGATGTAGGGGGTGCTTTTTATGCGTCAACTGCGAGCAATTTGGTATTTAGAGGCGGATTGAATTTCAGTGCAGCTAATCCGCAAACTGCGCCGCTGTTAACTGTGAATATTCCTGTAGGTTTGCAGTTTCGGGGAACGGAAAAAGGAATTCTGAATGCAGGCGGCCAACTTGAGGTACAAAATGGCAGAATTTTGGCTTTAGTGGGGGGGCAAAATACCGCACCGGGAACGGCAGGAGTGACGGTTTCAGCGGCAGGAAGTTTGACTGCTGCTGATGGCAGAATTGAATTGGGAGGGTTGGCGGCGGCGGGAATTGTGGAATTGAGCGCTAACGGCTTGATTTTTCCCGATCGGGTGGCGCGCGCTGACGTATCCCTGAACAACCGCGCCAGCCTGAACGTGTCAGCTAGCGGCAGAGGCAGCATTGCGATCGCCGCTCGAAATTTAGACATTGCTTCGCAGAGCTCTCTGAATGCGGGCGTGCTCGCGGGTTTCAATTTGGGGGGCGCTGTGCCCGGAAGCATCAGCATCAACGCTTCGGATGCGGTGGTGATCGCGAACAGCCGCGTCGAAACCGATGTTAAAAGCGGAGGTGTCGGCGATGCCGGGCCGATCGAAGTGAGGGCGGGTTCTCTGTTTGTCAGAGACGGTGCGGTGCTGCTGAGCGGCGTTCGGAAAGCCGACGCTCAAAACCCCGCCGGTCAAGGAAATGGGGGCAATATAGCTGTGGAAGCGCGCGATCGCGTTTCCCTGACTGGGAGCGATACTGCGATCGTCGCCAACATCGGCAACGGCGTTGTTGGCAGGAGCGGTAAAATTAGAATTACTGCTAGCAGGGGCTCAATTTCCCTCGCTGACGGCGCTAAGCTGCGGACGGGTACGTCGGGACAGGGAAATGCCGGTCAAATTACCCTGCGCGCGGGAGATGCAGTTTCCCTGACTGGCGGCAGCCGGATCGAAGCGGAAGTTGACAGCGGTGCTGTGGGGAACGGCGGCGATGTCAGCATTGTGGCGCGATCGCTCTCCCTGACAAACGGCGCGGCGCTGGTAACGCGCGCTAGCAAAGCAGAAGCCGAAAAGCCGGCCTCCCGGGGAAATGCGGGAAATGCGATTGTTAACGTGCGCGAAGGGGTGACGCTCGATCGCGGTTTTATTGTCACCGCAGTGGGAGATGAAGTGCTCGGAAAAAGCGGCGAAATTGTCATAAACGCGCGATCGCTGGCGCTCAGCAACGGTTCTCGCCTGGAAACGGCGACTTCTGGGGGGAATCCGGCTAATCGGTCGATCGCGGGCAATACTGACATCAGCGTGCGCGATCGCGTGGTGATTGCCGGCAGCAACAGCGCCAATCCCAGCGAGCGATCGGGCATTTTTGCCACTGTTACCCATCGGGCGCAAGGCGGTTTTGGCGGCAATATCAAGATCGCAGCCCGATCTGTTACTGTCAGAAACGGCGCCCAAATAACGGCAAGCAGCCAGACTTTTCAACCGCTGCAAACAGCGGACAATTTGCGGAACAATGCAGGCAGCATCAACATTAAAGCAGGCAACATCCGTTTAGAAACAGGCAGCATTGAAGCCAACACGCAAGCTGGGAAGCGAGCGGAAATACAATTAGATTCAGCGGGATTGCAACTGCTGAGAAATAGCGCGATCGCTACTAATGCCGACAATACCAACGGCGGGAATATTACTCTCAGACTCAGTACATTAGTTGGATTAGGAAATAGCGACATTACAGCCAACGCTCGAAATGGAGGAGGGGGAGTAATATCGATTTCTTCTCAAGCAATTTTTGGGTCAAAATCCCAGACAAGACAGCAAGTAGAATCTCGATTGACAGGCGAGCAAATTCTCGATACAGAGTTCAGCCAGCGATTTTTGCCGACCAGCGATATCGTAGCAATTTCTCAAACAGACCCCACCCTCAGCGGCACGGTAACAATCGTAACTCCTGATATTGACCCCGCATCTGGGTTAGTCGAATTGCCGGAAAACGTTGTCGATCCGGCGGCATTGATCGGGCAGAATCCCTGCGAAAGAGGGCGGGAAAGCGAATTCACAATTACCGGGCGCGGCGGCTTGCCTGCGAATCCCGGCGAAGCGTTAAATAGCGACAGCGTGCGAGTTAATTTAGTCGAGCCCGCAGCACCGGCAAATTCGGGAAATACACTGCAAACGCAGCCGCTATCAAATATTGAGGGAGGGAATGGGGAAACTGCGCCGATAATTGTGGCTGCTAATGGGTGGATTCAAAACGAACGGGGGGAAGTAATTTTAGTTGGCTATAACCCTGCAGGTACGGGAACAAATCATCGAGTTCAAACTCGGGCTGCTTGTGGGCCGGATCTGCGTTGATTTACCGGAGTAGAATGTAAACTACCTACGCTGACGCAAGCGTACAGCGTAGGCTTTCAGTAGCCCTAGAATCAATTGGACAAGCCAACAATTCTGAACCTCTAGGCTGGTTTACACTCAGCCCCACTAAAGCTATCATCAACGAGCCATTATTATCAGCATCCCCAATCCATCCACAAGCTTTATTACTACACTTAAAAGACTTATTGTTTCTGAGTCCAATGTGCAGACAACCATGACAGGTCTGACTGGTATAAGCAGGGTTAACTGCTAGGATCTCAATTCCTTCTTTTATTCCTTTGTATTCTAGAAATTGACGCAGTTGGTAGAAAGCCCAAGAATTAGACCGTCTTCGTTCAGTCTTGTTTCTAGGTTTCTGATTGGTTCTAGCTCGAATACCTGTTAAATCCTCAATAGCAATGAGGGATTGAGATTGCTTGGCTTCGTTAATGATAGCTTTGGATATATTATGGTTTAACCATGCCTGATACCGTCTCTCTCTACCCGATAACCGTTTCAAGATGTTTCTAGCTCTACGTCTAGTTGACCTTGTGCCTAGAGTAGCTTTCTTTTGGAGAGAAGCCCGAACCCGATTAAATTTATCTCTTTTGTCTTGAATTTCTTTTCCAGACCATGACTTCCCTGTACTGGTTACAGCGATATCGCGTCTGCCAAAATCGACCCCCATGACATGACTGGTTTTAAAAGGGGATGGTACATCCTTTTTAACTTGAATATGGATATACCAATCCCCATCTTTATGTTGACATAATTGTGCGGAAATTGGATTTTGACCTGAGTTGACCGCGATGATAATTACTAACTCTCATTGGTATTTTGATTCGTTTTCCTGTGGTACTGATACTAGCTAAATAGCCGTCTTCAATCAAACGGAAAGTACGAGAATCACAGTCAAAACTGGTAGGCTTGAATCCTTTAACTTTTTTGCCTTTATATTTTGCAGTTAAACGATTCCCACCGACTCTAGCACAAGCTCTAACAACATGATTAGCGGTTAAACCAAAACGCTCTTTAACGTCTTGATAACAAACTGCTTGGATTGAGTTTCTCTCGGTCAAACTCGCCTTAACGTTGTTATTAATATAGTTGCAAGCATCAGCAAACGCCTTGGTAGTATCGTCTAATAATTGACGCTGTTCTGGCGTAGGTTGAAGCTTTACAACTAGGGTTAAGACTTGTTTCATCGACTTTTAAAACTCACGCTTATGACATGATAGCTTAAAAAGCAGTGCTACGCAAGTCCGAACTTTGTTGGTCGCAATTCCTCTCAACGCTCACCCTATCGGGTAGAGCGTGAGCCTCCTTGCGACATTAAAGGTGATTTTTCAACCGCAGATATCAGCGGATTAACACAAATTAACGCTGATAGAGTTCGATCTGTTATGATGGAGCAACTAATAATCTCCGGGCTTTTGTGTTGGCCGAAGGTGGGATCGCCTGCGCTGGTATGATGCTAATGGTAATTGGATTGCGGCGACTGCCGAAGGAGCCGGCGCAGCAAGCCGAACAGCGCTGCTGTTCGGGCAGAAGGTTTAGACGAAAGGTTGAGGGCGATGGGGCTCGATCGAGATGAACTTTAGCTGAGAACCGTAAATGGCACGCAAACAGATGGGAAAAATTCAAAAAATACTCGATATTTTGGCGGGTATCTCTCTATTTGCAGCCATCAAAAGACTGTACGGCCGGCACTGGTCGATCGCGCTTGCTGTATTATTTATCATCTCCACAGCAGTGCCGCCAATCCTCTCGGCAACAGCTCAAATCCCAATTATTCAAGCTCAACAAAATACCCCGCAGTTAGTACAGCAAGCTAAAGATTTTTACCGACAGAGACAGTTCGAGGGCGCTGCGAATATCTGGCAGCAAGCCGCCGCTGCATTTGCCGCCAAAAGCGACAGTTTAAATCAAGCAATGGCACTCAGCAATCTGTCGCTCACCTACCAGCAGCTCGGAGAGTGGCAGCAGGCAAAAACTGCGATCGACCAAAGCATCAATCTCCTGCAAAAATTAGCAAATAGCTCGGAAAAACAGCGAATTTTTGCCCAAAGCCTCGACATTCAAGGGCGGCTGCAAAGAGCCAGCGGCGAATCAGAAACTGCGATCGAAACTTGGCAAAAAGCCGCCGAAATTTATACTCAAATCGGGAACAAAGACGCTGCAATTCAAAATCGGATAAATCAATCCCAAGCCTTGCAAGATTTGGGTCTTTACCCCAGAGCTTGCAAAACTTTACTAAATGCTTTCGCTCTGGATATCCAAGACTGTAAAAGTTTAACCGAATTACCGCCAGAAACCGCAAGCAAAAAGTTAGAAATTATCGCAAACCGACCCGATTCGTTGCTGAAATTTGATGCAATGTACGGCCTGGGCGAAATTCTGCGAGTTATCGGCAATTTGCAGCTATCTCAAAATATTTTAGAATCGAGTTTAACGGTTGCGCGGAATTTGCGATCGCCCTTAGAGGAAAGTACAGCAATGCTCGGTTTGGGGAATACAGCCAGAGCATTTGTCGAAAGGCAAATCTTGCTGCCTCCCCAAGACCAAGATACCACAATACTTATCTTAAAAACTCAAGAGGCTTTAAACTTTTACCGCGAAGCCGCACAGCTATCTCCATCTCCAACAGCCCAACTTCAAGCCCAACTAAATCAGCTCAGTTTGCTGTTAGAAAGCCAGCCGTGGATAGGAGACGGCGAATTAACAAAAGCTGGGGATTTGTGGCCGTCCATTCAAGCAAAAATCAATAACTTGCCCGCCAGCAGAGGCGGAATTTACGCTCAAATTAACTTAGCTCAAAATTATATCAAACTGAGCAAAAGAGGGGCAACCGCAGCAAGATTGCCTTTACAATTGCCAACAGCTAGCGAGATTAATAAAATCTTGACAAAAGCAGCAGAACAAGCTAGAACATTGGGGGATAAAAAAGCAGAAGCTTATGCAGTTGGCAGTTTGGGTACTCTGTACGAAAGCTCGAAACTGTGGAAACTGGCAGAAAATTTGACATATCGAGCTTTAAGCTTAGTTTCATCCTCCAAAGCAGCCGACGTTACCTATCAATATTTCTGGCAGTTGGGACGCATCCACAAAGCGCAAGCAGATATTGAGAAAAGCTTGGGAAATACCGACAAAGCCGAAAAGTATATTGAAACAGCAGTTGCAGCTTATACCAATGCGTTTGAAAATTTGCGATCGCTCCGCAGCGACTTGGTAGCGCTCAATCCCGAAGTGCAATTTTCCTTCCGCGACAGCGTAGAACCAGTTTACCGCCAATTAGTAGCGCTGAACTTGCAAGTCGCCAAATCTCTGATTGGTAAAGGCAAAATTGATGACAGCCAAAAATCTCTCAAACAAGCTCGAGATGTCATAGAATCCCTGCAAATAGCGGAACTCAACAACTTCTTTCAAGATGCCTGCATTGATGTCAAAACCCAACAAATCGATCAAGTCGATCGCACCGCAGCAATTATCTATCCAATTATCCTCGAACAGCAGCTAGAAGTAATAGTTCGCTTGCCCGGTGGCAAATTGCTTTTGTACACTCCCACTAACGCGGATAATAACAGTCAGGCTGTCACTCAACAAGAACTAGAAAATACTTTAATAGAATTGCGATCTGGCGAAAAAAACGCTTCTCTTCAATCCACAGCCAGCCGCAATAACTTTTTGCCTTTAACTCAAAAAGTCTATAATTGGTTGATCCGCCCGATCGAAACAGGACTGCAAGAAAGCCAAGCCAAAATATTAGTTTTTGTCCTCGACGGCGAATTGCGAAATATCCCGATGGCAGTGCTCCACGACGGCAGTCAATATTTAGTAGAAAAATATGCGATCGCTCTCACGCCCGGTTTGCAACTGCTAAACCCGCAACCTCTCTCGCAAGCGCAGTTAAGAGCCTTAATTGCCGGCGCCGCTAATGCCCCCAGCTTTCAAGCAAACAATCTCAATCCGCTGCCCGGTGTCGAAAGAGAATTGAACGATATTGCCGAAACACTGCCGAATAATGACAAGCGCGAAAATGAGAATTTTACCAAAGCTAACCTGCAAGCTACTATCAATCGAGTGCCTTTTCCTGTAGTTCACATCGCCACCCACGGACAGTTTAGTTCCAACGCTGAAAGAACATTTATTCTCGACTGGAACGGACAGATAAATGTTAAAGATTTAGATGGATTGCTGCGGGTAACAGATCGAAAAAGACCGATCGAACTGCTTGTTTTAAGCGCTTGCGAAACCGTAGCCGGAGACAGCAGGGCCGCTTTGGGATTGGCCGGAGTTGCGGTGCGCGCGGGCGCTCGCAGCACCCTAGCGACGCTGTGGCAAGTTAGCGATGAAAGCACGGCTGTGTTTATGAGCGAATTCTACAGCGAATTAGCTAAATCTCAAGGGCAGGTTAACAAAGCTGAAGCGCTGCGCCGAGCTCAAGTCAAGCTTTTAAAAGATAGCAAATACCAGCATCCATATTTCTGGGCGCCTTATGTTTTAGTGGGAAATTGGAAGTAGCAGCAAACAGTTGATAGTTGATTATTGGCAATTGTTAACGCAGTTTTTTCTATCGTTCTGAGGGTTGGTCGATCGTTCCGATAGTCCGACAGGGGTTTTCAACCCCGGTCTCACAGCTAAAGCCCTCTAAAAGAAAACTCAAATTTATCGGAAGTGCGATCGTAATTAACAGTCGGTTTCAACCGACTTAAGCTATGAGGCAGGGGTTTAAACCCCTGCCGGACTGTCGGACTACCGAAATGCCCGATCGCGTCAAAGTCCGTTTCATAAATCCGGGGGTAAAAGTAAATTATCTACCCGCACAATTACCCCGTTTTTAGCCTCAATAGACGGTTGAACTCCTTTAACATTATCATTCATAATCACTCCATCAGGTGCGACGCGAATTTTCACCGTGCCGCCTTCAACTGTTTTAATTTCCCCTTTATTCACATCTTCAGCAGTGACACTGCCAGCAATTAAATGATATTTCAAAACTCTCGCTAATTTCTCCTTGTTTTGCGGCTGGAGTAGCTGATTGTAAACAGCGGCATTTTTACGAAAAGCTTGATTGGTAGGAGCGAAAATTGTTAAAGGACGACCTTCTTGTCTGAGCATATCCGTCAAACCAGCAACAGCTAACACAGAAGCAAGAGTTTGGAATTCGCTTTCTCTCTTGAGAGTATCTGCAATGTTGCCGCCCGATCGCTGGGGGGAGTCAAGTACGGAAGAGGGCTGAAAAGTGCTCTGGGATTCGCGGTTAGATTGCGCTAAGACGGGTAAAATCAAGAGACTGCTGAGGCCAAAAATTCCCGCTAGCACCGCCGCCCGATCGCGCCATCCTTGAGAATTGTAAAATTTGCTCATAATTTATAAGTGAATTTACAGAAATAACCTACACTCATTATTATAATCCTAAGAATAGAAGCTGCTTGTGGCGATCGACTGCCAAACATTTTATACCCGATGCCTATTTTTAGCGACTGCAACGCTGCTGCTGTGGGCGTCTCCATCTGGGCAGATATTTTTCTGTCCTCAAATCTCTCTGGCACAAACCCCAACAGTTCGCGAAACCAACAAATCGAAAGCAGAACAGCTTTATCAAGCAGCTACCGAGCAATTAAATAAAGGTCAACTCCGCACAGCTTTGAAAACATTCGAGCAGGTTTTGGCAACTCTCAGGGAAATGAGCGCTCCGCAAGCAGAAGCAGCAACGCTAAACCAAATTGGTTTGGTTTACAACAATCTAGGCGAGTCGCAAAAAGCGCTCAATTACTATCAGCAAGCCCTGACAATTTTTCAACAGCACAAAGCTCGGAAAGAGCAAGGCACAACCCTGACAAACATAGCAGCAGTTTACCGCAATCTCGGTCAGTATCAAAAAGCTTTGGAATTTTACCAGCAAGCTTTGGCACTCCGCCGCGCAGTCCAAGATGCGCTCGGTGAAGCGATAACTCTCAATAACATGGCGGCCGTTTACGACAATCTCGGTCAGTATAAAAAATCTCTGGAATTTTACCAGCAAGCTTTGGCAATTTTTGATAAAGTAAAGGACGGTAGAGGTAAAGGAACTACTCTCAATAATATTGGCTTGAATTACAGCAATCAAGGTGCATATACCGAAGCTTTATCTTACTACAAACAAGCGCTGGAGATTTTGGAAGCAGCGGGCGATCGCATGGGAGTAGGTCGAATTTTAACTAATATCGGTTTTGCTTACAGCAATCTCGCTGAATATCAAAAAGCTTTGGCATCTTTAGAACAAGCTTTGGCAATTCGGCGGGAAATAGGCGATCGCCCCGGAGAAGCTGTCACCCTCGATCGCATGGGAACTGTTCACCGCCAGCAAAAGTCCGCTCGAACAGCGCTGCAATTCTACCAGCAAGCTTTAACCATTTTTCGGGAAGTAAATAACAGCCCAGGTGCCGGCTATACTCTCAGCAATATCGGCGCAACTTTGTTAAAAAGCGACCGCTTTGAGGAGGCAACAAAGAAATTAATGACCGCAGTGGAAGTTTGGGAATCCCTGCGGCCGGGATTGACTGACGAAAATAAAGTATCGCTGTTTGAAAAACAAGCTGAAACTTACAGTTTTTTGCAGCAGGCTTTGATTGCTCAAAACCAAATAGAAGCCGCTTTAGAAATTGCGGAAAGAGGCAGGGCTCGAGCATTTGCCGAGCTGTTGGCTTCTCGCCTGGGAACTGAGAATTCCGAACAATTAGCTGTGCCAAAACCGCCAAATTTAGCGCAAATCAGACGGATAGCTGCGGAGCAAAAAGCGACATTAATTGAGTATTCAATTGTTGATGATGAAAAACTTTATGTCTGGGCGATAGCCCCAAGCGGCGATATTGCTTTCCGCCAAATTGATACCAGCAATTTAGATATTTCCCTGGCTGATGTGGCGAGGAATACGCTAGTAGCTGCTGCTACGGGCAGAACTCGCGGTTCTGCACCGGATGCCCGCGCCGCAGAAAGTGCAAATAATTCGGCAGCGGTTTCAACTCGAAGACTCAACCGCCGCCTGCATCAAACTTACAAATTATTGATAGAACCGCTCGCCAATATTTTGCCAAAAAATGAGGGCGACCGGGTAATTTTTATCCCCCAAGGCGTGCTGTTTTTAATTCCATTTGCAGCTTTACAAGATGCAGCGGGAAATTATATAATAGAAAAACATACTGTCTCAATTGCACCTTCAATTCAAGTATTGGATTTAACTCGCCAGCACCGGCAGCGGCTGCGATCGCACCCGAGTTCGCAGTTATTGGTAGTCGGAAATCCGACAATGCCCAGCATTCGATCGATCCCGGATGAGGCGCCGACACCTTTGAGTCCTTTGCCTGGGGCCCAAGAGGAAGCGATCGCAATTGCGAGAATACTCCAAACGCAAGCTATTGTCGGCAAGGATGCTACAGAAAGGGCGATCGTGCAGAAGATGCCGCAAGCGAGAATCATTCATCTAGCGACTCACGGATTGCTCAAGGAATTGCAAGATATGGATTTGGGAGTACCGGGGGCGATCGCGCTTGCACCCGATCGCACCCCCCCAACCGGGGCAACCACAGCGGGATTGCCCCTACATCAAGGGGGGGCTATGACTTCAACTACCGCCGATTCAAGGGGGGGTGCAGGTGACGGTTTGCTGACTTCTGGGGAGATTCTCCACCTGAAGCTGAACGCGGAATTGGTGGTACTGAGCGCTTGCAATACCGGTAGGGGAACGATTTCGGGAGATGGAGTGCTGGGATTGTCGCGATCGTTTATTGCTGCGGGAGTTTCCAGTATTGTAGTATCGCTGTGGTTTGTACCCGACGCACCGACAGCGGATTTGATGACAGAATTTTACCGTCAATTGCAGCAGACTTCCGATAAAGCGGCAGCGCTGCGGCAGGCAATGTTAGTGACGATGCGACGGCACCCTCAACCGAGCAATTGGGCGGCTTTTACCTTGATTGGGGAAGCGGATTAATTGCGATCGCCAATTTCAGCATCCAGCAGCAATTCGCACTGTTGAAACACGTAATTAATAGTGGCAAATAGTCGATTTAGGTCATCAATCAAGTAAGACTGTTTGTTTTTAGTAAAACTATTTGACTTCAGCTTGCCAAACTGCCATACTCCCCCACTCGAGACAATTCCAAATACTTCTTGCTCGGATTTTTCATTCAGTCGCTGTGTCGCAATCATTTCAGCCAAACACTGAACCCATCCATTTTCAAAGTTATCTTGTTTCGCTTCCACTAACAGAAAGTAAGGTTGTTCAAAAACCACTTTTCCTAATGAAGAACGTTTAGCCAAAATATATTCAGGAAATCCAGAAAGATATTGATCGTAGGTGAGAGATTGATGGCTCCACAAAACAAACCCGCTGTAATAGCGCTTCCAAACTTCTTTGAGCACTGGATAAATCAAATTTTCGCAAATGGCAAATTCAGAATTGTCAACGACTCCCTCTCGCATTGTAAATTCCAAATCTTCTCGAAAATAGTCAGAGACATGAAACTCTGTTTCTACTATGAAGTTAGATTCGGTGTAGGTGATTTGAAATTCTTTGAGGACTGAACTGATGGTTTTATAAGCACTGAAGGGCATGATCGCTTACCAAATTTAGGTTGCGTATTGTATTGAGCTGATTTTAGCATGGGGAAAGGGCGATCGGTTTTGAGTGGATGGGATTGGGAAGTGCGCTCGCTTTTAGTAAAAAGAGTGATCGTGCTACTCCAGACGGTCGTATTTTTTGATATTGCCATTTTTTACCTCTGTAATTCTGAGTTTGACAACATCTCCCTTAGCCAATGAAACAGACTTTTTATAAAAATCTTCTGTCTTCCCAAGCTTTGAGCCATTGACCTCATAGGTAATCGTAGTTTTTGTTTTTTTACTGTCTATAACTTTAGTTGCAATATCTAAAACTTTAGCTTCTACAATTTGACCATCGCAAAATTTATTTACTTGGTCAGATTGAGAAACTTTTGCAGGTGATGAAGTGGTTATGATGGATGATTCCTGGTTTTGGGGAGGTATGGAAGCTCGTAGAGTAGGGCGATCGTGTCCTTGCTTTTGTATTACCTGCAATGGTGTAGGTAGTACCCGCCGAGTTTTATACTCATTGGTATCGCCGTCCAATGGTTGTTGTTGGCGTTCAATTTCCATGTAACGTGTTTTATCTGCTGAAGGACTATCTTGCCAACTCAGCATTGCTAAAAGCATTTGAATACGCTCAATATCGCTGAATTTTCCAGTCTGCCGAATCTTTTCCAGCACGTAATTTTCAAAAAGTATTGGATAATCTATGTTGTCTTCAAACTGTTCACCAATTGCCCAATTAAGACCGTCGAATAAGCTGCTATATCGTCGGTTGCGCTTACTGAGATACAATTTAGACTCAATCTTGACTGCTCCCATTCCCAAAGGTTTTCCCATCCCTAATGACAGGCGATATTTTTCATCTTTAGCAATATCAAGCACCCCTAATAATGCCCCAAGTTCTACATCAGTCAGATTTTCAAAATAAATAGTGAATTGAAAATCTACTCCTGGCTTTATTGGCTTAATTTCTGTTTTTTGCGTATCGGAAACTTCATTGGGATTTTCCTGTTGAATTGCCGGAGATGAGCCTTTATGCCAGTAAAGTTTATGTCCCCGGATCGCAGTATCTTCCTGGGGCTTACTAGCATAGTGTTTCAAAGCATTTTTACCATGACTGGTTTGAACTAAGTAGTGTTGAAAAGTAGTTGGTTTAGGACTGGCGAGAATTTTTGGTGTGATTATGTTTTTACTTAACCATATATCATCACAGGTAGTCTTGTCACAAATTCCATCACTGATGAATACTCTTCCCGAACGGGCTTTTGCTTGTTTTTCTCCTGGTTGCTTATCTTTAATAAATCCAAAGATCGCATCAGCCAAGTCTAGTTTATCAGACTTACCTAAACCGTCAGGAATAAAATCAACTGCTGAAGCAGCTTTTCCATCACTTTGAGGAGAATATGGAATGCGAAAATTAGGACTTTGACCGAAGAAAGTCACAAGTGTTCCATTTTGTGGCTGACAGTAAAAGATTGGCCTGCTATCTTGTAAAACTCCGAAATTACTATCAAACGGATTAGACTTTTGAAAGTCAGTGAGTGCATCGCAGTAATGCTGAACCGCAAGGGGGTCAATTTCTAATTTCTTCAGACTTGGAATCTGCTGAAATACTATACAATGATTGCGGCGGGTGGTTTTCTTAGAAGAATCATCACTTTGTTTCATATTACCGCTGCTGACTAACATCCCGTTATTCATTGGAGGAGAATTAGGCGGGCTAACATCCTCTGCGAAATAACGGTTATTCTTGTTTTTATTGATATTTCTAAAGCTCACCGGGATGTACTGAGGTAAATATCCAGACTCATCCATCCTGATGAGTGCAGGAAAATCAGCAGTTGATAAATCTTCCTCTTTAACCCAAGCAAATGTCACGCCTTTGAAAGATTTTGCCGGACAAACAAACCAGCGATCTCCTTCTTTTTTGAGATAACCCGCTTTGACATTTTGAGGATTTATATATTTCTTGTATGCTTGAGCTAAAGAATCATCATTTTCAGTAGTAGCAACGGCCCGAAAGAAAAAATGTTTCCGATCCGATACTCGCTCTATCTTGCTAAAACTAATAATTTCAACAAGCGTTCGTACCATTCCGCGCAAGCTACTACCAGGAATGACAGGCTTTTGAGTTTTAGCAGTTGGATTGGTGTAGAAAAAGTCTGGCAAGTCTTTAGCTTCCTTGCCATCTTTAAATTCTTCTGTAGTTAATCCGCAGCGAATGTATAGAGGTGATGAAGTAGTTAAAGTACAGTCAATTTTTCCAGTGTGACGTTTTGGCTCGTAGCAGTTGCTTTTTGGCAGAGAATCTTCAGTCACTTCTACAACTCGATCGGGTAGTTCGACAAAATTGTAGGGCGCGATCGCCTGCCGATTTTCTGGTATTTGTCTCAAATGTTTAGGAGCCATACTAAATCCTCAATATTCCTAGTTTTTCTGAGTTTTTAAATCAACAAGACGGCTGAGATATATCCGAGCTATACCTGTATCATCAAAAGTAATGTAGTGATGTACAAGAAGACGAACTGGACGTTTTTTTCCTTCTTTATCAAAAGTAATACCTGTTAATGGCACGGCGTGTCTGAGTCCCTGAGAACCATCTGAAAGTAAAGTAAAGCCTTCTCTCTCTCTTCCCTGCGTTCCATAAAGAATTTGGCTTTCTGTGATTTTATCCTCTTCTGACTTACCAATCAGACGCCATTTCCACTGCACTCCACTCTGCCAAAGGAAGACTTCACCATTTTCACCAAATACACGACATTGTTGCAATGTCAATAACCGTAGCTTGGGAAAGTCAACATTAAAATTAGGTTGGTGAAATACCTTTTCAGCAGTGGTCAGCTTCCAATTATTTAACTCATCAAAACGACCCCAAATTACCCCATCATCAGCATGACCTAACAAATAAGGTAGTTGATAAGACTTGGCTTGCTCCTCTAGCCAACTGCATAACTCATCGTCATTAACGAATTTTTTAGTTTGAGATGAACAATCCACCGCATCCTTCATACCTTTACCTCCTTCCCTAAATGTGCTAACAATGCTTTAACAAATCCTTCTAGCGCATCTCTAACTGATTCTCCCGAACCCCCTTTGTCAGCTTTATCGGTAACGTGCAATGTTCCATTTTCCTCAGAAATTTCCCATTGTTGTGGAATTGGTGGATGATGATGTATTAAGTCTGCCTTGATTCCTTTTAAACGTCCTCTGCCAATACTGCTTTCACCTCCCACAGGTAAATCGCTTGTCCACAAATCTTTTAGCAAGAGTAACAACAATCCAATTTCATATCCTTCTGGCTTTCGTAACTCTAGTTCAATAGTTACAATGGTTTCATCACCACCAAAGATAGGTTGTTCCTCAAATAATGCGCCGTGATATGCACCTCCTGTAAAGCGATCGATCGCAATTCTATTTTGTACTAAGTCAGTAGCCTTTTCAATTACTTTCTCGTGAACGACTAAACGACTTGATTTGGCTTCCTTCCCTTCAACAAAACCAAATAACTCTTTCACAAGTGTTGAACTACCGCCCAATGTGTTAACAATGCGCTCGGCTCGATGGCGTAATACTCCAGCTAAACTCGTACCGGATAATACTGGTACTGAGTCTAATTGATCTGGTCGATGAGATTTCAAGTGTACAACATCGGGAGCGCGTCCAGTTGAATCTTGACCGGAACGAATTAGGAGGGAACCTACTAATTGGAATGTGGCGTGCATGAGGAAGCGATCGCGCTTATCTTCCTTATTCTCTAATGAGACTCCCAGAGCTGTAGCAATTGATGAATATGTTTCGCGATCGGGTAATAAACCTGTATGCCAATGTTCAAAATTTAACCACACTGTGCGATCGCTCGCATCTTCCAAGTTAAAATTCCAAACCTGCCACTCTTTTACATGACAGCGACCAAAACCGCGCCGCTTTTTCATGCCAATCCCGATTTCACCTCGTTCTAAACCTTCTAAGGCTAATGCTAAACAATTAATTAATGGTTGCTGTTCTGTTTGAGCTTTATTTTTTTCTATGAGCAATTCAAAGTAGAGCGGAAATTCTGTTCCTGCCGCTAACAGTTCCAAGTCATATTTATGGCCTGGTTTGGCTGTGCCAGTTGTGAGTTCAATTTCTACACCATCTCTTAATTCCACAGTCGGGATAGTGCTGCTGATAGCATCATTGATAATTAATGGACTTTGTTCGCCTTCAGGATCGCGACGAGTACCACCAAATAAGTTAGTAGCCCGATCGCAATTTTGTTCACCTGCACCATACCCGTGTTCGCACTCGCGCAAGTAGTTCCGCAAAGCACCTGCAATTGATGCACCAGTTAAAAGCGCAGAGTCACTAACACTATCTCTAAGCAATGCGATATCCGTTGGGCTATCTGCGTCACCACTTCCCAAGCAAGTCGGCGTATCTAAAATTAAGATACCGCGTACAATAATGCGTTGGGCGATCGGATGCTGATTGCGGTTTAGGCGTTCTTGACTCATTATTTTTTCTCCTTAGTTGCCTTCTTTGCCACTGCCATAATCAGCCGCAGCGTGTACTTTTCAGCTAGCTTATCTTGTCTAGCGCGATCGTCATCAAACTTGCGCTCTACATCAGCAATTTTTACTTCTATTCCCTGAATCCAATCAGTCGGATTGCCCAGCCACTCATCTAGCTGTTGTCGGAATGATTTATTGCCGATTTTTGTGCGCTCGAACTGACTCTTAGCATTCGATGGTAAGTTGTTTAGCAAGGAGATAACTAAACTACAATCGCCATTGGGAAGCCCTTGTCGTGCAACAGATTGTAGTCGAGACAGTTGACTGTTACTGATGCCATCATCCAAGCTTAAAGGTCCAACCTCTTTTTGAAGATATTGTTCTAGCTTTTTTTCTAGCAATCTTTGTGCCATCTGTTCAGCCAAAAGATGTGAACTTTCTTTTTCCAAGGAAGTAGAGCTACTAGATGGCTTAGCTAAACTGGCTGAAAACTCTTCTTTTTTTAACCAATTTATAGCAATTCGACCAAAACCATCTTCTCTTCTCTCTCCAATCCCATAAGCCTCAAGTAACTGAATTTGCTCTGAATTAATTTCAACACCTTTAAAAACAATCGCAGTTCCTGCTGCTAATGCTGGTACTTGAGGTAAAGGCAATCCCCATTTACGGTTAAATCCACCAATTAAAGTGCTACCACCAAAAATATTGCTAGGTTCAGGCAATGAGATATTTAACATTTCCTCGACAGCTTGTTTAATTAACATCGGATCTGCTACAGGTTGACCGCATTCATCCCTTAAAAGCGTGTCGCTGAGAAGTGTAATGTTTAAAACTTCGTCATTATCTTCGCGTTCTTCTGCAGGAACTCCAATTTCATCCCAAGCATTAAGAGGTTTTGGATCGATAATCTTGGTATGTCCGTATCCAGCACTTTTAGAACCTCCTAACCATAAGTTAGGTTCTGCTAATAAATCTTGAATTGCTGTTACGTCTTCATCTTCGCAGAAAATGACTGATTGAAAGATTTGTCCCGCATCTAGAGCATCGTAGCGGAAAATTTCACCTTGGTTATCTGTAGAACGTCCTTTTTTGCGATCGCGAAAATTATGAATATTAATCCGTCGCTTTTCTTTGTATAATTTTATCCCTCCCCGTTCCTTTCTCCAGAAGTATTCACCAACAGATTTTGGAGTTTCTGGATTGTCTCCTCTCTCAATACTGAAATCATAGACAGTAATAGGCGAATTATCCTTAAGTTCTTCATCCTTATCCTTGAACCAACATAAAGGTAGGGGAAGAGTGCGTTGCGGTTGCTTTTCGTAACTCAAAAGATAAGCATTTAAGTAGCGGGTACTATTGGCATCGAAGAACAATCGCTTCACTTCATCATTAGTTAAATCCAGTTCGGACAAGTGATGCTGCCTCATGTAACGCCCAATAATTGCACCGCGAATCATACTGCCCGGAATGTAAGAGTACGATACATCGCTGTTGGGATCGCCTTGAAATGAAGTGGCGAGAATTGGTTGCTGAGTTTGTAATGTTAAAATAATTGCTTTCATGCAACTTTCTCCTTGATTTATTTTGCAAAATAGTTAGCATAGTGATGCGTGATGTCATTACCGTCTGCATCATGTAACGTACATTGCACATGACCGCGACCTCGATTTCTGCCGCTCCCTAAGCGCCGAAGTGCTAGCGAACCCACCGCTAAAAGTGACAGCATTTCATCACTTGGCATCTTCTCAAAAATTAAGTCTGCCGTGAAACAAAGGTCGCGCAAAACTACACGAAATGAACGCAAACTACCTTCATCTGCTGTACCAGATTGTGGGTCTATAGAAGTTTGACGACGGATAGTTGTTAGCGAATCAAGTACCTCTGTTTTTGTTAAAGTTTCATCCTTAATCTGGAAAGCAACAGCTTGACGTAAATCCTCCGGCAAACAAGCATCACCTACATGAACTGCACCCATTGTTCCGATGGTACTGCCCAATGTACCGAATAAATCGCCAGCAACCCTTTCCCAAGATGGGCGATGATTAGTCAACATTGCAATTAAGTTATCGCCTTCTTCACTCAGCAATCCCTTGAGAGTACGTCCCCGCAAGTAGGGAAAACCAAAAGGATCGTGTTCGACTTCTTGGTCAATTAAACCTGCGACTCCATCTCCCCGTCCAAAAGTTGTATCACTCAGCAGTTTTATTTTCAGTTGATAAATTGGCATCTAATTCTTCTCTCAGTGAGATATAAAAGTCCATTGCTTCAATAGCATCAAAGTAACCACAAATTCCATTCAGCCAACCTTTTTTAGCTAAATCTATACTCTGACCGCTAAATTCTGGGAAAATTGGCAGTTGCTCATCCTTTATTCTGTAGTTTTTGAGAAACTTCTGAGTTGCTTCAATTCCTTGACGGAGTACATCTCGTAAGGCAATCACCTTATTTCGACGACCTTTCCAATCTTCATCTTCATTTAAGTGCTTGACTACTTTGGTGAAACCTTGCCAAGTACGCCAATCGCTATCGATTTCTTTTTTCAAACTGATAGGTCGCATTTCTAATGAGGCAGCTTTCTCGCAATCCGGAAATTTTACCCGATATTCGCGATCGCGAATTTCAGAAATCGATCCACTTAAGCCACTGGCTGCTAGATGCCAATCCAAAGCTGAGAAATCTCCTTTGTCTTCATCTTTAACAAATTTTTTAGCTTTTCGGCACAAATCTTCGCTAAGTTGATAAGCGCGTGCAAAGGGATAATGAGTTTTGACAACACAAATTCCTGCACAAGCTTTAATATCCTCACCATCTGCAATTGGCTGGTTTTCGAGTGCTTCAAGATACATAGCAGCCAGTTCTAAACCTAAGCGTCCATCACAAACGAACGTGACATCATCACCACCATAGACTAGAGGACGGAAGGGTAAATAATTATTTTTTATTTCAAACTTACCTTTTACCTTTCTCTTCCCATCTGTATCTACCTCAATCGATTCAACCAGTATTTTTATTACTTTTTTCAGTGCATTAATACCAGCCTGATTAAGGCTGTGGGAAAGTTTACGCATATCGATAATGTAGTCCCGATTGCCTTTATGCTTGCCAAAATTTTGAAAGCGCTTACCCATACCATTGCCATCAGCATGAATCACAGCAACATAGCTAGAATCTCCTTCAGAACGCCCCATTTTGTCGGTTCTCAGAGGGAATTCATAGGAATCTAAAAAAGTAGCAAACATTGCTTGCAGTTTATCGTTAGCTTTAGAAATAACTTTAATTTTTGCATCAATCTCTGTCGAAATAAGATAGGGTTCGTCATCTTCAAATTTTTCACTTTCACCTACAGCAACTAACTGAGTCGAGCGACAAGTTGCAGTCACACCCAAACCCAGCAATGGTGCAGAGGGTATCCGGCTTCGCTTTTTGGCATCCAAGTCATTTTTCATCAAATTCTGAACGACATCATATAGAGATTGACTATCCCAATCAAATTCTTGATGAACAGCTACAAGATTAATTCCTGGTGCTTCTTCTAAGATTCGCTTGCTCAAAATTTGAGTAAATTGCACGGCATATTGCTTGTCTGAAAACAACAATACTGTATTGCCGCCACCTGCATAAACTAATTCAGCAGCTAGTCCATCATCTTCAATACGTGGTTTGGCATCTGGTTGATGCTTTTTAGGATCTTTAGGATTGAAAGCATAAACTTTGCGATTTATATCTTGGCGCGCGAAGGTATGTAAAGCTTCTATAGCCCAGTCATCTGTTGCCTGAGAAACTAGGTAAGATGCACCAATATTTTCGCGCAGGCGGTTACTACCGAAAATGTAGGGTTGAATTCCTGTTGTATCTAGTACAGTGACAGTAAAATTTTTCATTTTGCATCCTTATCATTTTGCTTGATCCATTCTGCAATCCTGCTCGCTAAATCCATTAGGTCATCACGTCCAAACACGGCTATTTTGTGGTTTCTTTGCCCACTTTCGGGAGCCGGGTTAAAAACATTTACAATTTCTGTTTCAAGGGCGTTAACATCTTTATCGCTAGCACAACATACTAGAGCCACTCGCGCTTCATCCCCACCGAGTTGTCGCGCTCTGATGTAAGCTTCAAATAGCTTCGATTTGCAATCAGATTTACGAGCGATAGTTGTACAAGAGATCGCAAATAGCTGATATCCTCGCATGAAGGCAACATCAAACTGAAATTTAGTATTTTTCGGATCGATTGGATTCCGAATCCAAAATGAAGTAGCGCTATCGTAAATAGATAAGTCTTCAGGGATTTCTTGCACTTGTTGTAAAACATAATGCTCTAACCATTCACCGTCTAACCATTTACAGGCAGATTCTAAGCTTTTGATTCCTTTCTCCTTGATAGCATGAAGTGATAAATTTTCACCCACAACTCCTAAATGACTCAAGGTACTCATGATGTTTTCCTTAGACTTCAGTTTCTCAAGGCTCAAAGTAGAAATCTCTGTTAGCTTAGTTTCCTTTTTCCATTTATTTTTATCTTTTTCATCTCTTGCTGCTTTCCGCAAAACTTCATTACACCAATCACGCCATAGTTGCACTAAATCACCATTATTATGAAATTCAGCAAAGGCTTTTGCAGCTTCAGGTAATTCCGGCTTGTCAATAGGATCTGATTTGTCTTGCCACGTCCATCCGTGTATTTGAAACACTTTGGCAAGTTGGACGGGAATCACTTCTGGTTTCACTTTGATGCGGATGCGAGCGCCATTTTCTCGATCTATGCACATCTCCAATCTACGCGGGTCAAGATAGCTAAACACAGTCTGGGGACGCTCTTTGCTAAAAACTGCTCTGTAAGCGTGTACAGCCATCGCCTTCGTACCGCCCGTATAATTCAATCCAATTTTTCCATCCTTGATAGTTTCTAGCTTAGAGCGAATTGCCTTTTGAATCTGATAGGCATCAGCTTCGCCATCGTTGAGCGGCACAAGTTGAGCTGTCTTTAAACCAATTGGTTCGCTACTCAATATTGTTTGCAGACGCTTGGCTGGCTTCTCTGTACCAGTCGTATACACAAGGTAGGGGGTACCTCCTGGATTTAACAAAAGTCTCGCTGCTACATAGTTAGGCAAAGGGTTCTCGCCAATCAGCAAAAACAGGTGGTCAACTTTGTACTTGTCGAACTCAGATGTACTCATAAAGCCTGTCTCTCCGTCTTGCTCAACTTGTACGCCAATTATTGCATACTATCGGAAACACCCCCTTCCGATCGCCCTTACGCTATAAAACACAATTTAAATCCCTCAACCCACCATGAACCCAACATTTAGCAATCCGCCACACCCCAGACTGCTAGAGGATTTCGCCAACGGAACTCTCGACCAAATGCAAAATCTCACCCGCGCCATCAGGTTATGGGTTTTGGTAACTTGGCTGTACAGCGACGAGGGATATATTGCCCTTAGCAGCCCCTTTACCTATGCTGATTGGCGCGAAGCTTTCTTTGGCAAAAATTACAAAGATGAAAAGCAGGAAGATATTCTTAACTATTCAGACCCGAATTGTGCTTGCAACAAAACAACGCAACAGTGGTTGACAAAATGGAATGTATCTGTAAACGAGTGGCGGCATTCTTTGCAAAAACAAATAGCTATTGCCGATGCTGATTTAGACAAGCTCTTAGCAGAAAAGTTATTCGCTCAGGTGCGAAAATCGCTGCAAAATGACTTCGATTTATTGGTGGAGCGGCATTTGCTGCAACGGTTAACCAGGGTGACGGGTAGAAGTAAAAACTACCGCCGAGTTGAACAAATACCGCCAATTTCCTGTCAAACAGAAAACCCCAATACAGACAGCAATTTGACTCCAAAAACACAGGCTTATCTCGCTGCTACTTTGGGGATGTTTAGTTTTCTCGACCCAAGTTTGCCTTTATTAGCCGACCAATTTTCAGAAGAGGTAGTGGATGAAGATAATCACCGCGTCTTTTTGTACGTTGATTATCTCGTACCCGAATCTAGTCCCATGCAAGATGCTGTCGCTCAATTTCAGAGCGAATTGCAGGAAATGTGGGATTCTCAAAATATCGCTCCTTTGCTATTAACTTATCGCAGCGCTCATCAAGATATGATTAAAGAGTGCGTTGTTTATCCTGTGTGTATTTACTTTATGGATCGAGCTAAATATTTGTGTGCCTACGGCAGCACCCCCAGAGGTGAAATTAATTGGTACAAATATCGGCTCGATCGCATTATTTCAAAACGTCTAGAATCCTTGGATTGGCAAGATTCTCGGGTTCCCCAATTACTCAAGGAAAAATATCAGGAAAATAACCTGCCAACTCCCAAAACAGTTAACGATATGTTAAAGGAAGCTTGGGGCTGCGATTTTTATAAAGAAACTGCGCTGATGGTATTGCGGTTCGATCGCACTTTTCATCAAAGTTATATGCAGGGAATCAGCATTCACCATACCTGTAACGCCATAGAGTACGATCGCGCCGCCACATTAATCAAACAATATACTCCCAACCCAGAACACCGATCGGCACTTTTACAAATCCTCCAGTCTCGCCCAACCGACGATGCTTACTACCAAGTCACTTACCGAGAGACAGACTACTACCCGCTGAGGTGGTTGCGCGCTTTAGGTTCAGAAGTCGAAATTCTGCTACCTTGGGACTTGCGACAGAAAATGGCCGTAGAAATCCAAAAAACTCGGAACTTGTACCAATAGTCTTTTGCCCGATAATTATCAAAGCTATTGTGGAAAACTTGCCTATTTCTGTGGAAAACCCCCCTTTTCCTGTGGAAAACTAGCACTAAATCAAGTGCGATCGCTTTAATTCCATTGATAGCATTTGAAAAATTGGAGGAATTGCGATCGCAAAAACCGCCTTCCTCCTTCCTCCCTCAACCTGCTGTTTGCTGGAAACACAGCCTAAATATTTCCTCCTTCACATCCATCCTCTTCCAGCTTCAGTCTATCCGTTACACCCTTTAAATCCCTTACACTCATTCGTTACCCAACTTCACGCTTAACTTCTTCCTTCTCTTGAGAATCGTAGCTAATTTGGTCGGAATGGTAAGCCGGCGGCTCAACGTGAATTAAGATGCGTACAGGGCTGAAACCTTCTTCCAAACGGGCTTCTACTTCTTCTGTAATCCGGTGAGCTGTTTCTACATCGACAGCATCCACAATCATGTGCATATCAATAAATACTTGACGCCCTACAACGCCACGGGAGGCGATCGAGTGACAGTTGACAACCCCCGGTACATCGATCGCGATCGCGTGAATAATCTCCGGTGCGATCGCCATTTCATCGACCAACCAAGGCAGATTTTCCCTTAAAACGTTCCAACCGCTGCTAAATACCAAAACAGCCACAGGAAAAGACAAAAACACATCCAGGAATTGCAGTTGAGGTATGTTTAAAACCTGGCCTTGCCAAACACCGATCAACCCGCCGAGGACCATAATTGTCACCCAAACATCGCTCATCGTGTGCTGAGCGTCAGCCACTAAAATCGCGCTACCGAGACGTTGGCCAACTCTGCGCTCGTAAAAAGTGACAAAAATATTAATCCCCAGTACAATAAGCAAAATCCACAGTTCATTTGGGGATATTTTGACAACTTTACCCCCGTTAATCAGCCTTTCGACAGCACCGCTGAGAATTTCAAAACAGGCAATTCCCAGAAAAGCAGCAATTCCCAGAGCTCCGAGAGCATCAAATTTTTGGTGTCCGTAGGGATGATCGCGATCGGGTTGCGGATTGGCATAATGATTAGTCACCAATCCTAAAATATTATTAGCGCTGTCCGTGACGCTGTGCAAAGCATCTGCCAGCAAACTGAGGGAACCAGTCAGCCATCCCACGGCTGCTTTAATTGCCATCACCAGCAAATTTAGTAATAAAGTAATTATTAAAACCTTGCGGACTTCGGAACGGTTATCGGCAACCATAAACTCTCCTCGATCGGCCGTCAAGTTTTCTGGTTTCTAGTTTAAAGCTTATCAAGTCATAACAGGTTAAAACTCTTGCGGAATCTAGCTTGCGACTAGATTTATATTCATTAATTTAGCCTAGCTTCTTGAGACAATTTTTAATTAATACCAGTTTCGCAGTCCAATTGAGCTGGAATGTACTTCTTTTGGGTTACTATATTTTTTATCATTAACAATTGTATGTTAAATTTCATTGCCATGTCTCTTTCTCCGCTGACACTGAATTTAGTCGAAGGTTCTGTCTCCTTTAGCTTTTCCCCGCAAGCCGCGCGGGATTTGCAAAGCGAAATTGCAGCTTTGATGGAAAGCTTGAAAGCTGTAGCAGCCAAAACCGCTGGCGCTAAAGCTTCTCCCCAAAAACCGATGGAATATCGGTATGCAGGAGATGTATTTTTTGAAGTTTTCTGCAATCCGAATATCTGGCCAACTCCTTTTGCTGCAAAAGTGCTGATTACGGTTAGGGACGATCGCGTGCGCGTGACCACCGAAGCCGAACTCAGCCGCCTGCGCGACGATCTCGCTCAGTATATCGAACAAGTCGGTTAGAGATTTTCAACCTGAAACCCGCCCGTTTATTAAGGTTAAATTCCCATGATAATGATTGGGTTTGGTTTTCAGTAGAGTGCGTCAGGTAGACGCACCCTACTACTTTCCGGATGCCACCCTACCTGGAGAACCATTTTTCTTTGAGCCACTGCCGAAAATCCCATTGACCACTGGGTTTGAGCCTTGACTTGTCACCACTGCTTTCCCTCATATATCTTATGCCAGAACGAGGCACAAATGTAGACATTTTAATATCTGGCAATAAAATTTCCCGACCATCATTGTAGGCTATTTTTACTTTAAAGCGATGGTAAGAAGACTTGTCCATGCCTATTTTAATATTGAAACGATCTGTCTTTCCAGGCTTTAAGGAATGAGAGATTGAGACGTGGCGTTTATAGTTTTCCCCTGTGACCTGGAATTTAGTCCCATATTGGTAGGTTGGTCGTAGAGGTGCTCCAAGTAAAGGTTCAGGATTAGGTGCCCAAACTATGGTGGAAAATTTGACGATTGTTTTTTCTATTAAACCATAAATATTGCATCCTTTGAATTCAAGCTCACCGCGAACATAAGCTGCTCCAGAAGTGATTGATGCATGGCGGAAAGCTTCAGCAACGTTGACGTTAAAACTTTCTAAAAAGCTTCCTACGCAAACCTCATAAGGGTAAGGTTCTGTTAAATTCACTTCGCCCATACCTCGATGCATAGGAGTTTGATGAAACCTAGCCTTTAAATCTTTTACATCAGGGTCTATGAAATTCACTTTGCCCATACCTCGAGGTATAGGAGTTAGATGAAACCTCGCCTTTAAATCTTTTACCTCACCCCATCCCTCATTAACTATCCAAAAGTGTAATGCGTTCGTATGATAAGAGTCACACTCAATGATTGGTACTGGAGACGGATCTAGCCAGCTCTTTTCAATTTCAAAAATAGCTTCTGTGAGAAAAATAGTTTGACGACTGTTATTAAGTACCTTAAAGTCTAGATTTGGAAAGTCCCATTTGAAGGGAACATGATCGTAAGAAATTGGTTCTATTTCATCTCCATTCTCAATTTTTGAGAGGTATTCCATTGACTTCTTGATCAGAATACCTTTTTTAAATCTTTCAACCTGATAATGCAGTGATGTATCACTTCCGTACAAACTTTGATACAAACTTTGATCTTCAGTCATTACTGATATATCAACAATTACTTTATTTGATAAATTTATTTTTTCTTCTGATTTAACAGGATCAAATTGTTCTACATTATTTTTAGATGCAGAAAATTTTATAAAGAATAATTGAGCAAGATCAACACCCTGCTTGGCTAAAAGTTTAGGAGTATCCTCTTCACTAATATCTTCTAATAGCAAAGCAGTTATTCCCTGATTGAAGGACTCCTGAACAGAACGACCAAAACCCAAAGCGCGGTAGAATGAAGCTGCAAAGGTAATAGCAGCAGTATCACCAATTGCAGTATTCATTCCAATAGTGCAATCAATGACTTCGGTTATTGCTTTTGCCTGTAACTCTGAGTAACAGGCATTTAAGACAACAGCACGAATATTATCTTTAAGCGTTGAAAACAGTGCTTTTAACGCTTTTATGCCAACGGCTTTAGGTCTTCCGTTCTTGTCAACTAATATGATTTCCCCTAGTTGGCTTCCATGTCCGCTGAAATGTACAATGTCCGGTTTATGCTCATTAAACAGTTGAAGTAAGTCGTCAGGTTGTACTGCCCAAGCTGAGAGTAATTTTAATGAGTCACGATGCTGTGAAGCACGTATTTTTTGGGTAATATATCGAATTTCTTTATCCAGCTTTAGCTGAGTAGAGCTTACAGGATTAGATGCCAGGAATAATATCTTAATTTCGTTCATTATTGATTTACCCTCACTTGAGCTCGTTTATAGAAGATTCCGCAACGATTTTGCAAACTGCTATATTGTTGGGCTTCGGATTCCTTAGCTTTAGTTGTTATTGAATTTTCTTGTGGGGTGGGTTTCTAGCCTGCCCGTGGAAGGATTACTGACAAAGGATAGCTATCTGCCGGCGACGCCGACCATTCCCACATTGAACCTGCATAATTCTTAGCACAAAATCCCACATTTGTCAATACACAAGTCAACCATGCAGAGCGAATTCCCCCACTACAATAACTCACAATTTGAGTTGACTGCAAAACTCCTTTTTGCTGCAAAATAGCGACAATTTCCCCGCGACTCAGCAGTTGTCCCTGTTTGTCCATTAACTGTTTGTAATAGAGGTGAGCCGCACCGGGAATGTGGCCGCCCCGCTTTTCTCCGTAAGGCGTTTTACCTGCATATTCTCGCGGCTCTCTGGCGTCAATAACTGCTAAATTAGCATCTCCTAAAATAGCTTTAAATTCATCCCGCTGAATTTCCCAATTCGAGCGGCGAGATATTACAAAATCTCCTGTTTTTGGTTGATTGTTTGCAGCTTTTACTCGATTAATTCCTGCTTTGATTAAAGCCCCATATCCTCCATCGACAAAAACTGCTTTTTCGTGTCCCAAAGTCCGCAACATCCAAACAATTCGCCCGTCTTCGCCCCACCCTTTAACCGAATCGGCAACGACTATGACAGGTTTGTCTTGACAAATACCAATTGCTTGCAGTTTTTGAGTTAAAACTGTGTTATTTTCGATAATTTTTCCCTTGTGGGGAAAGTCGGAACGCGAAAATTCCTGCCAAGTTACGGGAATAGCTGGTGGGAGACGGCAAAACAACTTTAAAATCGGTGCGCGAGCATCTAGTAAAGTAGCTTCTTGTTCCAGCAATTGCTTAGCTAAATCTGCATTTACTATCCAGTTATTTGCTAAAATCCCCAGTAAATTAGACATAATTTATGGAGCAATTTTTGCTGTATTAGCACCGCAGGCTAAAACCCCTTTGGTATTAGTTGGATTAGCTGGTTTAGTCTTGCCAGGAGCAGCATTTATACACAACATTGTTTGGGGCTTGTTTCCCACCAAAAAGACTCCCCCCACAAAACTTTTGAGATTAGCTTGCTTCGATACTCCGTAGTTAAATACAGCAGCTTTGTTGACCATGCCGATCGAGTAACTGTAATTGGCTGCGTCAGGTTTTACTTGGAGACCTAGATAAACCAATAGATTGGAAACAGAACTTGTAAAGCCTGCTTTTTCAGCATAGTAAACTTGCTGAGCTTTATTCATCGAACCCACAAATTGTTTGGCTTGTGATTCCTTAGCTTTAAGCGTTTGTGACACTTGAGCTTCCGAGACAGGACTGAAAACAACTGGCAGAGTTAGAGCTGCGAGTGCAACTTTGAGCTGCCAGTTGCGGCTGCTAGGAATCCTGCTTAATGTCACAGGCAACAGGTGGAATGAGCGGTTGAGCAACATACAATCAAACTAATTGTTTTGCCTGAAACTGTTTCAACGCCCCAGGAGCAACCGTGCCGTGTTCTGTAATAATTCCTGAAATTAATTCGGCCGGAGTTACGTCAAAAGCGGGATTGTAAAATTCGACTCCCACAGGACAAATTCGCGTAGTTCCAACTTGATACATTTCAACTGGATCGCGTTCTTCAATGGGGATTTTGCTGCCGTCGGAAAGTTCAAAATCAATTGTTGACAGAGGCGCGGCGACAAAAAACGGGACGTTGTGAGCTTTGGCAACAATTGCTAAACTGTAAGTGCCAATTTTATTGGCGGCGTCGCCGTTAGCAGCGATTCTGTCTGCACCGACAACTACTGCGTGAATCATGCCGAGTTTCATGCAGTGAGCGGCCATATTGTCTGCTATCAATGTCACGGGAATTCCTTCTTGCACGCATTCCCAAGTGGTGAGTTTTGCACCTTGGAGACGCGGCCGAGTTTCGTCTGCAAAAACTCTTCCGAGTCTTCCTTCTCGCCAAGCAGAACGAAATACACCTAAAGCAGTACCGTAGCCTGCTGTTGCCAACGCACCTGCATTGCAGTGAGTTAGTAAGTTCAATTTTTCGGGTGTAGCTGGCAGAACTTCTAAACCTTTGTCGCCGATATCTTTACAAGTTTGCAAGTCTTCTGCTTGAATGGTTTTAGCCATTTCTAACAAAGTTTTTTGCACTTGTTCAACAGAACCGCTAGTTCTCTCGGCAGTTTTGAGCATTCGCGATATTGCCCAAAACAAATTAACCGCAGTGGGACGAGTGGAACGCAATAACTCGCCAACTTGTTCTAATTTAGCGAGAAATTCGGTACGATCGCCCGTTTCGATTTCTCGCGCCCCCAAATACATCCCGTAGGCTGCTGCTACCCCGATCGCCGGAGCACCTCGGACTATCATAGTTTTAATCGCCTCAGCCATATCTTCGCAGCGACTAATTTCGACTACAGCGTATTCTTTCGGCAGTCGGTTTTGGTCAATTAGCAGAACTCGGTCTTCTATCCAAGTGACGGGCGAAACAGGGGAGTTTTGAGGGGTCATCGATTTCAATGATGTGAGGGACAAGTTTCTATGATGCCATGAAGGCGACTATTCCCGCCACTTCGATCGACAAAACCCGCCTAATTAAGCGGGTTTTGTAGTTTTCCTAAATATTTTCACTCTTTGGCAATAATTAAACAATCACTCTCAACCTTAGACAGCATATCTGGGAAAGCTGATGTGTAGTTCCCATCTTTGTCTACAATCCTGCGAAGTATATATCCGCTCTCAGCAAGTCGGCCGAAAAACGAGTTTGTGCGATGCCAGATATCTCCATTCGGAGTGTTCGGATCTCGATCGATCAAAAAATCTACAAGCCACTGCGGCACAGACCATCCAAACACTATCGGCGTGATGTGCCCGTGCTGCAAAGTTGCATCCGAGAATCGGAACAAGTAAGTGATCCGAGAAAATTTGACTAAATAAAGTAACATCCGTCCCGCCATTGATGAATGAAATGTCCAGATAACAGGGTCAAAAACGCGCAGCAATAACGTCCGTTCCTCAACATTCCAGTCTGAACTGTACATCGTCAAACAATGGTCTGGTAAAACATTCCCGTCCATAAAAAAGATACCTTGCAGGACTTCAGGTAACTCCGCTGGATGTTCTACTTTCATCCAATTCGCGATGTCTTTTAGTTGCTTTTGTTCGATTAACATGGTATTATTTATCCTCAAAATAGTTGTGCTTTGGTTTCCTATTAGATACCCCCTTGATTTCTGAGTCGATCGATAGATAGTTTGTGTGGCGTGCGGTTTCAACTCACATCTTGCACCATTCTCAATAAGGCTTTTATGTGCGGGCAGGATGCCCACCCCACAAGCAATTAATTCTTTGTGGAACAGGCATCTTGCCTGTTCTTGAGAATGATATAATATCTCAGTTTCAACCGCTGTCCGATCGAGCTTTTGGATTGATTACCTCTGCAAATTCGGCTCAGAAGCTCGTCGCACTTTGCCTAGCGTACTCACGACATCCACTAGCATCTTGAGTGCGATGTCTTTACCGGGGCAAATCCGTCCCGCGCTCCGATCGCCCACGGAATGAAATCCCATGTGAAAAGGGCAGAGATTCTCCCGCTTAGGGTTGAATTCGTATACCGTAGAGCCCCAGAAACTCTCGTTTAGCAGTCCCAGGCTGAGCGGTATCAGTACCTTGGTTCCGGCTGGGAAAGTGCGCTCTTTGCCCGCTACCGTTGCGGTGAATGGCTCTGTGGCGACTCGGTGCGTGGCGCTGACGGGGGCCCAGAGGCGGGCGCATTCCAGGAGGAACAGCTCGATCGACTGGCGATCGTCCAAATCGAGCTGATCCCAAAAATCAGTCGGGTTAATTTCGGCCGTCTGCTGTCCTTTATAGGCGGGGAGAGGGCGGTATCCCATTGCCGTGTTGCCTAGGTGCAGAGGGCCTTGCAGTCCCGCTATCCCCATAATCGATGTCATCAGCTTCGCCAATTCCCGCTTAGTCATGCCGTTGTTTTCCGAGCTCTCCTCGAAGTCGGCTAAAGCTGGGGAATTTTCATAGATAGTCGCTGCACGCTCGATTAGAGTGGACAAATCCCCGTGTCCAAAGACGTTCAGGCTTTGCAGCAGGTTGCCGATGACGGCGAAGTAGTGCAGCGGGCTTTGGCGAGTGTAATGCAATTCGGTGAGAAGTTCGATCGACTCTGAATCGTCTGGATTAATCCCAAAGATGACGTAGTGCAAATATCGGACTAAAAATCCCATCCAACCCCGCTTGACATCGGTAAAAAACGAGCCCCCCGCAACGTGTGGCATTTGGGCATAATCGGCGGCTAGCCGATCGAGCAACCGCCTGCTGATTTCGTCTCCTTGGCGATCCGCTGTCGCACTGTTGAAGAGATATTTCTGCATACAGCTTCGGAATGCTGCGTGGTTGCTGCTACCATCAGTTTCGCGATCGGACAAAGACAGTAGAAAAAGGTTCCTGCCGCCGACATCTTGGTTGGGGGCGCTATCGGGATCGAGTACAGAAGTACCAAGCCGCCATCCGCGCGCCTGGGGCGATGTGAGTGCTTTTTCCAGGGTGTCAAACTCTCCCATCACGACTTGCCCCGCGCAGCAAAAATTGGCTCCGAAAGCCAGCCGTTTTATCGGCAAATAGGTGGGTTCGTTGGCAATCAAACCCTCAATCAGGGCGATCGGCGGTAGCATCGTTTTGCTGAGACTTTCTTCCGGGTTTTGCAAAGCCCAAACCTGAAACTCGTTCAGGGCCGGGTTCATCAGCGATGAGAAAATAGTATCTAAATTTAGGTTCATCATAATTCCTCCGAGAATCCCTCGCCATAACCCGCTTTGCAGTTAGCAGCAAGAGGGTATTGAGCGGCAATTGAGCGGGTATTGAATCCCACTTAAATGCCAAAATCAGTAAGTATAACTATAGCCATCTTTATTTGTAAACGCAGTGGCAATATAGATATAGTTTTACTGAATATGTCTGCGCCCAAGTCTAGCCTTTTCCCGGAGATTGAGTGGAATTTTTAACGATTGCTGGTAAGTAGATCTACTTTCTGCATCTAAAGTATTAGCGCCAATCTCTGAGAGCCGCACCTAACCGTAGATATTTACAGGAACTGGCCCCTACAAAATACTATGGTTTTCTTTGTGCTTATATAGCAATCCTAAATCATTTGTGAATTTCTTACTGCCTCCCCTTACTAAGGGGACGGTTGGGGTGGGGTAAAAAAATTACGACTCATTTAAGATTGCTATATATATATATTTAGATATAATATTTTAGGCTTCTGTATGCTTCTGAATTTAAGTTAATAAATTCAGAGAATTAATTACTGAGTATTATTAAATAATAATAGAGATAAAAATCCCCACTTCTTCAATTTTTCAATCAAGTGAAATTCCCACTCCCTTATTCTTCAATATAACTCAAATCTAAAATCTAAAATCAATTGATATTCCCAATCCCCTATTCTTCAATCTAAAATCTAAAATCTAAAATCTAAAATCAAATGACGCCCGCTAAAGTTTCCCACCAGTACAAAAGCACTTTACAGGAAATCCGCAGGCGTCAAAATCAACCAAACTTAAATCTTAGAAAAGACCCAGAGTGAAAGATTTGTCGATCGGGAAAATAGCACCAATACCCAACCACAGAGTTACAGCAGTTCCCAACAGGAAAACAGTAGTAGCAACAGGGCGGCGGAACGGATTTTGGAACTTGTTAACATTCTCGATGAACGGAACCAAAATCAAGCCAAGGGGAACACCCGCCATGCAAGCAATACCCAACAATTTGTTAGGCAAAACGCGCAGGATTTGGAACACAGGCCACAAATACCATTCCGGCAGAATTTCCAGCGGAGTAGCAAAAGGATTAGCAGGTTCGCCAACCAAAGCGGGGTCTAGTACGGCCAAACCCACGCACAGAGAAATCGTTCCCATGATTACTATAGGGAAAACGTAGAGCAAGTCATTAGGCCAAGCTGGTTCGCCATAATAGTTATGACCCATGCCCTTAGCGAGCTTAGCGCGGAGCGCGGGATCGCTCAAATCAGGTTTTTTGAGAATAGACATAGTAACAGTGTTCTCCTTTTAGTTTTACCCGGGCCTGCCATTCCGCTGTATTCGTTAGTTTGAATCAGCGGCGCGATCGCAGGAAGTATTAGCCGTAAATAAATATCATGAGCGATGAATTCTGAATTTTCAACTCACAATTCAGCGGGGGGGCAAAAAAAATACCGCCCCCACCACTCCAAATTTACAACGGGCCAGAGATACCTTGCTTGCGAATCATCAAGAAGTGAGCCAGCATGAAGACTACAATCAGCCAAGGCAACACAAAAGTGTGCAAGCTGTAGTAACGGGTCAAAGTGCCTTGACCGACGCTGACACCGCCGCGCAGCAGTTCAACCATCAAAGAACCGACAAACGGGATAGCTTCGGGGACGCCGGAAACGATTTTAACTGCCCAGTAACCGATTTGATCCCAAGGCAGCGAATAGCCGGTTACGCCGAAAGAAACAGTGATGACTGCCAAGATTACTCCTGTCACCCAGGTTAATTCGCGGGGCTTTTTGAAGCCGCCTGTCAGATAAACCCGGAAGATGTGCAAAATCATCATCAGCACCATCATGCTTGCAGACCAGCGGTGGATGGAGCGGATCAGCCAGCCGAAGTTGACTTCAGTCATCAGGTATTGCACTGAAGAAAAAGCTTCTGCTACCGTGGGACGGTAATAGAAAGTCATGGCGAAGCCGGTGGCAAACTGGATCAGAAAGCAAACTAAAGTAATTCCGCCCAAGCAGTAGAAAATATTGACGTGCGGGGGTACATACTTTGTAGTGATGTCATCGGCGAGCGCCTGAATTTCCAGGCGTTCCTCAAACCACTGGTAGGTTTTTGAGTCGGTGATTTGTTTAGAAAACATGGAGCCAGAATTCCTAAAAGAATATTGCTGTGGTTGAGGTTCAGGGCAGCAGCCACAAGGTTTTTGGTCGCCCCGCGCCGAGCAGCTTGCTTTTACTAGCAAATGCCTGAGGCTATTTTTTAAATTTGGAGCTGACGAAAGGAACTCTATTGTGCGATCGCCTGCAAGCCCTGGGAAACTAAGCGGTGGCTTGTCCCTACTCGCTGGCGTTGCCCGATCGAATTCCAGACTGTGATAAAAAATGTAACATAATTGCCGTGCAATTTTCACGCGCCCGATCGGTTTGTGGAGACTTAAAAGGCTTTTTTCGGAATCTCAACATCCGCCCAAGCTGGTATGGGAGGAGGGCTAAGCTACAGAAAGCAGTCCGAGCCGGAAACAGATTTGCGGGGAGAGGCCAAATTTCATCTCGATCGTAAAACTTTACCTTTTGGGTCGATCGATTCACAAACCATTGCCAATCAGAATAAAAGGTGCCCAGTAGAAGGGGTGGCTCAGGCTGTTACTCAGTTGTGACGGCGCGCTGCTGCTAATGGGTTGTTGTCCTGATGCTACAGAGTTGCCTGTAATCAAGGCAATTTGCGCTTGGCGTAAGGCTTCGGCTTTGGTCATATTCTCTTGCTTCAAGGCGGCATAGAAGGCATCCATCAAGGCTTGCGTGCCACCATCGTCTACGAACCACAACGTAGAGATCGCTGCCCTAGCGCCTGTACGCTGCACCTGATAGCCAAACCCCAAAATCTCCTCACCGTTACCTAATCTGCCGCCTACAGCCGTTTGGCAGGCACTCAGGACGATTAAATCCACCTTGGGTAACGACCAGGTTTTGATCTCTCGTAGCGTCGCGCGATCGCCATTACCGAACATAATAAAAGAATCTTCCGGTTCACCAACTAAAAAAGCCGCGTGAGTCGCAAGATGAACAATTGAATAATCATTCATCAACAACACAGTATCGCGGTTAAATTGGTTGTCCAATAGTTTCGTTGTACCCGGAATTGTCGTCGCTAAATTTTCCACTTCTCGACCCGCAAACGGCAGTCCCGACATTGTGAAATCTCTCGTACCAACTCTGAATTTATAACTGCCTTGGGTAAAAGCAGCCGCTAGAATATGCAAATTATTTTGAGGTTTTGTATTAAAATCAGTCAGACTGGCAGCAGTAATATTGTTAATGCGGAAGCGCTGCACTAACCATTGTTTGCCATCATGTAAGGCAGCAAGCGGAATATAGCGCAACTGTCCATCAGGCGCGTAGATAATAGTTTTAGCATCGGCTTGTGCTAAGTCTTTTTCAATCGGTTTAATCAACAATTGGTAAAGCTTTTGACCCGCAACTTCAGCATCGCCAATATTGCCATTCCGATTTGTTATATTACGACGAAAATCAGCAATAGCACTATTAAGTTCTTCCCGTTTCACAGCCACAGTGCGGCGAATCGGAGGAGAATAAGGGGTAACTAAAATCAGTTCCAATCGCTCATCTAGAACCAAGGGATAGAGAATGACAGCGTTTTGTTGCAGCTTTTGAAGGTTGTCTCGTAAACTATTGAAATTGGCAAGATTGAGAGTTTCTCCACCCGTGACTTGCCTCAGTTGCGTCACCAGTGCAGTTACGGTTGGACTTTTGAGGAATTCTTGAAACTGTTGAGAAATTTCTTGCTGGTTTTTTCTCAACTCTAGAATACGCTGTTGCTGGGCGGGGGTTCTGTTAGCAGGTGGAATATTTTCGATGTTGACGAGTTCTTTACCGAGTTGAATTGCTTTATTTAAAAGGGCTTCGTAGCCTTGTTGAATTTGCTGTTCTGAGGGAGTATTGGGAATTCCTTGAGCAGTTTGTTCGTTGCCGCGCACATTGCTGAGATAATCTTCCAGTTCTTGAATTTTGAGTAAATCTATCACTTGTTGGGCTTCGAGAACTCGGTCTTGTTTCAGGAGGAGATCGGCTAAGTGGCGATAATCTTTAGCAATGGTTTCTGTGTAGGATTGCTGGAATTCTTGAGGAAGTCCCTTGATATTCTTGCGAATCACTTCTCTGGCGTTTACTGATTGCTTGAAGAATACAATCGCTAATTCGGGCTGATTCTGTTTCTCTAGCAGGTATCCGATATTTTTGAGAGCGTTTCCTTCATCCGCCTTGTGGCCAAATTCCTGGAGAATTACCAAGGCTTGCTGATAAAAATCCCAGGCTAATTCATACTTTCCTTGCTCAAAGTATACTTTGCCAATATTACTGAGCATTACCCCTTCCGACTTATTGTAGCCAAGTGGTTTGATAATGGTTAAAGCTTCCTGCAAAAACTTCAAGGCTAATTCATACTTTCCTTGTTCGAGGTAAACAATCCCAATATTGTGGAGCGTTACTCCTTCCAGATTTTTTTTGTCTGTTTTGTCATCAATTGTTTTGAGGACTGCTAAGGCTTCCTGATAGAACTTCAAGGCTACTTCGTAATTTCCTAGTCTGGAGTGATTGCTCGCGATCGCGTTGAGATTTCTGACTTCACCCCCAATGCTGCCAATCGCGCCCCTGCTGTCAAATACAAGTAGTACACGTTCTCTGGAGATTTCTAAGGATTCCTGATACAACTTCAAAGCCAGTTCGTACTGTCCTAGCGCCTCGTAAAGCCTCCCCGCGTTAAACAGCTTTGACAGCCTATCTTGCGCGAAATAGGGTGGAGGAATAGCTAAGGCTTGCTGATAAAAATTCAAGGCTAATTCATACTCTCCCAGGTTAGTGTAAGCTATCCCAATTAGGTTGAGAGTTAACCCTTCCGCTTCCTTCTGACCAAGTTTTCTCTGAATAACCAGGAGTTGCTGAAATTTCTCTAAAGCTTCTCGATATTGACTTTGCTTGGCCAGTTGACGACCTTGATCGGCGTAAATTCTCCCCATCAGGTTGAGGTTTACTAATTCCCGATCGCCATTGCCTACCTCCCGTAGAATAGGCAAAGCTTGCTGGAAGTAATCCAAGGCTTGCTGATATTCTTCCTTGTCGTAGTGAGCCTCTCCAATGTAGTAGAGAGTTGATCCAATGCTTGCTTTGTCGCCTATTTCTTGATAAATCGATAAGGCTTCGTGGAATTTCCTGATAGCTGCTGCATAGCTGTGCCTTGCATACAGCAGATATTTACCTTCTCTGAACAGGCGATCGCCTATAGCTTTCCGATCTTGATTTGTTTGCGCCTGCGCGACTAAAGGCGAGAGACTCAAAGTAGATGGTAACAACGGAGAGGTTAGCGAAAGCAGCAGAGTGGCAAAGCTGAGGCTGACTAAATGTAGACGCATGGTTCAATCCTCGATCGACAGAAAGTACAGATTGCTGTCAATGTGACATATTTCTCCTCGATAGTGAGGATATACACTATCTTTGAGGATATGCACTATCTTTATTTAACTATACTGAAGGCGATATCTGAAATACGTAGGGTGCGTTAGCGACAGCGTAACGCACCATTTAACCCGGACGGTGCGTGACGGCAATTCTCCAATGTTACCATTGATTTTAGTCATTTTGGCTCTCTTGGATTTGTGGTGGGAAGTGTATCGAAAATTACAAAACTTTAGTGATGAAATCGCTGAAATCCTTACCCTAAGACACATAAGCTATATCAATCACCGGATAGCCAGGAGAGCCGTCATTTTTAGCCGTGTCACACCCTACTTAATCTTATGCGGAGTTGATCTACTATGAAATCGATTAGCACAGTTGCTCTGATAATAAATATGTGGGCGTTCAGTGGCTGGGGATGGGGAATCGCTCAAGCCGCCGAACTCGATCGGGGAAGCTCGTTCAAAGAGTGGTGTCAAAAGCAAGCCAGTTTGTCAGCCGAGGCGAGAATCACTGTAGAGGTGCTGTTAGCAAAAGCAGGTACAAATGATTGCGAACTCGCTGCCAAGAACCTGTTAAGTGTCACTAAACTTTACCTCCACCAGGAAGGGATCAGTGACCTGAGTCCCTTATCAGAATTGATACACCTGGAAGAGCTTTACCTCCACAGCAACCGAATTATAGATGTCAGCCCTTTGGCAAGATTAAAAAACCTTAAGGAACTTTCTGTCGGCGGCAACCAAATTGCCGATCTCAGCCCTCTAGCAGGACTAAAAAACCTGGAGTCACTTTCCCTTGGCAACAACAAAATTGCTGATGTTAACCCTCTAGCAGGACTCACAAATCTAACTTGGCTTGCCCTCTACAATAACAAAATTACTGATGTCAGCCCCCTAGCAGGAATGACAAAATTAACTGGGATAGATCTTGACAAAAACCAGATTGCAGATGTTAGAGCTTTGGCGAGGCTAACAAACCTAACTCGGCTCGCTCTGATTGCCAACAAAATCGCAGATATCAGCCCTCTAGCAGGACTGACAAACCTGAAGAGGCTTGACCTTGAAAGTAATCAACTCAAAGATATCAGCGGTCTAGCAGGACTAAACAACCTGAATAAGCTTAACCTCGACAACAACCAAATCAAAGATATCAGCCCTCTAGCAGGACTGAAAAACCTGAAGGAGCTTATGCTCACTCTCAACCAAATCAAAGATGTCAGCCCTCTGGCAGGATTGACTAATTTGTATTGGCTTAATCTTCGCTTCAACCAAGTAGAAGATATCAGCGCTCTGGCAAAACTGGCAAATTTGACTCGGCTTTATCTGCAAGATAACCAAATTAAAGATGTTAGTTCTTTAGCAGGAATGACAAAGCTCAAGCAGCTATATCTAGAATACAACCAAATCAAAGATGTCAGCTTTTTAGCAGAAATAAAAAATTTGGAGCAACTTAACCTTGAAGGTAATCAAATAGATGTCAAATCTCTGGTAGGACTAAAAAACGTAAGTTCGCTTAACCTTGAGAATAACCAAATCAAAGATGTTAGCTCTTTAGCAGGCTTAAAAAAGCTGAGTTCTCTTGACCTCGACAACAATCAAATCCAAGATGTTAGTCCTCTAGCGGGACTGACAAACCTGACTTACCTTAACCTTGAAGGCAACCAAATCAAAGATGTCGGCCCTCTGGCGAGGCTGATAAATCTGAAGTCTCTTGACCTTAAAGGCAAGCAAATTGAAGATGTTAGTCCGCTAGCGGGACTGACAAACCTCACTGGGCTCAATCTTGAAGGCAATCAAGTCAAAGATGTTCGCCCTTTGGCAAAACTGATAAATTTGGGATGGCTTAATCTCCGCTTCAATCCAGTTGCAGATTTCAGTCCTCTAGCAGGACTGAAAAATCTGAGTTCGCTTTATGTGGCAGATAATGCGATCGCGCGGCAAAGTTGTCCAGTCAGTGGGTTAGAAGTTTGCAAGTTTTGAGAAAAATGCGTTGCTGAATTTGCAAACCCTCTTTCCGATCGGAATTTACTCAACATCTGGATTGACTCCGAGCGATCGCAACTGTTCCAACAATTGCTGAACCCGTTGACGTTCCTCAGCTAGAGCTCTTTCCATTTCCTCGGCGCGAAGACGTTCCTCCTCGGCACGTTCTGCTGGCGTCGGTATCCAACCAGTCTCATCGTACCAACGCAGCCACAAACCGACTGTTGCCTGATAGCTACCTTGCCACAATCCCAATCCCAATTGCATTTCTTCCAGCCACAAACGTCCATCTGGCAGAGATAAAGCTTCGTAACGAGTGCCATTCAAACGAAAAACACGTAATTGGTTTTGATAGCGATCGTAGATAACGTAGTAGGGAATTCTTAAAATTCGCTCGTATACTTCCCACTTTGTGGGAGGTCGATCGACTCTTCTAACTGTTTGTACCAAATCTTCTTCTTCTGTTCCGGGAGAGAGGAATTCAACTATTAAAAATGGGTTAACTCCTTCTTGCCAAACTACATAGCTTAAGCGTAAATTTTCCTGTTCTTGAAAACGGGAAACACCTAAAACTAGAAACCAATCAGGACGTTTGTACCAACCGGGATGGCGGGGGTCGTAATACAGAATGAGGTCGCTGGCAATAAATACCTCATCTGGCTGCCAATTTTGCGGTTGACAAGTTTCCCTTAGAATACTAGCTTGAATGCGATGAAATTCGTCTGGCAATCCTGATTATCCTATTAGTTCACTAGGCAGATCGTACATTGTAGGCATGGTTTCTTTCGGCGATCGCGGATGAAATTGCTCTGGCAGATCCGGATCGTTGGGATCTTCACGGGGCAAATCGTACATCGTCGGCATGGTTTCCGAAGGCGGACGGGGGGGATTAGTTTGGTGCATAGCATTACATATGCGCTTTGATTGACTCCAGTGTATCTCGAAGCCAGTTGTGGTTACCGGGACTCGATCGAACACTATCTTATGGGGACTTACGCATTACCCCTATATCCTGTAGGGGCAATCCCCCCGTGGTTGCCCCTATCCTTGAGCCTCGTGCGTAAATCCTGTCATATCATGTTGGTCGATCGACCATCAGATAAGGGCAATGGAAGGGTTTACAAAATTTCGGATTTGTGCAGAAGATTAAAGCGAATCCGCCCCTTATGAAATCACGGTCAATTGACCGAACATGATATTACTTATTGCGCTAGATCGAGCGCTCAAACGCGATATTGAATCGTTGGTAGGGTGCGTTGCTACGAGCTCACTGCTATTAGCGAGAATTTTCATAGCGACGCACCATACTTGAATGAGAGTTACATCGCAACTCAAGTAGTTTTAACTAAAATCAGCGATGGTAATTTGGTGGGCTGATACTCCATTGAGAGTAACTAGAATTTGGTTAGTTGCTGTCAGTCGAATTAAAGTTAAATTGTTGCTATGGATAATAGAGAGTTGCGAGAAACTTAAATTTTCGGCAAGTGCGAGGAAGTCGATGTCGGCTTCAAAATCGAAAATGATATCGCTGCCAGAATTGGCTGAAATTAAGAATCGATCGCTCCCATTTCCTCCTATCAAACTGTCATCGCCGTTGTCACCGCTGAGAAAATCGGCTCCGTTACCGCCCAGCAGAATATCGCTAGCTTGACCGCCGTAAAGACTGTCATTGCCTTCACCTCCACTCAAGCTATCTTGACCGCGATTTCCAAATAGGATATCTTCCCCATTATTGCCGAACAAATAATCGATTTTCTTTGCCGCCGTAAACAGTTTCATCGCCGTCGCCACCGCCGAGGGAATCATTGCCTTGATTGCCGTGTATCAAGTCATTGCCGCCCAAACCGCTGAGAGTATCATTGCCGCGTTTGCCGGCCATTGTATCGCTGCCGCTGTCGCCGGAGAGGCTGTCGTCGCCGTCAGTGCCGATTAGATTGGAGTTAGCTGCGATCGCTTATATTTATTTACAAGTGCCAGCGGGACGCTCGCGATCGTTCAAAAGGCAAGTTAAATCTGCAACAGCGTTCCCAGCGTACAAACGTAAAATACATAAAATGTAATACTTACTGGTATTTTACGGAACAATCATGCACAGACGAGTTTTCCAGATTGCGATTTTACTTTTCCTCCAAGTCGCCCTCGTTCTAGGCGGGTGGGTCGGGCCTGCGGCGGCCCTAACTCCAGAACAGCAGCTTTTGAGCGAAGCTTGGCGAATTGTCAATCGCTCTTATGTGGATGACAAATTCAACAATCACAATTGGTGGTCGATTCGCGAAAAAGCTGTCAAGCAACCTCTCAAGGACAGACAGCAGACTTACACAGCGATTCAGGGGATGCTGGCGAATCTAGACGACCCCTTCACTCGACTGCTGAAACCCGAACAGTACCGCAGCTTGCAAGTTAACACTTCGGGAGAATTGACGGGAGTGGGGCTGCAAATTGCGATCGACCCCCAGACAAATACCCTGACAGTGGTGGCTCCTTTGGCCGGCTCACCGGCGGATAAAGCTGGCATCCAACCCCTCGATCGCATTCTGAAAATTAATGGCACTCCCACCTCAGAATTGAGCCTAGACGAGGCTGCAACTCGAATGCGCGGCCGCATCGGCACTGCCGTTACCTTGACCTTGGGGCGCGAGGGAAGGGACGTTGCTGAGGAAATTGAGCTAGTGCGCGATCGCATTGCTCTGAATCCGGTTTACGCCGAATTGCAGTCGGGGTCGGAGAATTTGCCGCTGGGCTACATTCGCTTGAGTCAATTCAGTGCTAACGCTACTGAGGAAGTTGCTCGCGCGATCGACCGCTTGGAAAAACAAGGAGCCGCCGCCTACATTCTCGACCTGCGAAACAACCCGGGGGGACTGTTGCAAGCTGGAATTGAAATTGCCCGCCTGTGGCTCGATTCCGGGACGATCGTCTACACGGTGAACAGACAAGGCATTCTCGGCAGTTTTGAAGCCTCTGGACAAGCCCTAACTCACGATCCGCTGATTGTTTTGGTGAACAAGGGAAGTGCCAGTGCTAGCGAAATTTTGGCTGGTGCGCTGCAAGATAACGGCAGAGCTCAACTGGTAGGAGAAAATACTTTTGGCAAAGGGCTGATCCAGTCGCTGTTTGATTTGTCTGACGGTTCCGGGTTGGCTGTGACTGTTGCTAAGTACGAGACACCTAACCATAAAGATATTAACAAGCTGGGAATTGCGCCCGATCGCGTAGTGCCTTGGGAACCTATCGCGCGCGATCAGATTGGCACCGAAGCAGACTTGCAATATCAAGCTGCACTGCAACTACTGAAAGAAAAAACCGTGCTGGCAAAGTCAGTATAAGCCGGAGTGTAAATTACCCCGCACTGACCTGAGTACAGGTACAGTGTGGGCTTTCAATAGCCCTGAAATGATCTTGCACATTGCAAAACAATCTCGAACCTTCGGGCTTATTTACGAAAGCCCCAATAGCAGCAATATTCTTACTGCCGTTTAAGTCGGCGTCACCTTTCCAGCCACAATGGCCACAAGCGAACTTTTTACCAGTTCTATAAGATTCGCCCCGTACAGGGTGAATATGATTGCACTTGTGGCACATTTGGCTAGTGTATCTAGGCTGCACAAACAAAATCTTGACGCTATGCTTTATAGCTTTGTAGATCAGGAATTGGCGCAACTGAAAGAATGCCCAGCTATTGCTAAGTCTCCGCTCTTTTTTTGAGCGTGGCTGCTGATTTGTGCTTTCCCTAATTCCCGTTAAATCTTCCAAAGCGACAACTTGATTTTTGTTTTTAGCCTTAGTTACAATGCGGTGACTAATGGTGTGATTTACCAAAGACTGAAAACGCTTTTCCTTGCCCGATAACCGTTTCAACAGTTCTCGACATCTACGCCGAGTGCTGCGTGTGCCTTTCGTGGCTTTTCGCTGCAGGTTTGCTCTCAACTTGGCATAATGGTTTCTAACTTCTGTAATTTGTTTGCCGCTAAATGTATCTCCGTCAGAAGTAACGGCAATATCAGTCCGACCCAAATCACAACCCAAAACTTGATTGCTTGGTGGAGGATCTGCTGGCTGAGATTCAAGCTGAATATTAAGATAGTAACTACCATCTTTGCGTTTGCACAAAGTAGCAGTCTTGGGGTTTTGACCTTTGAGCAATCCAAGTTGGTAGTTTCCGATAGCCAGTGCAAACCTTTCCCTACCACCAGTAGTGGTCAGACTTACTGTCCAATCTTTTTCCCTAAAAGAAAAGATACGGGTATCGTAAGTGACGCTAGTAGGAGCAAAGCTGTTGACTGGCTTCCCATCTTTTTTAGCTGTTTTTCTGTTACCAGAAACCCGTCTAATAGCATGGATTGCTAGCTGCGCCGAAAGTCCAAACATCTCTCTGACATCGTGATATACCAAAGATTGCATCGCCAATTCATTTGTCAGGGTTGGCGGCACAGTTTGATTCACGTATTCACAAGCATTAGCGAACGCCTGAAGGGTTGCATCAATTTTGATGGACTGCTCAGGCGTTTCTTGGAGCTTGCAAGATACTGTCAGGACTTGTTTCATGACATGATTTTATCACGCATTGAAGAAATTCTATCTGCGTTTATAGATAATTTGTTCAGCGGGTACGCCTCACGCGCATTCCTCCCGTCACTCAACGGAGTACCGTTAGAGTGCGGGACTCCTGCTGTTTTAGTTGAAGTTTTAAGCTTGCAGCAGGGCGTCAATACACAGGTCTAAGTCTGTCTCTGCGTTTCGTTCGCAAGGACAGACAACGATCCTAAAAACTCTTTAACTCAAAAGTGATATCACGTCCGACAGATTCATCTGTCATTGTTCGCTGTGCGAAGCAATGACATAAAAGAATGATGCACGTCGGACGTGATATCAAAACCCAAAACTCCGCTTCCCTTAAGGTTGCGGGGTTGATTCCTCGGCGTCGGGTACCTCGGCTTCTTGCAAAATCACCGGACGCTGCTGCGGGTCAGCTTGGTTGCTTTGCTCTTGCATCACAGTTTTAGCAAGGCTGGGGTCAAAGTAGCGGTTAAAGTCCGATCGCGACTGATTTACTCGCCCTTGGGTAAGATTGACTTCAGCTTGGATTTCGTGCAATTTTTCTTGCACCGCCCGGTAGTGAGGCCAAAGCTGAAGCAAAGCAGAAGTGGCACAGACTGAAAGTACCATGTTGACTGCCAACTTGACCCCTGTTTCTGCCGCGAGGGTTTGGTGAGGGTAGGAACGCTGGCGACTGCTGCTGCGACGAGGAGTAACCCGAGGGGAGTTTTTTACAGGACGCAGTGGGGTAACGGTGGGTTGAATCGCTTGCATAATGTTTTTTCAAATACCTGAGACTGACGTTTTAGAGTTCAAAGAGCAAATTCTGAGCTTAACGCACACTCGCCGCTGTTTGTCAGGGTGCTGACAGCCACAATTGTTAAGACAAAGTGAGGCGTGAAGACGGAATTTCCCCATAAAAATGCCTGCCCTTGCAGTCTCGTCTTGCTGAACACAAACAATCTACTGCACTGGGGCAGCAATTGTCTGTATCTGTAATGCGAGAGATTTAACTGGTCAGGCAGGCATTTTGCGGTTCGCAACTGGTGTCTGGAAACTATTTGTACAGTTCAGTTGACAGCCGGAAAGCCATGATTCCGGGAATCAAAGCAATTACGAGCGCTACGTAGACTTGGGTATCTGTTAAAGACATATTCGCAAAACTCCTTTTCGCGGGCACGAGCTTTCACTAATTTGAGACAAATTGGCGCTTTTGGGAATCATTTGTTACAACTTGCAACACAAATGGTGCGTCCGGGGAGGAGTGACCTAGCGGCCGAGTGGCGCAGCGGCGCAGTTTTTGAGTGTCGGAGGGGGAGAATTTTGGTGTTGCATAATTACGGGATGATTCTGATTGTTTTGTGGGATGGGCGCAGGAGCCCGAAGGCGTGTATTTTCATAGCAGGCGGGACGCCTAACCCACAAGAAGCCTCCTTAAATTGTGCAACGCCAGAATTTTTCCTTGTTTCCTGGGACTGCTTCCTTCGGACGTTGTTCGGACGATCGCCTCCCACAGAATTACCGCGTTAGGTTAAGATTTAAGTGAAGGTGACACTAATGTTAGACAGAGCGGGTAATTTGCGCTGCGCTCGACCCTTGCCAATCTTAGGTGCACAAAATAGTTAATGATAGATCAATTTCTCGACGCTTCACCCAATGTTGGAGTTGACGGCTTTTTATTATTGTTGGTTTTGGTGGCTTTGGAAGCTGTACTTTCGGCTGACAACGCGATCGCCCTGGCGTCTATTTCTAAAGGTTTAGAAGATGCCAAGGATCAGCAAAAAGCTCTCAACTTGGGTTTGATAATTGCTTTTGTACTGCGGATCGTACTAATTTTAACTGCTACTTGGGTGATCCAGTTCTGGCAGTTTGAACTGCTTGGTGCTCTCTACCTGCTGTGGCTTGTTTTCCAACATTTTACTTCAGATACAGACTCCGAAGGAGAACATCATGGGCCCAGATTTGCCTCTGTGTGGCAAGCAATTCCCATGATTGCTTTTACGGATTTAGCGTTTTCTTTGGATAGCGTTACTACTGCGATCGCTGTTTCTGACAACACTTTTATCGTCGTAACAGGCGCTACTATTGGAATTATTGCCCTGCGATTCATGGCCGGGTTGTTCATCCGCTGGCTGGATGAGTTCGTTCACCTAGAAAGTGCTGGTTACATCACAGTTGGGTTCGTGGGAATGCGGTTGTTGGTGAAAGTAATTAATCCGGATTTAGTTCCTCCGCAATGGCTGCTAGTTTCCAGTATCGTCTTGATGTTTGTCTGGGGATTTTCTAAGCGTACTCCTGAGCCAGTCGAGATTGCAAAATCTCTAGAAATGGCTCTGAATCAGCCGGATTCAGAAGTGGCACTGCCGGAATCTCAAGGACAGAAGTCCGAAATTTAACATACTTTCATCAGAATAAAAGTAGCTTAAATCTGTCAAACCAACAAGATTGAAAGCTTGTTAAAACGTGCAAAAGCCTTTCATCCCGGTGACTTTAGTCTGGGGATGAAAGGCTTTTATTTTGTAATATTGTTTTTTTCACTACCCGATCGAACTCATGGGAGTACAATTGACCCTATGGTTCGGCAGTTATCAAAATCAGACTCAGCAATGGTTAGACTGGTGGGATAGCGAGGGGAATTTGTTGCTGAGGGGGTTGGCGGCATATTGGCGATCGCAGGCGATGGGGTTTCACCTGTGGGGAAAAATGTAACCTTCCGGTTGAGCGGCTGCCAGAAAACTTCGCAGTGCACCAGAAATCTGAGTCCATCCGCTCCAACAGGGATGTGATACGTCAGTCACCTACAAGTTCCCTAGGAATCAATACAGGATTACGGCTGTTCCGAATTCTCTCAGATCCGCCAAGACTAAGATTTTGTTCGGCTTTAATAACCCTAAGCTGCGCCATTTTATGATGATATCGTATAAAATTCTTCTTTAACTTTAGATTAATAATAGTTATTTGAAACTGGGCATCCTGGGCGCTAGACAACATTTCAGGTTTTATTTCAATATCATTAGCGCCAATAAAAGTGTCCACAAGGACTTGAAATGTCAAGGGTTTTTTATGGTCGAGATGGCTCTCATAGATAGCTACCTTATCACCAGTAATATCGCATTCAACTCTTCCATCCCGATCAGCAAAATCTTCAAAAAATCTTTCTTTAGTTACCCGAAGATCATCTTGAACAGCGTCACGGCAGGCTTCTAAAAATTCTTGATAAAGAGACTTTCCTTTAGCAGAAATCGCTGTGCGATAAGAAAAATCCGTTCGAGAGCCATCTGTTCTTTCTATCCAAAAGCAACTTGTCGGCATATCTGTTCTATCTTTGTACAACCGTTTTACACCACATCCAATCTTTTCACCTGCTTGAGGATGGCGGTCCAGAAGAGCCAGTAACATATCGCTATCGTCACCTGCTATGGTTTGACCATTTCGATAGCGCTCCAACATATTTTTGAAGTGTTCAATAGCATCTTTTTGGAATTTGAACTCTATTCCCTTGAGAACAATTGGTTGCCTTGCCATTTAAACTCCCTACCAGTTTTCTATGACGTATAACTTAAATTATATGGCAGATGTGGTACCATAGATCATAATAAGCGATATCTGCAAGACATAGGAGTTCAAAAAGTCTCTGCTTATTTTTCCTAACCTCAATTCTCGAATGTCGAATGTCTAGACGCGATAATTTACACTTATCCCTACGTCGCACCCTAGAAAAAGACGGGTGGACAATTACGGACGATCCTTTAGTCTTAGTGTTAGAACAGACACTTTTGAAAGCCGACTTAGGAGCAGAAAAATTTTTTACGGCGGAAAAAGAAGGGCATAAAATCGCTGTTGAAATCAAAGACTTCGATTCACCCTCAGTCATCAGCGAACTGGAAAAAACGATGGGACAGCTTCAGCTTTACCAATGGGCATTGGAAGGCCAAGAACCGGAGCGTCAGTTGTTTTTAGCTGTGAGCCAAGCCATCTACATTAAACACTTTCAAAAACCGATTTTTCAGTTAGCTGTCCAGCGAAATAAAATTAACTTATTAGTTTACGAACCAAGTCAAGAGGTGATTCTCCAATGGATAACTCACTAAGCTATGCAAACATCCTCAAAAAAACCCTGCAAGAAGCAACTCGCGCCCAACCCCGTTTACAGGCGATCCAGCTTTACCCCGTCTGTGATGTCGATTCTGGTCACTTTCTGATTCTCGCTACAGGCTGGGATAAACAGCGCTGGATTGACACGATTCTGTTTCATGCTCGTTTAGTCGATAATCAAGTTGTAATTGAAGAGGATAACTTCGAGGAAGGTCTAAGCCAAGCGCTGATTGCAGCGGGTATAAAAGCAGAGGATATCGTGACTAGCCCCTTCCCTGACAACAGCGATAGACAGAAAACCTATCAGACAGTATAAGGAAGAAGGAAGAGGGGGAGACTGGGAGATGGGAAGAGGGGGAGGATTTTTTCCCAATTAGCAATTAGCTATGGCTTAGGCTTACCGACAAAGAAAGCTAAGGGAGAATTATCACCACAAGATAACCGAACTTTAGAACCAATCGGAAAAACATTTCCTGTGGTTGTGAGTGCATATACTTTTTCTCCGGAAGGAGTCTTTAAACAATAACGATTTTCTCTACCTAAAAATTGGCGATCGCAAATCACAACAGCCGAATCTTCATCTAAGTATAAACTCAAGTCTTCCTGCCGGATCATCAATTCTCCTTCAGTAGAAAGATCACAGGGAACTTGTGAACATGAATCTCGTTTAACAGCAAAACAACCTACTTCTGTTTCCCAAAAATCCTGCTTCAACGATGCAGAAATAAAATTAGCCTGAGTCACAAACTCAGCCACAAATCGAGATGCTGGTTCTTGATAAACTTCCTCGGGAGTGCCAAACTGTTCTAATTGGCCTTGACGCATCACCGCTACCCAATCTGAAATCGAAAGTGCTTCTTCGCGATCGTGGGTGACAAATACACCAGAGGTTCCCGTTGCTTTGAGAATCTCGCGGACTTCCTGACGCAATCTTAACCGTACTTGTACATCTAAATTACTCAATGGTTCATCTAGTAAAATAATCGCAGGTCTAGGGGCTAAAGCACGGGCTAGGGCTACTCGCTGTTGCTGACCCCCCGATAATTCATGGGGATAACGGTTTTCCAATCCTTCTAATCCCACCAACGCTAATGCTTCTGCGACACCTTTTTGAATATTATGCTTTGACTCTTTTCCTTGATGCGTCAAGCCAAAAGCTACATTTTTCGCGACTGTCAAATGCGGGAAGAGTGCATAGTCTTGAAACACCATACCAATGTCTCGCTGTTCCGGCGGCACTGACATATTAACACTGGCTACAGTTTTTCCCGCTAAAGCGATCGTCCCTGCTTGTAGCTGTTCAAAACCAGCAATTAACCGCAGCAAAGTTGTTTTCCCACAACCCGATGGCCCCAACAACCCCAGTATATCTCCCTGATGTAATGTCAGGGTGACAGATGCCACCGCAGGTGATGCTGCTTGGGCATACTGTTTTGTTACACCATCCAAATGCAGAATTATAGGTCGAACCATTATTGCTATAAATAATCAACAACTTACTATTCTACAATAAACCAGTTTAGTGAGATAAATTGTCATAAAGACTTGACAAATGTTTACACATACTGATAAACTAGCAAGCTAGACTTTTTACTAGCGATGAAAAATTCCCAAAAATCACTACAGCAAACAGCAATCAGCACAATCCAATGGCGATCGACCTTACCCGGTCTATCGGCTAGTGGGTGGACAGTTGCAATTATCGCTTTAGCATTGCCGATCGCCATACCAGTTCTGAGTGTCTTATCCAGTATCTTTGTTGAAGCTAAAGATACATGGCAACATTTAACCGATACAGTTTTAACCCGTTATATCGTCAACTCTTTATTGTTAATGATCGGCGTAGGCTTTGGTGTTGTCGTGATTGGCGTAGGATGTGCCTGGCTAGTAACAATGTGTCGCTTTCGGGCCAGTCGCGTATTTGAATGGGCATTACTGTTACCCTTAGCTGCCCCAGCTTATGTGCTAGCTTATACTTATACAGACTTTTTAGAATTTTCCGGCCCAGTTCAAACTGCTTTGCGTTATATTTTTGGCTGGAGTTATGGAGACTATTGGTTTCCTAACGTGCGATCGCTCCCGGGAGCAATCTTAATGCTAATCTTAGTTTTATATCCCTACGTCTACCTATTAACAAGAGTCGCATTTTTAGAGCAATCCACTTGCACCCTAGAAGCTAGTAGAATACTTGGCTGTAGTCCTTGGCGGAGTTTTATTACAGTTGCATTACCAATGGCAAGACCCGCAATTGTAGCAGGTTTAGCACTGGCTTTGATGGAAACTCTCAACGATTATGGCACTGTTCAGTATTTTGGAGTTGATACATTCACCACAGGTATTTATCGGACTTGGTTTGGCATGGGAGAACGAATTGCAGCCAATCAATTAGCTGCGATGCTATTATTATTTGTTCTAGGTTTAATTTTAGTAGAACGCTGGTCTCGCAGCCGGACTAAATATTATCAAGCTAGCAGCCGCTATCGCCAACTGCAAACTTATCAACTTAAAGGAATCAGGGAAATTTTAGCGGTAATTGCTTGTTTAATGCCGCTGCTTTTGGGTTTTTTATTGCCAGCCGGTATTTTAGTCAAGTTGACCTTAGCTAATTGGCAAGTCACTTTAGATGAACGCTTTTGGATCTTTGCCCGTCACAGTTTAATTTTGGCCACCCTGACAGCCATTTTAGCTGTAATTATTGCCTTGATTATGGCTTATGGTTTACGGTTATATCCTAATTTAGGAGTACAGTTAGGAACGAGAGTTGCGGCAATGGGCTATGCTGTACCTGGTTCTGTCATTGCAGTGGGGATTATGGTTCCCATTGGAAAATTTGACAATCTATTGGATAGTTGGATGCGTGCAAACTTGGGGATTTCTACAGGCTTGTTGTTAAGTGGTACGATCGCAGCTTTGGTATTTGCCTATATAGTTCGCTTCCTAGCTGTTTCTTTAAATGCGGTGGAGTCAAGTTTGAGCAAAATCAAGCCTAATTTAGATGATGCAGCGAGAAGTTTGGGTTATAGTCCGATGCAAACTTTGGTTACAGTTCATACACCAATGATGACCGGAGGTTTACTAACTGCCATGATGTTAGTATTCGTTGATGTGATGAAAGAGTTACCTGCTACTATAATTATTAGACCTTTTAACTTTGATACTTTGGCGGTGCGAACTTATCAACTTGCCTCAGATGAACGATTGGCTGAAGCTTCTGGCCCAGCATTGGCAATTGTTTTAGTGGGGATGTTACCGGTAATTTTATTAAGTTGGAAAATTGCGCGCTCGCGCAAGTCTTCAACCGAGTTAACGGTTAACAGTTAAAGGTTAAAATTATCCCTTTACAAATCAAGATGATTAATAAAAAATTAGCAATGTTTACCCGCACGACTGGCACAATCTCTTTCTTACTACTTACTATTTTTGTCACGTTTGGATGCCAAAAACAGGAGGCTAGTCCCCTCGAAACATTACAAAAAACTAAGCAATGTCCAGCATGCGATTTGAGTGCCGCTAAGTTAAGCAACCTTGATTTAACAAGCGCTAATCTCAATGGTGCTAAGTTGGAAGGTGCTGTGCTAGAAAAGGTCAAACTTAATGAAGCCTTACTCGATAGCGTCAATCTCAAAGGTGCAAATTTAAAAGCTGCTTCTCTGGAAAAAGCAGGTTTATTTGGGGCCGATCTCACAAATGCTGATTTGAGTAATGCAAATCTCAAGGGGGCTTTTTTGCGAGGCGCAAAACTGAATAATGCCAATCTTAGTAACGCCGATTTAAGTGAAACTGACTTAAATAGTGCTGATTTGACAGGGGCAAACCTGAAAGGGGCAAACCTGAAAGGGGCTATAATGCCGGATGGTACAATTAAAAATTAAAAATTAAAGTTGGTTGGATTCGGCGGTTGAAACCGCCGAATCACAAAGAGTAGCTTCTTGTTCAAAAAGCCTCTATTTCCATCCGGCGCGATCGGCAATCTTTAAAGCGTCGGCGTTATTTTTCCCAAACACGTCAGGGTTGAGAGGATCAGATTTGAATGTACCAAAACTGGCAACTGCAGGATCGATCGCCACACCTGAAATCACAGGGTATTCGTTATTACTCCTAGCAAAAATTTGTTGGGCTTCGGCACTGGCTAAGTGTTCCAAGAATTTGGTCGCGCCTGCTTTGTTACGGGAGGTTTTGACTACACCCCCACCACTAATGTTGACGTGGGTACCGCGATCGCGCTGGTTGGGGAAAAATACACCTACTTTCGCCGCGATCGCTTGTTCTGCTGGATCTTTCGATTTCATTAAGCGAGCTACATAATAGGTATTAACAATGGCAATATCGCCTACCCCATCAGCAACAGCCTTGATTTGCGCCGTATCATTTCCCTCTGGAGGACGCGCAAAATTAGCCACCAATCCTCGCGCCCAAGCTTCTGTTTTTTGAGCTCCATGAGCGGCTAACATAGCCCCAACAAGAGACTGATTATAGATATTAGTGGACGATCGCACTAAAACTTTGCCTTTCCACCGAGGTTCTGTCAGCGCCTCATAGGTTGACAACTGGGCAGGGTTCACCTTGCTTTTGTTATAAACAATCACCCGTGCCCGGCGCGATAGACCAAACCAGAAACCTTGAGGATCTCGCAAACTTGCTGGAATTGCCGATGTCAGGACTGTTGAAGAAACAGGTTGCAGAATACCTGCTTGTTTTGCCCGCCACAAACGCCCACCATCCACCGTGATGAAAACATCAGCGGGGCTATTTGCACCTTCACTTTTGATCCGTTCAATTAGTTGGTCAGCATCCGCTTCAACGAGGTTAACCTTGATGCCAGTTTTTTTGGTGAAGCTTTGGTACAACTGATTATCAGTGTCGTAGTGACGTGCTGAATAAAGGTTGAGAGTGCCGGTTTGGGCTGCGACAGGGGCTTTTTTGCTGAGTTCCCCCACTGCCACGACAGCCATTGCTGTACCGCTGGCAAGAAAAATACGCCGAGAAATGCTCATTGTTCTATAATAATAGATTTTTTCATCTGGTAATTGACACGATGGTGTATCTACAGCCATCTATAGTCATTGCTTTACTATATTAATGCAAGTAATTCTTATTTGATGATCGAGAGCGTAATTATTTTAGGGCTGAGGCACTGCTGGTCAGAAATCCGGTCTCGACTTCGCTCAACCGGCAATTTTTTTCCGAAAAAATTTTGTTATAGCCCGCAGATTAGGTAAAAAATTTGGCGTTGCTCAATTTGAGGATGATTATTGTAGGGTGTCCCGCCTGCTGTGAAAATACACGCCTTCGGGCGAACAGATCCCATCCCACAAAAAAAATCCAAATCATCCCGCTATTATGCAACGTCAAAAAATTTGCTTATGAAGGTCTTGATGCGTCTAGGACTGTATTTATGACAGAGATTTTTGCTGACTAGGTATCACAACACTTGTTGGCAATAGACATCTCCAAAAACTCCCAAGCCCTATTCTCCGTAGCTTTCTGACTGTCTGCCCTCAAAGGGCAGACAGTGCTTTTACTAATTGCGACCGACAACAACTTCCAGAGGTTTTATTAGATTTGGCCCATAGGTAAATTTAAAAAGATTCCTTAAACAACCTCGCACTCCCAAAAAAAAAGCAACAGCCATCTCCCAAGCGATTTGCGTCACCGCCATGTATCAACTGCCCGAATTCTCGACCAGGCTCAACAGCCACCAAGACGCCGGCTAGCAGTGCACACCCTACAGTTAGTAAGTTGCACACTGCCATCTTACGGATTATTTGTGTCGAATTAGCTCGTAAATTTCCACATAGTCTTTAGCTGGATATTTCCACGAATTGTCACAATTCATGCCTTGAAGCATGAGTTTTTCAAATTCATCATGATAGTCATACCACAATCCGATCGCCCGATCGAGCGCCGACTCCAAAGCGGCGTAGTCGGTTTGGTAAAACACGTAACCGTTGCGTTCTTCCGGGAGGTGGCGGGTGTCGTAATCTCGATCGAACACAGTATTCACCAAACCGCCAACTCCCCGCACCACAGGAACAGTACCGTACCTCAACCCAATCATCTGAGTCAGCCCGCAGGGTTCGTAATTACTGGGAACCACAATGATATCCCCACCCGCGTAAATTAAGTGCGACAGTTCCTCATTAAAACCTAGTTCTAAATGGCAGTCTGGATTATCATTTAAAAACTGTCTTTCGTGCTGGAAATGCGTATTAATTCCCGCTTCGGTGGCGGAACCCAAAAGCACAAATTGCGCTCCCTTACTCAGAGAGTAATAAATTGCATGGTGGACGAGATGAACGCCTTTTTGGTCGTCCAAACGACCGATAAAGGTAATAATAGGCTTGTCAGCATCGCGCAGTAACAGCCGATCGCGCAAAGCTTTTTTAGTTTTGGCTTTTCCTGACAAATCCTCCTGAGTGTAGTGGTGCGGAATATAGCGATCAGTCTCGGGATTCCACACATCGTAATCAATGCCGTTGAGCACCCCGCGAAACTTCTCTTGATACAAATGCAAAGTGTGACCCAAACCGTAGCCAAACTCGCCCATATGAGCTTCCCAGGCGTGGTGCGGCGAAACTGTGGTGACAAAGTTCGAGTAAACAATGCCGCCTTTCATAAAGTTGATAGCAAAAGGGTTAAAGTTATCTCGGAGGCGATCGTAATCAAAATAATAATCCGGTCTGTGCAAACCCGTTGCTTGCAAAATATCGCTACCTCCCATGCCTTGATGTTTGAAATTGTGAATGGTATAGCAGACTCGCTGATATTCCATCCAATTGTATTTGTATATTTCAAAAAGCAAGACTGGCACCAAACCAGTTTGCCAATCGTGACAGTGAATCACATCGGGACGCTTGTTGCTTCTGAGCAAAAATTCCAAAGCGGCTTTGCTGAAAAATGCAAACCGCATATTGTCGTCATTGCACCCGTAATAACAGCCGCGATTAAAAAAGTTATCTTGAGAGCGAGGTTCGATGAAAAAACACAACTGCCCGTGCACCCAGCCGCACAAGACATCACAGAGGATTTCGCCGCCGTACCAGGGCACAGCCAGATCCCGGTAGGCTTCGTGAAGTCCCCAAATGTGGTCGTACCTCATGCAGTCGTACTTCGGTAGAATAATCTCGACGCAGTGGCCGGAATTCTGCAACTCCCGGCTCAAGCCGTAAACTACGTCGCCCAAACCTCCTGCTTTGATAACGGGGGCGCACTCCGAGGCAATTTGTACTATGTACATTTTTTTTTCTCGCTCCTGGATGAATCAAAAAAATATTTTCTTAACTTGACAAAGTATATGATTTCTAGGCAGATAAGCAAGTCGGCCATTGGGAATACAGGGAAAATACACGCAGGTAGCAGAAGTGGAGACCGATTAGGGCGATCGGACGGTTGCTTAAAATACAGGTACGGACACGGCACTGCCGTGTCCCTGATGTGCCAAAGTGTAATCGATCTCCTGTTTTGCCAGGTTTTTCAACAATCAAACTAATTTGTCAAATCGATTCGTTTTCATCAAGCGAATCTTCTGTCGCTGTCAATAACTCAACCCAAACCCATAGCATCATTTTCACATACTAATAATTTACCTTTGCCCTGATAAAACCAAACATAACCCTCTCCACCCCCTTTCCCAAAATGACCTAATTTTCGATAATCTTCTTCAATCCCCTTGGTAAATCCTTTAACCAAATCGCAATCAGCTATCAAAGTTTCACCTTGTTTGAGCTCGACAACCTTAGCCGGTGAACTTGTACCTGCTAAAACAGTAGCTTTTTGCTCGCGCAAAGCTGTAACAGCAATTCTCCACCTACCGTCATTAGAAGCAGCCACTTGTCGGAATTTCAGTTTTTTAGCACCGATAACTACATTGTCCGAACAAAACTGAAATACACCGTCATCAAACTCCCACTGCTGGGCATCCGAAAGGTCGATCGGCGTATAATGCAGGAAATGGCCTTTTTGTCTCGGTTCCAGTTTCACCGTACCAGTCCCTTGATATACGGGAGCGTTGTAGTCCATTTCCGTTGTCAAAGATACCCACATATCTTTCAAACGGTTATCCGTTTTATAAACACCGGAAGTTAATTTCCCCATACACCAATGCAGCGCACCTTTTTGAATGATAACTCCCGAATTGTTCAAGTTAATTTCTACTTGCTGCACTAACGGAATATTCTTAGTAGGATGGTAAAACTTATTGGTTTCAGGATTGATGTTATTTTGGATGTACCACAAATCCGTTGGTTCCAAAACCTTGATTTCGTATTTCATAATTTACCTCGCCTATTTACGTGAAATGTGTTAAACATTTTACCAAAGATTTTGGGCTTCCGCGATCCCGAACTTATCTTGTGAAATTTATCTTTGGCAGACTTCCTCTGCTACTGTTAAAGTATCTAGCTATCTTAGCAATAGCAGACAACGCCCCTCCACAATTGTTGAGAAAAATTTATGCCTGCGATCTCACAATCTCCCAATTTACCGATTTTACAAGAAATCAACTCAGGATTACCCAATATTTGTGGCTCCGAAGCAGAAATTAATGCCGCAGCCAATAGCAACGAACCTGTCTTTCTACCTACCACAAATCTCCGCCTCGAAAACATTCAAGCCGGATTCGCCTGCGCCCTCCATATGCACCAACCCACAATTCCTGCGGGTGCAAACGGCGAACTAATCAGCAATCTCCAGAATATGTTTGAACATCCCAACCAAGGAGACAATCACAACGCCGGAGTCTTTGCTTGGTGCTATTCCCGCATGGGAGAATTCATTCCCCAACTGATTGCTGAAGGCTGCAACCCGCGAATTATGCTCGACTATTCGGGCAACTTATTATGGGGATTGCGCCAAATGGGACGCGACGATATCTTTGATAATCTCAAGCGGATTACCTGCGATCCTCAGTATCAACCTCACGTAGAATGGCTGGGGACAATGTGGAGTCACGCCGTCATTCCCTCAACTCCCATTCCCGACATCAAACTCCAAATTCAAGCATGGCAACATCATTTTGCGGCCATTTTTGGCATAGATGCCCTCAAGCGCGTCAAAGGCTTTTCGCCCCCAGAAATGCACTTTCCCAATCACCCAGATACACTGTACGAATACATCAAAGCTTTGAAAGAATGCGGCTATCGCTGGCTGATGGTGCAGGAACATTCTGTAGAAAATCCCGACGGTTCGGGATTGTCGCAAGACCAAAAATATATTCCCAACCGTTTAGTTGCCCGCAATTCTCGCGGCGAAACAATCAGTATTACTGCTTTGATTAAAACCCAAGGTTCAGATACGAAATTGGTGGGGCAAATGCAGCCTTATTACGAAGCCAAAGGACGCAATAAACAGCAAATTGGCAATGTCACAGTTCCTTCTTTAGTTACTCAGATTGCCGACGGCGAAAATGGCGGCGTGATGATGAATGAATTTCCCAGCGCCTTTTTTAAAGCTTGGCACGAAAACCGCGAACAAGGCGGCGGAAAATCCGGCGTTGTCGGTTTAAACGGCACTGAATATTTGGAGATAATTGAAGCGGCGGGGGTTAATCCTGAAGATTATCCTGTTTGTCAGGGAATTAACCAGCACAAAATCTGGCATCTAGTCGATCCTGATAATGCGACGCCGGAAAAAGTGGAAAGTGCGATCGCCCAACTCAAGCAAACCGACCATAATTTTCACATGGATGGTGCTTCTTGGACTAACGATTTGAGTTGGGTGAAAGGCTACGAAAATGTCTTGGAACCGATGAATCTACTCAGCGCTGCATTTCACAAAAAATACGACCCGCTGGTGCACCAAGATGCTTCAGTTACCAAGCAGTTTGAATACCAGCAAGCTTTGCTTTACAATTTGTTGGTGCAAACAAGCTGTTTCCGCTATTGGGGACAGGGAACTTGGACTGATTACGCGCGGGAACTTTACAACCGCGGCGCTGCTTTAATGAAATAGGAAAAGTTGGTAATTGCGATCGGGCAAATAGCTTGGATCAATTATTAGCGTTCGTATTTATGCAGGAACACTATATAGTGTTCCTGCATAAGTCCTGTATAGAGTAGGGCTAGCAAGATGCACACCCCACTCGATGACGTGAGTTTCGTTAAACCTTGGTCAGGAGTTCGTAAATAGCTGTTTTTGTTTTCGTCGATTTAACTACTCCAGCATCCTGAATATATTGCAAGAGGCGTATGGCTTCTTCAAGTTTGTTGGTAGCATCAATAACGACGGGATGGCGAGACACCTTGAGGTCTTTGATCAAGGTAGAGATAGGCTTGTCTATGCAAAGAGACAGTTGTTGGTAGTTGGATTGCTGTTTCGTCATATCTTTTAGACTTTTGAATCAGTACATCTATAGCTTTGCACTCTTATAGCTGGTCGGTTCCAAACAAAGGTTAGGAAATTTGTTATGATTTTCTGTTAGGGACTCGATCGTGTGGTAATGATGGTACGCACTCCTGATTCATCCGAAGACTTATTTGCCGAAGCCGCAACTAATTGGGCTCTGCAAAAGTTATACAAAGACTTAGCCGTTGCCAAGCGAGAGTTTGCGCCTCACATGAGACGGGGACTCACAGAGACAGAAAAAAAACATCTGCGTGGATTATAGCCTTTCTCAGAAAGATGAGGTACAATAACAGCAGTGTGTAAACCAGTTAAAAATATTTGACGATGTAACTTGACCGAACGCAAAATCTATGGCTTTTGCTAATTCTTGATAATTAGTAGTCTTGATAGAACGGAGAATGATTTTA
>JACJNV010000072.1 GCA_014695175.1 Microcoleus sp. FACHB-DQ6 | reverse complement strand
CGCGCCCTGGGGTTGATTCTGCTGCGAGTGCAGAGCTATTTTTTTGAGTAACTGCTAAATCAGATAAATCAGATGCTGTTTGGGGTTGACTTTTTGGGCTTTTTGTCAGCAAGCTCTGTTTTAGCTGCCCGAGCAGGCGGTGAAGCGCTTCGGGGTAAGGGGATATTGAGACTGCGGTCGATCGACCTTCTGGCACTTCTCCTACTTCTGCAATTTCCTGCTTGACTTTTGGGATAGCTTGTGCTACGCGGCTTTGAGCTGCTGCCTCGGGTTCGGAACTTCCCTCCATTAAATGCTGCGGTGCTGCTTCTCCGAATAAGTCTTGCCACTTCAGCCAGGGTCGATCGACCTCTGGGCTTTTTTGCGTCTTTTCTTGTTCTTGTCGCTGTTTCAAAGAATACTGAATAGCGACTGCTTTTTCGGTATTATCACTGGCTGCTGTTTCTTTGCCGAGGAGGTGGTCTACTGACGACCAAATAATTCCTTCGATGTTTCGCGCGTATTTTTCGAGGATTTCGCGGGTTGAAAAATCTAAATTGGCGTCTGTGCCGGATGTATTAATTTTGACTCCGGGGGTTTCTGTGGGCGCGGCGGTTGTTTTTGCCGATGGCGGTAGGGTTAATTCCTCGATGTTGACGGCGGCGCGATCGAGTAATGTAACAAAGGAGAGAGGACTAGGGGGTCGATCGAACTTGCTGTTAAAATTAGTTTCTAGTTTTGGGGTATTGCGGTCGATCGAATTCGATGCCGCAATTGACTGCTGTGCGGTTTTTGCTTCGAGCTGGGCGCGGGCTTTTTGGACTAGGATTGAATTGCGGTCGATCGATTTTTTAACGGCGAGGATTGATTCTCCAAACTGATTTCTTTTCAGAGCAACCGGACTCGTCTGAAGCCATGCCATCAATTCCCAAAAACGACGCACCGGCGGCAACTGCGCTTTTTTGGCCGCTGACTCCAAACCGAGATTAAATTTTAATTCTTTTTGGGTAATTTCCCGCCGTTCGGGCCCGCTGTTGGCAATTTCCCAAGTTATGCGACCTTCGAGCATTTCCTGCTGTTCGGGTGTCAAAATATCTAAGATATGATTTTCTTTTCCCACTAATACTAAAGTGCGGGCTGGGATAAAACTGGCAATTCCTTCAACTTTCGCTTGCGGTTTTAATCCAGTTTTAGCAAGCGGGTTTTCTAAGACGGAAGTGGTTTGATGCTTTGTGAGTTGCCCGCTAAAATTGATTGCCGGATGTAAATTGTTAGCAGTATTTCCCTGATTAATTAACAGCGGGAAGGTGGCTAAAGTTTTCGCGGTTTGCGACGAGGTGAGTAAATTTTCGGCGAGGTGCAAAATTTCGGCAATCGAACTTTCGTCGGAAGTTTCCCCCTGATACCAATTTTGTTGCCCATCGGGATTTTCGTCCCCGACAAATTCTTGCAGTTCAGGTAAATCTACTTTTTGACTTGATTCCCGCAACTGTCTGCCTAGCAGTCGGGAACTTTGCACCAGCAAATAAGCTGGATAAAGCAGAATTTGGGTGGCGGTGAGAGTTGCTTCTTTAATTTGACGCCAAGTTCGATCGCAATTGTCAGCGACTTGGCGGGACTGTTTCGATATAAAATTTAATAGTCGGCTTTGGTATGGGCCGTAGTAACCGTTGGACATAAGTTTAATTATTGAATTCAGATTTTTGATTCGCGCCGGAATTGCGGAATATTGCTGTAAAATCAAAGCGAGATCTTAATCGCAGCTTCAAACCCTCTGAAACCTTTATTTCTTCGCGTCCTTCACGTCTTCGCGGTTCAATCCGATCTTTGATTCCTACACAAGTCCTATTTTAGCGAAATATGAGCGCTTCTGTGTCACCTGCTAGCAACAATATTTCTGCCACTGTCGAAAAGTTGCGCCGCCTCAGTCAAGTGGAGGTTCAGTCTGGTTGGAGGTACTGCGATTCTGACTCTGCTGTCTCTTCAGTAAATATTTGTAACAGCCCTGTTGCTGAACTTAACAGCAAAGGACATATTGCTTGGCCGTCTGGGAAGCAAGTTTTGTATTTGGGCCAGCAATTTGTAATTCCTGACAATTTGCACGGCTATCCGGTGGTTGGTATGCGGTTGCTGCTGGGTTTGACTTGGTGGGCAGAAGATGCTCAAATTTTTGTAAACGGCGAGTTAGTCGGACACGGAGATTTATTTGATTGTGCCGATCGAGTTTTGTTGAGTTCGTCGGCAAATCCCGGAGATGAATTTTTAGTAATTTTGCGGTTGGTAAGTCCGGGTCACGATAGCGGTGCTTTAGTGCGATCGATTTGTTTGTACGAAGCTGCTGACTCTTCTTGTTTCGATCCGGGTTTTGTGGCTGCCGAATTAGAGATTTTGCAAAATTCGCTAACTCACAATTTAGAAAATTTAAATTCCCAATACCTCTCCACCGAAATAATAGCAAATCGCCCCAGGTTTGTCAAGGGGGAAACGCTGAAATCTGAGATTGATTTGGCGATGGGTTTGATTGATTGGTCGGCGGTGGGCGATCGCGAAAAGTTCGATCGCTCGCTGTCTGTTTTGCGGCACAATTTACTGGGATATATGCGGGCTTTTTCTGGGGATTTAGATGAGGGAACCGCAGAGGGCGCAGAGGCCGCAGAGGGAGGAAGAAAAGAGGCGGTTTTTGAGGTGGGAGAAAATAGCAACACTACATCTATATATATAGGAGAAAGCGGCGAGCTGACATCTATATATACAGGTAAAATCTATTTGGTGGGTCACGCTCATTTAGACTTAGCTTGGCTGTGGCCTGTCCCGGAAACTTGGGAAGCAGCAGAGCGAACTTTTGAGTCGGTATTTAAATTACAATCGGAGTTTCCCGATTTGATTTTCTGCCATTCAACTCCGGCACTTTATGCTTGGATAGAAGAACATCGGCCGGACTTATTTGCTGCAATTAAAAAACAGGTGGCGGCGGG
>JACJNV010000071.1 GCA_014695175.1 Microcoleus sp. FACHB-DQ6 | reverse complement strand
TAATGCCAGACGTGCTGTTTCAGGCGCATTCGGCGGCTTTGGGGCTTCAGTTTTACGACGGCAAAACGTTTCCCAAAAGATTCCTGAACGGGGCATTTGTGGCGTTTCGCGGCAGTTGGAACCGCAACGCTGGAACTGGTTATAAAATCGTGTTTGTACCTTTTAATGCGGCGAACGGCCGCCCTCAAGGTTATTATGAGGATTTTCTGACGGGTTTTCTGACAGATCCGTCGGGCCCGAAAACTTGGGGGAGGCCGGTTGGTTTGCTGGTTTTACCTGACGGGAGTTTGCTGTTTACTGAGGAAGCGAACAACCGGATTTATCGCGTGCAGTATCGCCGCTGACGATTGGGCGATCTATTAGATACCGACTTTTTCAAGAAGTCGGGGATCGGGTTTTTTAGTCAGCTTCAAACCTTGCTAAGTTGAGATGCGCCGGAAATTTTTTGAAAAATTAATAACCTATCTTCTTCCGCAGTTTCGCGATTCAAATCAGACAGTTCGTAATAGGAATCTGTTTCTGGCAAGTAGATTGGCGGTAAATTTTCAGGCAGGATTAAATAAGTGTTTTTCACCTGTAAATCATTGTCTATATCTAATGAATAGATAAATCCGTCAACAGGATTTACAATTAACTCGTGCAATGATACTTGTCCCTCTATATAAAGTTTGAGAGTTAGTTGTGCAACTCTGAAAACCAACCAGCGATTGTACAAATTATCTACATCACACCAAGAATAAAGATAGCTATCGCCGTATTCATTCTCAAAAAGCGATAATAGCGGGCCGTCGAAATACTCTAAATTGACTATGCTTCTGAGAGTTAGAGGAAATTTACTTAGTTTAAATCCTATTAATTGTTCCATATTTTTGTACCTTACAATAAACAAGATGTTATTACAAATTTTGCTGCTAAATCAGCAGTAGCAAATTCATGTAGGCTCAAGTGACCGTTATCATCTATTTTGGAGACAACTCCATCTGTTTTGTCGATCGATCCTGCTGCTATGTGAGTCCCCAGAGAATCGCGCAGTTTTTTTCTTTTTTTTGTTAGTTTTAAATAACGTTTTTCGGCATTTTCCCTGGTATCAAATAATGATAGCGCATAACCTTGACATCTGGTTGCTTCAGTTTCTGGTTTTAGGTTGCGCTGCGGAGTTATTATCAGCACTGGTTTAAAGTTATTAAGAGCTCGTTCATCATTGGGTTCAAATACAAATCTAAAAGCCAGCATTTCTTTAGGTTCATAGTCCTGTGGCGGGCATTGAGTTGAAAGCTTATCTATATATTCTTGGTGTTTGAAACACATATTGATAATTTTAGTAGCCGACTTGATTTTAAATTTTAAATTTTAGCCGAAAATCGCTATTTTTTATATCAGTTGTAATCCGTGCTTTTTGCTGTACAATCAGTGAGGTATTCCTCTTAACTATAGTATTTTTAACTCTGTACAGCAAATAACCTAAAAATTTGGCGATCGCGCTTTAAAATCCAGAACCGGGTTGTCTCAGAAACTCTGCTTCTTCGGGGGTTGTTTCGCGTCCGAGAATTTCATTGCGGTGGGGAAATCTCCCAAAACGCTGGATTATTTCCAAATGCTGCATCGCGTATTCAATGAATGAATCGCTGTCAGGTTCGCCGCTGAGTTGGCTAAATAGTTCGACAGATTTTTGCTGGTTTTCTAAGTTTTCGCTGTGTTCAAAAGGCAGATAAACAAATAATTTTTGTACAGTCCGCAATTCGCGATCGAATTTATTATTAACAGCGTATTCGGCGGTGGCTAAAGCTTTGCTGTCTGTGGCGAATGCTTGGGGCGTTCCCCGAAACATATTACGCGGAAATTGATCGAGCAGTAGAATTAATGCTAGGCAGTTTTCGGGGGAATCTTGCCATGAGTCAAGTTGACCGGAGGCGGCGAGTTCGTATTGCTGCATAAAGCGCGATCGCACTTGGGCATCAAAATCCGCATCTTTTTCAAACCATTTCTTGTGGACTTTGCCAAACTCTGGAGAGTGCGATCGACCAAACCAAAAATCTAAAACTTCATTCATTAGCACTTTAGTGTGCGATTGATTGTTGATGGCAGCTTCTGTGTATGTAGTTGCACAAAATGCGCTCTCTGCACAACTACAAACCGCAGCAATTGATGATTAGCAATGATCACTTAGGAACTTTTGTTGTCCGGTGCTTAAATTTACGAATTAGTAAACAGTCTGTCCCAAGTTTGACCTCCCACCACTCCGTCTACAGGAATATGAGCTTGCCGCTGAAATCTTTTCACTGCAGCTTCGGTTGTCGGACCGAACACGCCATCAATTACGATCGGGTGTGAGGACAAGCCCCGCGCGTTCAACAACTTTTGCAGTTTCTTCACATCGTGCCCTTTCGATCCGCATTTTAAAATCCTTTTATGGTGTCTTACTGCTGGTCGATGGCAATCATCAGTAGAGCAAACTGCGGAGCCTGCTGCATAGTTTGCTCTACTTGTGCCCGTCAAAACTAATAGGGCGAGAATTGCTAGTAAATAATAAAAAGTCTGTGATCCGGCCATACTTTCCCTGTTAATTTTTCAAGCGTTTTTTGCAAGTTGGACGATTGTTTGAGGGTGAGAAACCGGGTTTATAGGATGGGGGCATCCAATCTTGATTGACCGGGTTTCTGGCAACAGTCAACCGACATTCTACAATATAAGTGGCTTTACTGCAAAATCTCCGATCGTGCAAGTTAAATTTTGTTGCTCTTTGGTAGCAGCAAAGGTAACAATAACTTCGCAGGCAACTGCAACTGTCAGCATTACCAAGTTTCTCGCCAGCGGGTAATCGCAAACGTCATCATTCGCCGCTGAAGGAACCCGATAAGGTTGGTTCCAAATTATTTCGGAGTAATCCGCAGCTAATCCGACGTGCACGCAGGGAAGGGAGACACTGGCACAGTAATCCTTGACTGCTTGCCGCCCGACACTGTTATCAAAAGTATCGATGACTGCGGCGCTGTTGGCCAGCAGCCGATCGGCATTTGCGGGTGTCAATTCTTTTGAGTGCGCGTCAATGCTGACTCCCAAAGCGCGGTAGAGGTTGTTGGCGAGAATTTTGGCTTTGAATGCGCCGATGTCCGATCGATAATAGGGTTGAGTGGAAAGGTTGCGTTCCTCGATGCGATCGCGATCGATGACTTTTAACTGACAAAAGCCCGATCGCGCGAGACTTTCTGTAATATTCGCACCCAAAGCACCCGCCCCGCACACCGTTACCGGGAAATTTTTGATCTGCGACATCACTGCGGCACTTCTGTAAAGTTGTTCGTGAAAAAATATACTCATGGTAATCAAGAATTAGCGATTTTCGACGACTCCAACCAATGAATGCAAGTCGAAGTCTTTGTCCAATCCGCTGAGACAAATCCCCGCACTCATAACTGTCAAGTCATTTTTGGCGATCGCAGAAGTGTGGTGTTCTCCCGTTCCGCTAGTCCATGCAACCAGCCAATAATTTTCGCGATCGAAAAAATCCCGCAATTCACCGCCGCCCATTTTCAACGCCCGCTGCAAGCGCTTTTCTTCCCGCACTTTCGGATCGAAATCTTTAATATTTTGGGACACCAATTCGTAAACTGTTCGCATTTCCGGCGTCATCCCTTTAAAGCGAACTTCTTGAGGAAAAATCAAGTTTTTTAAAGCTGCTTTCAACTTCTCAGAGGGCAGCGGATCGGCGCGCCTGTCAATCTCTTCAAACCACAAACAATGACCGTCCCAGCGCGCAACAATCGGCTCAAACTGCGAACCTTCTGTTACTAAATGCACTGGTACGGGTTTCGCAGCACCCGTGCGGTGTTTAGCATCAGATTCGTTAACAGGATAAGCCAGCCAAGTTTGCCCTTGCAGCACGCAAGCCAAGTGCAAGCGAACGGGTACGAGCAGTTGCAAATACTCGGCCACTTGCGGCAAACTCGGCTCCTCAATTACCGCAGCAATTTTCTCATTAATTGGTCTAAAAATAGCCCATCCTTCAAATTTGCGCGGCTGCGGTTGAAAAGTATAAACCATTGAGCTAACCCGTATCCGCACGCTTCCCCCGCGCACGCAGGGAGCCAGGAATTGAGTATCGAGCAGTTGCCCTTCTTGGGCCGCGAGTTGGCTGATAATTTTGCGAATATCTGCCACTGGATTGACCTCCGTAATCTTACTTTTTTTACCGACAGAACTTTTAATTTAAGCAAAAATAAAGCTTTGTAAACACTCTTGACACGAATCATTACCCTAATATAAAATTGAGCGATCAGCCAATTTTAATCTTGTAGATCTCTCCAGTAAATATGCTGCAAAAGCTCTTTTCTAAGTTGGTGGTATTGACAGCTTTAACACTTCCGACTTTTGGATCAACCGAGGTAGCTAAAGCTCAGAACACCTATGGAGCGACTGCTTATTCTCCGACTTCTGACGCCACTGGTATTAGTTGGGATTATGCTACAGAGAAAGAAGCACTAAAGGCAGCAGTAGCTGTCTGCAATAAACAAAGCGAAGGTGCTAACGATTGCAAAGCGCTGACCTCTAATAGCAATAATTGTGGAGCGATCGCAGTAGGCAAAGGAGGAGCAGGTGCGGGCTGGGGTGAGGATAAAGCAGCAGCAGAAGCTCAAGCTCTCGCTGGTTGCAGTGAACTTGAAGGAGGCAAATGTAAAGTCCAGCTTTCAGCTTGCAACAACTAATTAAAGTGATAAAAATTGGTCGGAGCAGTGTAGATTATCGCTGGTAAAATAGTTTAGACAATAGTAAGTTTAAGGTGCGCGGGCGCACCTTACAGAATACAAATCGGCTAAAAGTAGGGTGCACCATGTGCCCCTTACAGTTAATCTCCTACCTCGGAAGTAACTGCATCAGGTGGCAGCAAACTTTCTAATCTATCTTTAGACCAGTATTCAGTAGGGTAAGCAAGTGCAATAATATCAGAGACTCGAATCAGCCACGTAACTTGTCCGTAAGCATCGATATTTTCCGCCTGTTCGTTAGGGGGAACTATCACCAAAAGTTCGGCAAACTCCCCGAACAAATTAATCGGGATGCCGCCGAAGCTGCTATTATTTGTTTTAATCCAAACTTTACTGCCTCGATCGAGAGCTTCTTGGAGTCGCTGGCAGAGCAAACTGGATTTTTTGAGCTGGGATTTTTTGGCTTTCGACTTTTTTCCCATAGTTTTAAGAAGTTAAAGTAGTTGTATTGTGGGTTGCACAGTTCGTTGCACAGTTCGTTGCACAGTTCGTTGCACAGTTCGTTGAGATTTAGCGCGAGCGCAGTTTGGTATAGAAACGGACTGGAGCAAAAAGGTCGATCGCCCCGTCGCTACCCCATCACTCTAGTCTATAAGAAAGCGCTGTACTGCGATCGTAATAACAATTTAATAGCAAAATCGGGAAATGACACCCGTTCAAAAAAAATGCGACTCTAGCCAAGCTTCAAACCCTTAAGTCATCAGTGATTCCCAATCTAAAATCTAAAATCTAAAATCTAAAATGGTATGACCTGCGGTGGCACTGTTACAAAGCCAGTCAACGATATCCGTGTTTCTACTGTGTCCAAATGCAGTATAATTGGCGGAATCTTCCCAAATCGTTTAAGTAAAACAATGGACTGGCGAAAGCTCATTCATCCAAACCCGAAAGCTTCAACAAGTCAACCAGCAGCGCCAGAAACTCGATTGTCTGTAGAATTTTTGCTAGGGCTCTTTGCTGCGGGATGGACGGAACAGCAGGTGTTAGAAAAATATCCCGCACTGACTTCGGAAAAGTTACGCGCTGCTTTGGCTGGTGCGGATTCCCAGTTAGTCTCCTCCATCGCTAATCCAGAATTACAAGAAATTATCGCTCAAACTAGAGAATAATTTACAATGCTAACACCTGAAGGATTGCGGGCTGTTTTTCGTTTGCTGCTGAATGTATCCGTATATAAAAGTTCTACTTGACGCGATAATTCCAGGTTTTGATAGCTAAATCTATAAACCATCCTAAATTAAAGTCTGTCTCCTTTTGGTAAATTTCCCACCATTCCCTAGTAGTGCTATCAATAGGTGGAGTAATTCCTTTAAGGAGATACAAAAGTAAGAAAAAAGTATTATTATTATAACCTAGTGCAGCTTGCGTCAAGTACATATTAGGTTTACACCATTTTAACATTCCATACCTAGTCATTCCTGAAAATGTATTAGGTTGAGGTTGCTCTTTTAAGTTGATAGTATCTTTGGTACAAACAACCCATTCTAAGGAAGAGTTGTGAGCAAAGGGGTTGCCTCCTTTTTCTAAAACAAATCCAAATCGAGCTACGGGTGTTTTGATATTTTTATGAACGCTAGTTGGCAACCAAAGAAATAACACGACTCCCTTAGTAGTGTTAGTTATTTCTGCCAGTTTTGTGTGGTTAACTCCATCGCCAGTTCCATACAATATTTTTCTGTAAGTGGTACTAACCATTTCTTTTACTTTTGGCTGAGACAAAAGCAAAGTTCGCACCTTCAGAAAATCTGTATGATAGTCTGGTGGGAGCCTACCTACAAAATTGCGAGTAAAAGCAGGTAAACTGCTACGATCTAAATTAGGAGAGATTTCGGGCAACCCAAATACAGGGTAAGAAATTTCATAAATTTGACTTAATAGTTTAAATTGACCTGAATTATGGTGATTTTGTACAGCAAATTCCCAAAAACAAAAATCTTCTTCAAATTTTGAAGCTTCTTTGTCTGTGTAATTATCAGCGTGAAAACTCGGTGCGATCGCTATCATTTTCACTGGCAATGAATAGTCAATTTTATCCTCAAAGCATTTATTGGTGATAATAGCTTGACGATACCGAGTTAGCTGCGAAACTAATCCTCGATCTTCTTCATTTTTCAACTCAATAATTATCGGCTGCTTTTCGGATTTGGTACAGCACAATAAATCGCATCGCTGCATTTTTACAGTATGCTGCCTTTTGATTTTAATTAGCGAGGGAAATATTTCATCAAATTTCTCATCTATATAATCTTCCAAATCCATCTCGGATTGAAACCTGATTTCACCACCTATATAAATTAACTTGCGATTAGCAGTTTTTACCCTCTCATTCAACCTTTTACCTTGGGTTGATAGATGTTTTGCTTTGAGGTATGGCACAGTAGCTATCCCATAAAGTGAGCATTGCCCGCGAGCTTAACTCACGAGCCATGCCCAATTATATCACTTGTCATCTCTCACAGGCAGCGACGTATCCAGAATTTCCATCAACAATTCCAGTCGCGAAGGACGGCTCAACATCGGCACTAAATTCGGCAAGGAGTAATAATCACCTGCAAACGTAAAGGTTTCTACCGATACTTGTTTGTCCTTTAATTGCTTCTCAACGTATTCGCACCAAGCACCAACTCGCACAATCACAACATCAGGAATTACCCCCAAACTGCGGCAGTAATTCTGATAAGCATCTGCAAAATAAGGTGCAGCGTTTTCGCCTTCATCTGTTACCATAATGAATTGCTCGACAACCTGCTTTTTAATTCGCATTGCTTCCACCGCGCAACCGCAACTTGTGCCGCCGCCAGCGCGAATGTGCTTGAAAGCGCCTTCCCAGTCTGTCAATTCGCTGCCGTTTGCTTGCACTGGATACGGCATCGTGTCAAAGGCGTAGACAAACAGTGCAGCGTCGGAAATGCCGGAAATCAAGGCAGCTAGACGCTTACCGATTTCGATCGCACTTTCCATCGAACCCGACTTGTCAATCAACAAACCGGTTGCTTTCGCAATCTTGCCGCGCTTCTTCACCTGTTCGTTTGTCACCGCTTCCAGCTTCGCCGCCGTTGCTGCGTCGAAGTTCGCGCCCGCACCCGCAACACTCGCTTTGTAAGCAGAAACCCGATCGCACTTTGCCGCTTCATCCAGCTTCGAGTCAATCAACTGCTTGACTTCCGGGTGATCCATCGCGCCGCGCGACTGAATCGATTTCAAATTGTTGATGACTTCCTGCGGCGACATCGAGTTAATCAGCGCGGCCAAAACAGTTGGCGTTAGCTGTCTGATCGCACCAACTGCGATCGTATACGGAATCTTGTACTCAACAATCAAATTCGCCTGTTCCGCAGGTGTCGCCGCCTTTGCTAACTGCTTCAAAACGAATGCCAGAGAGTCTTCCGGCGGATTGTCTTTGAAGAGGATAGCATTAGCGCGATCGCTCGGCTTGACGTGCAGCGTTGCGTACAAATGCTTCATCGCCTTGCGGTTGCGGATGGCCGCGCGATCGAAAAACTGTGCATTCTTTTCCCGCGATTTCAGATAGCGAGTGACAGCAGTGCGTGCGCTGCGGGGCACCTTATTCTGGTGCTGCTTCATAAAGTCTACAATCCGCGAAACCTCGTAGGGAGGAAACTCTTGCAGCATCATAAAACCGGCATCTCGGTGTTCCGTCAGCGCCGAAGTCAGCAAATTTCCGGCAAAAACTTCCTTGTGATCGCGCACGTCGCCGTGACGTTGATACCACACTGCTAAATGACCGTAAAATATTGGGTCTAATTCGATAATTAACTTGTGAATTTCTGCCACCTTTTCCAGTTGACGGTGAGGAGTGGTGAGCAGACTGTTGAGCATTTCCAAACGCAAATCGCGCTCTGCTGTATTCATATTCATTGGTGTTACCTTCCTATTCGATTTTGGATTTTGGATTTGAGAAGTATTCAAAATCGGTGGTTGGCAGTTGTTGCACGCTAGCAAGTGAAATTTAAAAATCACCGCGCAAGTTTGGGGAGCTTTTTTTTAGTAAACCTATGGCTAAACCTAATAGGGTCTGTATGTAAGCTCTCGCGATTGGGGCGCGGCAAAAACTGCGATTTTAAATTAACTATTTCAGGGAAACTGTTTCTAATTCGATCGCTCTCAAATCTGGTTCAACCCAGTTAATTCGAGCTTCCCAGGACATCAGGCACTTGCGGGTGTAATAGCGAAAGGGTAAAGTGCGATCGCCATATTTTGCAATCAAACCGTTAGCCAAATGTACGATCGAGCGATTTTGGCTTTCATCGGCTAGATAGCCGCGAATAGTTCGCACCCAAAACAGCGTTAGTGTTTCGTGATACCCGCTGTTTTTTGTGGTTTCAATTCCTTGAGCCGAGTTGTAACGTTTAATGCCATTGCGAATCGCATTTATCGCTTCTTGCTCCGAGTCATAACACAGATACCACAGAGCAACGGTTAAATGTGCTTCGTGCGTCCATTGAGTTCGCGACAGGTTGCCTTCTTGGAAGGCATGAATCAGACTGTCTATCTCCTTGGGCGATCGGTAAATTAGAGTTGTATTTTTCATAATTTAATTCTCCTCACCACTTTTATATCTAATATTTATAAATATGAGATGTTCCGCACAAGTTAGCAAAGCGTTTTGACTGTCCGATGGCTCTACCCCTGAGCTACAGCCCCTTAAACGGGGCTGGCAGGATTTGAACCTGCGACAAATCGATTATAATGTGTGTATTCGCTTCACTCGTTAGGGTGCGGAACAAAATTTTTCTAATCTCTAAACTAGAAAGTTTTGACTTGTGATTCTTCTAAATTGCTCAATTATTTTTGCCTTTTATAGCATTAAAAGTCACTCCACGCAAGTTAAGAAAGCCGTTGGCACATACGCAGGAGTTGAACCCGCGACCGTTTCCTTAAGAGGGAATTGCTCTACAATGAGCTAGTATGTAAGCTTCCTTTGTTGGGGCGCGAAGTGGAACTTTTAAGCGCCGGATAGATATAAAAAATTCAGCTATAAAAGGCAGCGCACAAGTCAGAGAAGCATTGTTTCAGCCTCTCGGCAGGTAGGAATTGAACCTACTATTCGATTTTAAGTCGAACGTTTCCAGTTTGTAAGCTTCTTTAGTTGGGGTGCGCTGCCTCATACGTGCTTTCAGTGAATTTCTAGCCGTAAACAGCTTCTGGGCGGACAATTAAATCACCGCTGGGACGGCGATCCAGAACGTAAGACTCGAAGCGATCGCCCTTGACATCAAAATGATTGGCCAGACGTTCCTTAATAGCCTTGTCGCTCATTCCTGCGGCGATACCCAGTTGGTTTTCTGCCACGTCATAGGAACGTCCTTCAAAACGAATGTGAACCATTACCGATACCTCCTAGAGCAATTTTGGATTTTGGATTAGTAGCTTATCTGCTCTCGACTTTGGCTTTTTGTGAGACTTAGCAAATTGCCAGTATCGGTAAAGATTCACGAAATCTGATAATCTTTACTGAAAGAAGCGCCGTTGTAAATGATAAGCTTGTTTGATTTTGCGGATTTCCTCAGCCTTTTTTGTTGCTTGAAATCGGGCAGAACTTGTCTGTTCTGAATCCGCATGAAATTCGTTGAAATTAGACTGATGTCGTACAACATCTGACTCGGCCAGAGTCAGTTTGTAACCGAACAGTCTCGTATAAAGTAACAACATGACCATCCAGTCTATATTACAAGACTTTCAAATTGATGTTCGTTGAAATTTTGAGCAATATTTAGTTGTCAAGGTTCAGAATTTGCACGAAAAATACAGGTTTTTGCTTGTCCTGCGCTTTCCATATTTATATACTACATAAATACTACAGACGTGTCAAGGGGGTAGCAAAAGTTTTTTAGATAAAACTTACACCAGTGGCGAGAAACCTGGTTTTTTCAGGAAAATATTTCGTTGTAACCCGCAGATCCGGTAAAAAACCGGGTTTCTTGGGTCAAAGCGCGATCGCGAACTGTAACATCGATCAAACATCCTTAACATAAGAAATGCTGTCGCGAATATTGTGGAAGCCAGCAGACTCGTAAAGACGCAATGCACCTGATGAATTTTCAGCATCGACGCCGAGAATAGCAGTAGCAACACCAGCAGCTTTCAGCCGATGCAAACCAGCCAGCAACATAGCTCGTCCCAATCCAATTTTGCGGAAGCCGCGCCTAGTGCCGAGACAAGCAATCCAGCCTTCATTGCGCCCGGTACGATCGCACTCTTGCACACTAATCTCGCAGCAACAAAAACTGACAAATGTGCCGTCATCAGCAACAGCAATCAAGTCTAAATCATTTCTGTAATCGGGTTTAGCTAACTCGTGCTTAAATTTATCCACCGTTAAATCGTGATGATTCCAGTGATCGATAAACGACTGGTTGAACATTTCTACCCAAGCTGCCGCATCCTGTTCGCCGGGGAACTGACGCAGCGCGAAACCTTCGGGGAAGTGCGGTTCTGGGATCGGTTCAGAGAGCGATCGCGCCATGCGGTAAAAATAGCGATCGGCCTTAAAACCGCAACTAGCCAGCACCGAAATGCGATCGCAATCCTCAGCGCGAGCGTAGGTTCGCAGCTTCACGCGCCCGCCCCGCATCGCAGACACCTCGCGCATCCGCACTTCACCCCAGGCGATCGCGGCTGCTTCCACATCGCCTCCGCGCGCGTCGGGATGAACGCGAAACCACAGCCAACCGTCAATTACTTCCCCAGGCTCAGAAACCGACAACTGAGCAAAACCGATTAATTTTCCCTCCGCATCTTCCCAAAGACGGATATCGCGGGCTACATCGAGGGACGGTTGGTTAAATTCTTGTTGTAATTCCGAGATTGAAGTGCCTTGATCGAGCCGATCGACTTCTTCGCAAGTATTGATTAAATGGGCGATCGCATCTAAATCGCGATCGCCCGCATAGCAGCGCGCCGAGAGACTTGCCATCATAGCTAATCACCATTCCCTGTTGTTATCCAGTTTAAAAATAGCTTGGGCGATCGCACTTTTATCGATCGACTGATCCGATCGGTCGATCGGCATTCAAAATCCGACAACGCAAACACCCCGACGCATCGAACCGCTACAGCAGTTGACTGCACTCGTGAGTTTCGATAAATTTAGGTTCAGGATTTGGGATGGGAGTAGAAGGACTTGAACCTTCGACCTTGAGATTAAGAGTCACCTGCTCTAACCAACTGAGCTATACTCCCGCATCTGAGCTAGTATAACACAACCCTTCGGAAAACTCAACTATTTTTGTAAAAATTTGTGGCGATCGCCCTTACTGCAATATTTAATGTAAGTTCGATCGCCCTGATTCCACATTTGATTTAAGGGCGATCGACCTCAAGCACCTCCCCAGAGTTGTGCAAAACCTGTGGCCGACTATCCAACTAAATCTGATACTTTGCCATCTCCAATCTCGACAATTCGCTTGACTCCATCTTGGCGCTCTACTGCATCCACACTGAAAAACTTGCTGTGAATTAATGAGTAAGGTGGACTTTTGCCCACCCTACTGATTCTAATTGGTTCCGAAAGCGTCTACTTGAGAATGTGGGAGACGACACCCGCGCCGACAGTGCGATTACCTTCGCGGATGGCAAAACGCATATTTTGTTCGATCGCGATCGGCTGCAACAACTTCACAGTCATATTAACCCGATCGCCCGGAACTACCATGTTGATCGCGCTTCCGTCATCAGCCGTAAAAGATGCGATCGTACCCGTAACATCCGTTGTCCGCACGAAGAATTGAGGGCGATATCCCGCAAAGAAAGGAGTTCGGCGGCCGCCTTCTTTTTCCGACAGCACGTAAACCTCAGAATCGAATTCAGTGTGAGATTGAATTGAACCGGGTTTAGCAAGCACCATCCCCCGCTCAATTTCGTCTTTTTGGATGCCGCGAAGCAACAAACCGACATTATCTCCAGCCATTCCTTCATCCAGAATTTGCTGGAACATTTCAACGCCGATAACAGTTATCGTGCGAGTGTTTTGGATTCCCACCAATTCCACAGTATCGCCGACTTTGATTTTACCCCGCTCGATTTTGCCAGTTGCGACAGTTCCCCGACCTTTGATCGAGAACACATCTTCAACAGCCATCAGAAAAGGTTTGTCAATATCGCGATCGGGCGTAGAAATCCAGTCATCTACCGCATCCATCAAATTGTAAATGCCATCAACCCACTCATCCTCGCCGCGGTGTATTTTCGGATTAGCAGTCATCTTTTCCAGCGCTTTCAGTGCCGAACCTGCGACAATTGGTATATCATCGCCCGGGAAACCGTAAGAACTGAGAAGTTCGCGAATTTCTAACTCCACCAACTCCAAAATTTCCGCATCCTCCACCATATCTTTCTTATTCAAAAAGACAACCAACTTCGGCACTCCCACTTGCCGCGCTAACAAGATATGTTCGCGAGTTTGAGGCATCGAGCCATCTGCAGCCGACACGACGAGGATTGCACCATCCATTTGAGCGGCACCCACGATCATGTTTTTCACGTAATCAGCGTGACCCGGACAATCAACGTGAGCATAATGGCGATCGCCAGTTTCATACTCAACGTGAGCCGTATTAATCGTGATTCCCCGCTGTTTTTCTTCCGGTGCAGCATCGATTTCATCGTACTTTTTAGCCTTGGCCCGACCCTGTGCAGCCAGCGTCATTGTAATCGCCGCTGTTAGGGTTGTTTTGCCGTGGTCAACGTGACCGATAGTACCGACATTTACGTGGGGTTTGTTCCGTTCAAATTTAGTGCGTGACATTACATTTGATTCTCCTCTAAGAGTTGTTTTTGGTTTCTAATCATGAGTTTTTAGTCCTTAGCCTGTTATTAATGACTAAGGACTGATGACTAATGATTAAAAAGGAAAGTGGAGGAGTCGAACCTCTACAGCTTTCGCTGTACGCTGGTATTCCAAACCAGTTGCTGTCCGCACAGCCGCACTTTCCAAGTTTTGGGATTTTTAACCGCAGATAATTGCAGATAACGCAGATGAACGCAGATAAAGGCAGCAGATTACCTGCAACAATATGCCCTTTAATCTAAAATCTAAAATCTCACCGATATCCCTCAATCTAAAATCTAAAATCTAAAATCTAAAATCGATTGAGTGGGTGGTATAGGAGTTGAACCTATCTGGTACCGGTTAAAAGCCGGGTGCATAACCGCTTTGCTAACCACCCATAAAATCTCCACGAAAGCTGGAGGAATTGAACCCCTACAGTTAACTGCACTCTTGTTTTCAAGACAAGTCGCAGTCACGGAGGCGTCCGCTTCCATCCAAAACTTTTAATTGATGCTATTTGATGCGATCGCACTCAATCTACAATCTATAAGACTTACGCACGGGTGGTCAGAAACCGGGTTTTTTGCGATAATAGTTCGTTACCGCCCGCATCAACGGTAAAAAACCCGGTTTCTTTCAGTCGCACAAACACCTCATTTTTGCAATCGATAATGAAGCAACATGAAACCGTTGCTATAGATTTTGCGATCGGCAAGTTCCAAATTTGTCGGATCGAGTGCACGGGAAAAAAGAGGAATTACCGAGCCGATAACTAGCGGATTCAACTTGACAATCATCTCGTCAATCTCCGAAAAAAGAGTTGCCGCTAAAGCGCCACCACCGCACAGCCAGATGTCTTTACCCGTTTCTTTTTTCAATTCCTTAACCAATGCGACAGGATTGTCCGAAACAAGTTCAATATTCTCATCGGGACTGGCTTCCATAGTGCGCGAAAAAACATACTGCTTCAAGGTAGGATAAGGATTAGTTACACCAACATTTAGCCCTACCTCATAGGTTTTCCGTCCCATCAAAACCGCATCAAACTGCTTGTTCTCTGCACGAATGCCTCCTGCTTCCTGAAAGTGAGCCGGAAAAGTTTCAGGAAAGGAATCGAACAAATCAGCGAAATGCTCCCCTTCCATAGGAAAACAATCAAAGGAGCCATCTTCGCGAGCAATAAACCCGTCCACGGTGCAAGCAACGTAATATTTTAGTTTTCTCATATTTAACCTTTGTTTTGTTAAAATGTTAAAAACAATAAATGGAGAGGACGGGACTCGAACCCGCATCGATCGACAGCAACTTTCAGGAAACGCGCTTCCTTACTGCCCGCAAGCAGATGAGAACTGCCCCCATCTCGGACTGTTAATTCCTTTCAGTGCCTCCGCAACCCGCTGCCAGTTTGCGTTTTCAGGGAACGTCGCAAAGCAACTTTTTACCCTACTCAACAAACCCGATCGTCCTTTTGGGAGCCGCTTTTCCAAAGTTTTTACGGTGCCATTCCACTTAGGCAACCTCCCCGCAATTTTTCTCAGTCTATAATAGCAAATCTTGTGAAAAAGAATTAACCATCATCCTCCATTATTTATATATAAAATCCTAAGCAATCCACCGGAGAGGTACTGCCCCTCCTATCTCTGCGTTATCAGCACAGCGCCGTACTTTCTGGCTCCCGGTGGCCAAAAGGAAGATGAAGGAATCGAACCCTTACGACATCGCTGCCGCACCACAATTTTCAAGATTGCTTGCCGTCCTCTCGGCGGCATCTTCCAAGTTGAATAACGGAAGCTGGAGGAGTCGAACCCCTACAGTTGTTAACTGCACTCCTGTGTTCGAGACAGGTTGCCGTCCTCTCGGCAGCAGCTTCCCAAATTTTGGGTGTATAACGACTCTTAAAATTTTTTATTATTAATACACACCCCATTTAAGAATAAGATGGCAATACCTTTAAAAGCTTGTCAGGCAAATCACTCAAGCTCAACTAATAAAATGGTTCCAAGAATACTATCTGTCTCACGGTGATGTTCCTGCCTTAAATAAAGTTAGAGATAAAAGTAGTCCTTGCCCAGTAACACACAATACAGTTGTCAGAAAATTTGGAAGTTGGAATAATGCTTTGAAAGCAGCAGGCTTACCGTTATTTGTCAAACCAATCCTAGCGAAGGAAGTAGTTTGTTTTACCTGTGATAAGGTTTTTTATAAACAAAGACACCGACTACAAGAGGGCAAACCCGATTTTTGTTCAACTTCATGTGCAGCCACTTACAACAATTGCCATAAAAATTATGGAAATCGACGATCTAAGCTTGAAGATTGGATTGAGGAGCAGCTTTTAAACCTTTATCCAGAGATAGAAATTTATTTCAATCGCAAAGATGCCATAAATGCAGAGCTTGATATATACATTCCCTCTCTAAATTTAGCTTTTGAGTTAAATGGCATTTTCCCTTACGAGCCAATTTATGGGGCCGAAAAACTAGCGTCTATTCAAAATAATGATAGTCGCAAGTTTCAAGCCTGTTTAGAAAAGGGAATTGAATTAGCCTTTATTAACTGCTCTCAACAAAAAAAGTTTCAGAAATCCACCTCTCAAAAATACCTTAATATCATAACCTCCATTATCAATTCAAAGGTGTCCGACGGGCCTCGAACCCGCTAATAACTAGCTTCACGGGCTAGCGTCTCGACCGCTTCGACTTCAGACACCGGAAGTGGAGTCAAGGAGAATCGAACTCCTGGCCTCTTGCGTGCAAAGCAAGCGCTCTACCAATTGAGCTATGACCCCGCGTAAAAGATTCACCTGTCGAGTAAATCTAAAATCTAAAATCTAAAATTGGTGTGGTGGATTGCGATCGGATTTGAACCGATATCTTTCTAACAGCCAGTTAGATGCTTTACCAATTAAGCTACGAACCCCAGACAGCAGGAGCGGTAGGACTTGAACCCACAACATTCGAGGTAGAAGCTCGACACTCTATCCAGTTGAGTTACGCTCCCATGTTTTTTGTTAATGCGCGATTCCCTACGGGATAGCTGCGCTTAACGCACTTTGACGTGCAAGTTATCAGAGCATTGCGTTTTCTCAGTTACTAGAGGGACTCCGCCGATGAGTTACTACACACTCTTTAAAGGATGGCTACCTTTAAGCCAACCTGCCGGGTTCATCGCACTCCTCGTTCTCAAACGCCCGCTGATTTTGACAGCGTTACCTTTCCTCTCGTACTAAAGTATGTAGGCTCCAAAGATTGGGACACGCAAAGGGCGATCGCTCTTAATATAAAAAATTATCCATTCAATGGAATCCACCTCCTTAAATTAAAGAAAAAACAACGAGAGTGGTAGGACTTGAACCCACAACATCCGCGTCCGAAGCGCGGCGCTCTATCCATTGAGCTACACTCCCATAAATTGGTAGTCCTGACAGGAGATTACCCCGCGTCTGCTTGTTAGGCAAACGCTCTACCATCGAAGCTCAGGACTACAAAAGCGGATGATGGGACTCGAACCCATGCGCTGAGAATGGCATACTCAGATGCTAGCCGCTACATGACACCCGCCAATCGATTTGAGATTTTAAATTTGAGATTTTGGATTTAACTGAGATGTTGCACCATTGTCAATAAGCCTTTTATGAACAGGCAAGATGCCTGTTCCACAAGAAAATCTACTCTTTGTGGAACAGGCATCTTGCCTGTTCTGGAGAATGGTGCAAGATGTGAGATTTAACAAACTTCTTGTTTCGCCAAGCGGATAACGAGGCTCGAACTCGTGCCTAGAGTTTGGAAGACTCGAATGCTACCGTTACACCATATCCGCAATTGTGGGGCTGGTGATAGGAATTGAACCTACAACCGACTGATTACAAATCAGTTGCTCTGCCTAATTGAGCTACACCAGCACGCCAAGCATACGGCGAGATTTGAACTCGCAAAAAGGCTGTATGAAACCCTCATGTTGTTAATTAGATCACACCTGCATTTTTGGTGGCGGGGGCAGGAGTTGAACCTGCTATTAAGAGGCTTATGAGACCTCCAAGCCTACCCAGGCTACTTCACCCGCGATGTCACCAAATACCCCTGACTGGCATCGAACCAGCACTAACTAGATCCTAAATCTAGCGCCTCTACCAATTGGGCTACAGGGGCAAAACCGATTTGAGGTTTGAGATTTGAGATTTTAGATTGAATAAAACCTCATACCCCTGACAGGCCTCGAACCTGCAAAAAACACTCGTTTTGAGCGAGTGATGTTTTCCAATTCCATCACAGGAGTAAAGTCGGGATGGTTGGATTTGAACCAACGACTCCATGCTCCCAAAGCATGGCTTCTGGCTGCTGAATTACATCCCGTTCATGCTCCTAGTGAGACTCGAACTCACACTCAAAATAAAACAGATTTTAAGTCTGCCGCGTCTGCCAATTCCGCCACAGGAGCAAGTAGAAACTTAGTTAAAAATTTGGTACTCCTGGTGAGATTTGAACTCACACAACACAATTTTTGAAATTGCGGCCTCTGCCAATTGGGCTACAGGAGTGTAATTGATCTGCTTTGGTAATAGCAGAACTGGGAAGGCAGGGATAGAACCTGCATTTTTCCGCTTTCAAAGAGCGGTGCCATACCGATTATGCGACTTCCCAATAATTGGGTGCCGGGGTAGGCTTTGAACCTACAGAAACTCCTATTTCAGAGATAGGCGACTTTACCAATTTGTCTACCCGGCAATTTAAAAAATGGCTGCCCCAGTAGGACTCGAACCTACAACCTAGCGGTTAACAACCGCTTGCTCTACCATTGAGCTATAAGGCAACGCAATCCCCCAAGTCAGTATCGAACTGACGACCTCTTATTCTTCAGACAAGCGCTCTACCAACTGAGCTATCGGGGGAAAACGGAGAAGGAGGGATTTGAACCCTCGACGGCTGTTAAACCGCTCTTTCTTAGCAGGAAAGCGCCTTAAGCCACTCGGCCACCTCTCCACAGCGAGAACGGAGGGATTTGAACCCTCAATCTTCAGTTTTATTAACTGAGATGTTATCCGGCTACACCACGTTCTCAAGATTGCAACTGCGGATTAAATGCAGTTACAAATGGGTCGGGCTGGAATTGAACCAGCAACGCTTTAAGCTACTGTTTTACAGACAGCTACCCACGCCAATAGGAGGGCCGACCCAAGATAGAAATTTTGGTAGGTCGTCGAGGAATTGAACCTCGATCCATCCGCTTAAAAGGCGGCTGCAAAACCATTCTGCCAACGACCCACGAGAAGTGCTGACGGGAGTTGAACCCGCAATCACTTGGGTGAAAACCAAGCGGCTTAAACCATTTGCCTACAGCACTATAAATTGGCACAGGGACTGAGATTTGAACTCAGAATGCTGGTTTTGGAGACCAGAGTGTTGCCAGTTACACCATCCCTGCTTTTGGTGGCAGCGGCGGGATTTGCACCCGCATTGACCAAGGTATGAACTTGGCGCTTTACGATTAAGCTACGCTGCAATGTCACTTTCGCTTCGTTCCTTTTCAAAGTTAAAAATTTCAATTAAAAGACTGTTAGTTTAATCTTTTAATTTCTAATTTTTAATTTCTGATGGGGAACAGAGGTTAGGGCGGGATTTGAACCCGCGCAATTCGGTTTTGCAGACCGACGCTTTGAGCCACTCAGCCACCTAACCTGGGAGTCCCGACGAGGTTTGCACTCGCAATCTTCTCCTTGAGGGGGAGACGGCTTGACTTTTGCCTACGGGACTTTGACGGGAGTAACGAGACTTGAACTCGCAACCTTTCGCTCGACAGGCGACTGCTCTGACCGGTTGAGCTATACCCCCGCGAAAATGAACAATATTTTGTCCTTGAATTACTCAAGTTGGGACGGGGTGGCGGTTGATGCCGCGTACTACAACCCGATCGGGCTATTGTTGCCGGAGTCTACACCGCCAATGTCCACAATTATGTGACACGATTAACTTCCTATTCAGTTGTCAAGGTTCATATTGCTCGTGGGGTAAGGCTTTGAAGCTCTTTCCCCTTCGCCATACATTTATACTACATTGCGTAATACAAGACTGTCAAGGGGGTAATACAACTTTTTTTTAAATTGGGTTTTTTAAAGGGGTGTCGATCGCTCCCCCCAACCCTCTGCGTTCGCCCAAACCCTTATAAGTCAAGAGATGTTGCTGCTAAACTGATGTTGTGGCGTAAGGTAAATCTGAGGCTAAAACTGTACTACACACCGCTTTGTCTAAATTCTCGCCGTCGCGCGAGGTGGCACTTGTGGAAAATGCGATAATCAGCTTTTAGATATCAAATACTACAAATCAAACCTTGTCTGAATTGCCCTTAACTCCCGTGCCCGCATCCACGGAACCCGATCGCCCAAACCTCCATCACTGGCTACACTCCTTAGATACCTGTCCCAGTACCAACAGTTGGGCGATCGCCCGCGCGGCCCAACTCCACCACGGAGATGCAGTATTTACCAAGCGACAAACCAGCGGGCGCGGCCAACACGGGCGCACCTGGCACGCCCCAACTGGTGTCTTAACTGTTAGTTTTGTACTCGACAACCTCAACCCCAATCTGTTGCCGGGACTCAGTTTAGCAGCCGGTTTAGCGGTGATTTACGCGATCGAAGATTTGGTTCCCGACTGTCGCGATAGGCTGCGCCTGAAATGGCCAAACGATGTCTGGATCGATCGCCACAAATTAGCGGGAATTCTCTGCGAAGCTACTTCCGGCAATGTTTTTGGCAAAACTCGCGCCGTTGTGGGAATTGGACTCAACCGCTGCGTAGATTTCGCGGCTGCGGGATTGGATGAAAGGGATCTCGGCAATGCGGTTAGCTTGCATTCTATTGCTAGTACAGTACCAGATGAACTGTGTTTGCTCGATCGACTGCGGCACTATTTACTCGAACTAGCCGATATGTTTTCTACCACAGACAAGCCAGCCTCGAAGTCCGGTTTAGCGCTACTTTTGCCGGAATTGCGCCGCCGCGATGCGTTGATTGGCTGCCCGGTGGCGATCGAACTTGCGTCGGAAACCATCTGCGGAGAAGCCACCGGCATTGATGGAAGCGGCCGCTTGTTAGTATGCTTGGGGGGCGATCGAATACAAGCCTTTACCTCTGGGCGAGTTCGATTAATTTAAGAGGAAGAAGGAAGTTCGGCAACGAGCAATGTACGGGATGTAACGGATGTAACGGATGTCAGGAAGTTCGGCAACGAGCACTGTACAAGATGTAACGGATGTAACGGATGTAACGGATGTCAGTCCGATGGAAGTAGGAAGAAGGAAGAAGGGAAATGCAGGCATAGCAAGATTTTCAGCGATCAAAAATGTCCTAACCTTCTTGCCAGTTACTATAAATTAAGAGAAATAAATCATTAGTCATTAGTCATTAGGGAAAATTCCCAATTAACAATGCCCGATGCCCGATGCCCTATGCCCCATGCCCTATGCCCTATGCCCAATTCCCTATTTTAACTTTGGAGGGGGTTTGGGGGAGCGATAAGTCCCAGGTTCCGTTGGCTCAGCGTTGGGATACATGGACTCCCCCAAGCAAATTTTATCCGGTCAAACAGGCGTAAAATTTGCCCACTCTGTTGACTTTTTATCAGGAATGTATATAATCCTAAAAAAGAGGTGGAAGCAATGCAGCATCAAGCCCTCAAAGTTAGACTGTATCCGACAATTGAACAACAAACGATATTAGCTCAACACTTTGGCTGTTCCCGCTGGTGGTGGAATTACGCACTCAATATGTGTATTGAAACCTACAAAGCCACGGGTAAAGGCTTGACTCAAATTGCGTTGAACAAACTCCTACCAAACCTTAAAAAACAAGAAGAAACAGAATGGTTGTCTGAGTGTTACTCTCAGGTTTTGCAATCCACTACACTCAACCTGGTAACTGCTTACAAAAACTTTTTTGAGTCTAGGGCTAAATACCCTAGGTTCAAATCAAAAAAAAATAGGCA
>JACJNV010000070.1 GCA_014695175.1 Microcoleus sp. FACHB-DQ6 | reverse complement strand
AAGCAATTGAGGACGTTATCTCGATCGGCAATTCGTTCTAATGCCGCAGTCACAACCGCTGTCGCTGTAATCTTACCACTTTTAACCGCCGCTGCCGTAGCAACCGCATCAGCCTTCTCTAAAAAACATCTGCGTTCATCTGCGTTCATCTGCCCTCATCTGCGGTTAAAAATCTAAGGTTCAAACACTGGCGCAGCTTCGATTGCTTGAGGTAAAGGGAATTCAGTAACGAGTTGGGCGATCGCAGCTATTCTCTCGAAGTTTACCACAACGCCTGGACGATGTTCCGGGTCTAAGGGTAAGTTTATCAGTTCAGCGGTGCGATCGACATATTCTTCTATATTTATCATGAGTCCCTCCCAAAAAAACATCAGCGTTCATCCGCGTACATCTGCCCTCATCTGCGGTTGAAAATCTAAGATTCAGATATAGGTGCGATCGATTATTGTATTGTAATCGCGATCGGGCAGTCAGTTATTTATTATTGCTCAGTTTTTTGTATTCCTCGGATTGCCTGATATCATCTAAAGGCGATTTTTGCTCTACTGGTTCATCAGGACAAAACTTTATACAGGTCTGCGTTCCCCCAGACTTTAAATTTTTATTAACTTCGATTTTAACCTTTCCTTTTTGCCAACCTTTGGCACCAATCTTTAGAATTTGACAATCGATTCCTTCTTGAGGGGAACTCCAGTTTATATCCCCTCCCGGAATTATTGTTCCTTCGTTAATCGGCAAATTACTCATCAAACTACTTATTGACCGATGGTAAGATTCAGTTACTACATAAGATTTAGTAAAATTCTCACCAAACTTGAGACTGGCTAACTGTTTAAACCTACCCACCGTAAAAGTATCGTGACCTAATAATACAACATCATTATCATCGTCTAGTGTATCGTATTTTTTGTTTTCCCAATTTTCGTTCATGTGTTTTACTCAATTATTTTTTATTGAAGTTTATTTGACGGTAGACGAGTCGAGTTAGTAAAAATTAATTTCCCAACTCAAACACTGACAGTTTCCCGCAACTTCTCAACAGCCACATCCAGCGGAGGCAAATCAAAATCCTCAGCATCCATCAATTCCTTAACCTTATCAAAAATCTCAACCTCCGCCTCTTCTTGATCCGTTAGCTTATCATAAAAATAAGGATCGGTAAACCACTGTTCAAACGCTATCATTAACAAGCCATTGGGCGAAAGTTCAAACCGCCAATACTTAGAAACCCTGCTGTCAACCACTTCAAACAGCGGTGCCGGATCATGGATAGGATAATAGCTGTAATTATCATTGGAGATGTAGTACCAAATAGTCCCTTGCCATTCTCGGATAGCATAAACAACATATTCCTTGCCTATAGTTAGTGGTAACTCCACTTTTCTAGTATAACCGCGTGGCGGATCTATATATTTATCAGGGAGAGATTCACCCGTATTAGCAATACAACGAATTTTCATAACTTGATGACCTACAATTTTTTAGGAGCAATTTTGGGATACTGTCGCTTGAACTTAAACTCCACATCTTGAAGAGTCTGACTGTTCCGAAACCACTGGACTTGTACGGAAGCTCCATTAATTTCAAAAGCCTCAATACTTGTCATTTTATCCCAATCTTCAGAATTTCCGCCGCCATAAACAGCAATAAGTCTCGGCGCATCCCCCAACAATCTATCTGTACCGCAATGAATTACTATACAATTACCAGCCTTAGCATCTTGCAGGAGCAATTGCTCTAGTAAATTTCTCGGACTCTCATCGGGAATAGCACCTTGATTCACAATTTAACAGCTTCAAATATTGTTTGTCAAATACCATAAAAACTAATTTTAGCAGGTGCAGTTTCCGCCAGCAACTTTCCCCGCGAAATCACATACCGAACTGCAGCGCGCCTCCTAATTGCCTCGTAACAATCCTCAGCATCCAACACAATCAAATTTGCAGGTTTCCCCGCCTCTATCCCATAATTATCATCTCCCAGATTGAGAGTTTTAGCACCGTTGACAGTCACCATATTAAAACAAGCTGCAATCTCAGCCATTCCCGTCATCTGGCAAACATGAACCGCCATATGAGCGACATCCAACATATTTCCCGTACCTAAACTATACCAAGGATCTTGCACGCAGTCGTGGCCAAAACTCACATTCAATCCCTGCTGCCACAATTCCTTAACCCGCGTCACCCCACGGCGTTTGGGATAAGTATCAGCGCGGCCTTGCAGAGTGATATTAATTAAAGGATTGGCAATAAAATTAATTCCCGATTTTGCCAAACTTCCCATCAGCTTAAAAGCATAAGCATTGTTATAAGAACCGAAAGCCGTCGTGTGGCTAGCCGTCACCCGCGAACCAGCCCCGCTTCTAATCGCACAAGCTGCTACCACCTCCAAAAATCTCGACTGTTCATCATCTATTTCATCGCAGTGAACATCTATTAATCTATTGTATTTTTCAGCAAGTTCAAAAATTCGCTCAACCGACTTCACCCCATCTTCCCGCGTCAACTCATAATGCGGAATTCCGCCCACAGCATCCGCACCCATATCCAGAGATTTCTCTAAAAGTTTGTCATTTTCTGGACTTCCGTAAATCCCGTCTTGGGGAAAAGCCACAACTTGCAGAGTCATCCAATCTTTGACTTGTTCTCGAACTTCCAAAAGTCCTTGCAAAGCAGTCAGCGTCGGTTCGCTAACATCAGCGTGACTCCTGACAAACAAAATCCCTTGAGACGCTTGCAGCCTTAAAGTTTCAACAGCCCGTTTTTTGACATCATCCAGAGTTAAACTTTGCTTTCGTTCCCCCCAGATTTGAATTCCCTCGAACAAAGTGCCGCTTTGATTCCATCGCGGTTCCCCCGCAGTCAAAGCCGAATCGAGATGAATGTGCGACTCCACAAAGGGAGGACTAACTAATTTGCCTTGAATGTCGATTTCGCGTTCCCCAAGTTCTGATATCCGAGGCGAAACGGCGACTATTTGCTCATTCTCAATAGCAATATCTACCGTTGGGCGATCGCCCGCACCTAACAAACGACATTCGCGCAGAACTATGCTATACTTTTGCTCAGGCATAACAATTGCACCTATTTTAATACTTGTAAACTTGATCTTTCCGGCGTTGCGATTCAGCCTAGTGAGGCCAAAAGAATTCCCCAATCACTTGCGAACCCCCTCCTTCTCCTCCTCTGCGTCCTCTGCGCCCTCTGCGGTTAAAAAAATATTACTCAAAAAACCCACCTATAACAATAATCACCAAAAAGAAAGCGCAACTACCAATCGCCAACATCAGACAATCTCAAACTCCAGATTGTGATTTTTCACAAAATCAAAGCTAAAATGGTCAACCACATTAGTATCGGTCAATTCCAGATTGTAAAAATCAACAAAATCCGCATCAAAATACGGCCCAGCGTGCCAAGTCCCCACATCTAACTTAATAAAACAATTGCCCGGAATCCGAAAAGCAACAATATCATCTAAACTCGGTTTATCCCTATCCCCAGGAGGCGCAACCGCCATCAACCAATCCTTCCCCTCCAAAGAACCCAAACACTGAGTACATTGAACGTGCCGCGTAATTTTGCTAAACTTGCGACCTTTCTTCTGCAGCCGCATAATGTAAAATCTAGGAACACCATTTTGCAAGTTTAACTGAGCATCCTCAGCATCGAAAGACTTGCCATCAACAGCCGCAAAGATAACTTGACCGTAACTCCGAAAATTCTCCGGTGTCACCCATTGTGCGGACAACTGCTTAGTCGAAATTGATTCGCTCATAAATCCCAACACCCCTAGCTTTCTCGGCTATAAATATTCTAATATAAATAGTAAGACTACTTGATTTATACCTTGGGCGCAGCCAGGAAGAGGCTTTTCGACTTCCCAAAAAACAGAATAGATTTATTGCCAAAGCGCTACAGACATTACCTCTCTTCTGCTTCCTCTTCATTCTCTTCCTTCGTGTCCTTCGCGTCTTCGCGGTTCGTTAAAAAGATATTACTTGAGATCGATCGCCCAAAACACCATTACAATCAAAATCAGCACACTGCTGCAAAAAACGAGCCGGAATATCACGCCGAGCACCCCAATGCAAATGCAAATAAGAAGCGTGTACCTGACAAACTCCCCAACCTTCAGCAACCGCCTCAACTTCCCCCCGCTTGCCATACCTCCAACTGTGATAAACTGGATTACTCGGTTCCACAGTTAAATGCGATCGATGAAACTCATGTCCCCAAACCTCATCAAGAGCAGTTAACACCGAACTATCCCTCACCGCCACAGCTTCTCGGTATCCCAGCGTCAAACGCTTTCCCATCGCAGCAGCAGTTTTCAACACTCCCACCCCTGGCCAAGAATTGCCATCGAAGTCTACAATAGAATCGCACAAATACATCAAACCGCCGCACTCCGCATAAGTCGGCATTCCCGAAAAAATCGCACTTCTTACCGCATCCCGAATTAAAACATTACCGCTCAATTTTTGAGCAAACACTTCGGGAAAACCACCACCAAAATATAACCCTTGCACATTGTCAGGAAAAACAGCATCATCAAGGGGACTCCAAAACACCAACTCCGCACCCAACTCTTCCAACAAATCAAGATTGTCCTGATAGTAAAAATTAAAAGCCCGATCGCGCGCAACCGCAATCCTCACTCCAAATTGTTTTTCCAAAGAGTTGACAACATCATCTTTTTGAGTTATAATTACCGAAGGGAGACTGTGCATACCCGAAAGTTGCTCAGACCCCTCACCCCCTTCATTTCGAGTTGCAGCCAACAAAGGCAAAAGTGGCTCCCAGTCAAAACTAACAGCAGCCAAATCAGCCAGTTTATCGATCGCAGCATGAAGATTCGGCAACTCCTCAGCAGGAATCAAACCCAAATGTCGATCGGGAATAGTAACAGCCTCATCCCTACGCAAAACGCCTAAAATCGGTAAATTGAGCGGTTTGAGAGCATTTTGAAGCAACTCCAAATGTCGATCGCTCGCCACCCGATTCAGCACCAAACCAGCGAATTTAAGGTCAGGGTTAAAAGAACGAAAACCGTGGGCGATCGCAGCCACAGAACCAGAGAGCCTGCTGCAATCTATCACAAACAATACCGGCAAATTCAGCAAATGAGCAACATGAGCCGTAGAAGCAAAGGAAATAGAATAGTGTTGTTTTCCTTCTGGCTTCCTTAAATCCGTTAAATCCGTTAAATCCTTTACATCTCGTACAATCGTTGCCGAACTTCTATCCGTTACATACGTTACGAAATCCGTTGCCGAACTTTCTTCTTCTTTCTTCCGAGAAACACCATCAAATAGCCCCATTACCCCTTCAACTAAGGCACACTCAACATCTTGAATGTGACGAGAAAAACACTTTTTTACATAAGATTCAGACGTTAATACCGGGTCTAAATTCCGACAGGGGCGACCAGTAACAAAAGCATGAAACATCGGGTCAATGTAATCCGGGCCAACCTTAAAAGATTGAACATTCAAGCCGCGACGGATTAAAAAAGCTAAAAGGGCGATCGTCACAGTAGTCTTTCCCGCCCCGCTGCGTTCGCCAGCAATTACTAAAGTCATAGTTTAAATTATTCACAAAAAATACAGAAAGCAGCCCGATGATAAAGTTATGAGTATTGGTCTTGAACTTTTCAAATAATACCTATTTAACGAACCGCGAAGACGCGAAGAGCGCGAAGGAAGAAGGAGAAGAAGAGAGGTAATTTCGTGGGATTTTGGAAGTAATTTATAGTTTTGAGTCAAAGAACATTATTAATTCAAAACTCATAACTTCTAACTCACAACTTCTAAAAAACTAGGGCAGACATTGCCTGCCCCACTGAATATTAACTCAATCCTTCTTCCTTCTTCCTTCTTCCCTCTTCCTTCTTTTACCGCTTAACCAACTTCACCATTTGAGCCGTCACTGCCAAACTTTCTTCGTAAAGCACATCTCGGCCCCAACTCTGCAAGTGCTGGCCCAGCAAGTGTTCCGTCACCTGATCGAACAGAGGACTCACCTGGTTAAACCGATCGGTTTGAGCGCCACCCTTCGTTTCCATCCGCATACAGCCGCCCGCTTCCGAACACAGAACTGTACCGCAGTCAGCCTTTTCGTTCGTAGAATTCAAACGCAGAGCAATCAAATCGCCCGGGACATCGCCCGAATCAGCAGTAGGAATAGCAGCCACCTCGGCTTCCACAACTCGTTCGTCCGGCCCGACGAATTTAATTCGCTTGATGTGGTAATCGCCCTCCTCTTGTTTGAAAGCAACAGGACGCCACTCAAGCCGGCTCGCCAGCCAGCCCAAATACATCAGCGCTTGAGTAGAATTGCCGTATTCGTAATCGATCGTCACCCGATCGATTTCCCGAATCGCAGCGCGGCGTTCCGGGGCGTCAAAAGCCTCAGCAGCCAACTCTTGCCACGCGGCCAGCCGGCGCCAATTGAGATCCGCGATCGGAATTCCCTCCTCGATCAGACTGTGCATCAACAGCAATTCAGCTTCAGAGTCGGCAAAGCTGCTAGAGTCAACAATCACAGAACTGCTAATTGCCGCCAGCCGCTGGAACAAACCTCGATCTGCATCAGGATTCGCTTTCCACCACAGCAGCGTCGGCAAATCAGCGATAGTCAACGCCGTCACGATGCCGCTCACCCGTTCCAAAGCAGCTTCCGTACCCCGGAGCGTAATGTACTCGCAGCAGATCAGATTGCCAGTGGTGCGCTTGTGAACCGGACAATAAGCAGCCACTTGAGCCTGCACGCCTGTATCTTCCCCCGCCGTCGGGCACAGAGCAATAATCCGGCAGGGATTGGCAGCCACGATCGCGTCAGCCACGCCCGAGCCCCCGGAACCCAAACCACTGGAGCCCATCTCCTCGCCTTTTGAATTTTTGCGAGCTACTTCTTCCCGCAAAGTCGCCAGCAATTCAGCGTTAGGTTTGCCAGTTCTCGGCAGTCCGTAAGCTTTTTGAGCCGCCCTGATGCTAGATGCCGTCATCGGCCCGGTAATACCGTCCACCGGCCCGTCGTAAAACCCCAGATCCGCTAATAACCGCTGAGTTTCTTCGGGTTCGTAGACTATAAAAGTAAAAGTTGTTGCCCTACTAGCGATCGGAACATCGCCCTTTGACCCTGATTCTCTGTAACTTTCCCAAATTTGACTCAATTCGGCCTCTATTTGGTCGATCGACACATCTTTAGGATTTTGCAGCGAAACCAGAGGCGGAGCTTTCATCGGTGTCATCGTCATCGGTTTTTTCTCCTTTGTCGGTTTTTAGTCATCAGTGATTGGTCATTAGTTCAGTAGTCCTGGAGATCCCAAAATTTTAGACCCTAGTTTAAGCTGTCAGATTCATCTGTCCACTAAATCTAAAATCTAAAATCTAAAATCTAAAATCGACTGACTTTTAAAGTCTGCGCCACTTGCGGCCGTCTCTGTTAATTAGCAGTTCTGCTTCCGCCGGTTCCCAAGTACCCGCTTCGTATTTAGGAACCAACTCCTGTTCGTTGGACGATTCCCAATCCATCAGCGCCGGCGTGACCACCCGCCAAGCTTCTTCCACTTCATCAGAACGGGTAAACAAAGTTTGGTCGCCCAGCATACAGTCAATTAACAGTCGATCGTAAGCATCCGAAGATGTCACCCCAAAGGAAGAACCGTAACTGAAATCCATATCCACCGTCCGCGTCCGCAAATCCGGCCCCGGCATTTTCGCCTCAAACCTCAGCGAAATCCCCTCGTTCGGATGCACGCGCATCGTCAAAACGTTAGGAGTAGTTTGTTGGGCCGCAGACTGAAAGATTAGCAGCGGAACTTCGCGGAACTGAATCGCAATTTCGCTAACTTTTTTCGGCAACCGCTTGCCGGTTCGCAGGTAAAAAGGCACTCCCTGCCAGCGCCAGTTGTCAATCATAAACTTCATCGCCACAAAAGTCGGCGTTGTCGAGTTGGGAGCAACCCCCGGTTCTTCGTGATAACCTGGCACCTGTTTGCCCTTCATCCAACCTGCGGAATATTGACCGCGAACCGCTGAGAACTCCAAGTTATGCAAATCTGCCAAGCGAGTTGCTTGCAGAACTTTCATCTTTTCGGTGCGGATGCTGTCAGCGTCGAGCGAGTTCGGCGGTTCCATCGCCGTCAGACAGAAAATCTGCATCAAGTGGTTTTGCAGCATATCCCGCAACGCCCCAGAGGATTCGTAGTAACCCGCCCGGTCTTCTACGCCTACTGTTTCTGCAACTGTAATTTGTACGTGATCGACAAATTGCCGATTCCACAGCGGTTCAAAAATCGCGTTAGCAAACCGGAACACCATTAAATTCTGAACAGTTTCTTTACCCAAATAGTGGTCGATCCGGTAAACTTGCTGTTCTTGGCAAACCTGCTGCACGACTCGGTTGAGAGCTTTTGCCGAACTCAAGTCGCGGCCGAAGGGTTTTTCAATTACCAAGCGGTGTTTTGCTGGGTCAACCAGCATTTGAGCCGCGCCCAGTTGCCTAATTGCTTCTGGGAAAAAGTTCGGGGAAACCGAGAGATAAAATATGTGATTGCCGCGAGTTCTCCTTTCTTCGTCGAGTTCGGCTAAGAAATCTTTGAGTTTTTGATAGCTTTCGGGGTTGTCAATGTCGCCCGGACAGTAGTACAAACCTTGAGCGAAATCTTGCCAAAATTCTTCACTGCCAATGCCGCCGCCAAATTCTTCAATGCCTTCGCGCATTTGCTCTCGGAAGTAATCGTGACTCCAAGGGCGGCGGGCTACTCCCACGACGGTAGTTTCCGGTGGCAAGCGTCGATCGCGCTTCATCTGATAAATTGCAGGTACCAGTTTGCGCTGGGTGAGATCCCCAGAAGCTCCGAAGATTACCAGAATTTGTGGTTCCGGCACCCGTTCTTTTCGTAAACCGACCCGCAGTGGATTTTCAAGTAGCGTTACCATTATTTATTTTCCTTGTTCTAGTGATGTTAACCCTGCCAAGACATCATGATAGTTTGCGGTCATTTCTGCTAGTTGCTGGGTGAGAGAGTTAATCGGTTCTTCATACTGCTAGAGGAGGCAGATGATTTTGCTCTCTAGGAACTCTGAGAGGCATTAATCTCAAAATTCCTAGAGAGGATTTAAAACTCAGCATTTAAGAACCAAAATAATTATCTATTCCGATTCCTAAATGCTTCTGCCTTTCAGGATACAGATATCTGTCTAGGCGACGGGTGACAACTTCTGCACTTTCTCTTGCAAGGAATCCATCAGGGATTGGAACGGGGTGACGAATTTCTCAATCCCGTCCAAGAGCAAGTCTGCCATCACTTTGTCCAAGTTGATGTCGATGTCGGGATCTTTGAGACTTTCGATCAGCGTGTAAGCTTCTGCAACGTTGTTCTCAATCCGGGGTGCGACATCGCAGTGGTCGAAACAAGCTTCAACGGTGTTCGGCGGCAAAGTGTTAACGGTGTCGGGGCCGATTAGTTCATCGACGTACATGACATCGCTGTAGTTGGGGTTTTTGGTGCTGGTGGAAGCCCACAGCAAGCGCTGCACTTTCGCTCCCTTGGCCGCTAAAGCTTGCCAGCGATCGCTCGCTACGATCTCTTTATACTTCTGGTAAGCTATCTTCGCATTGGCGATCGCAATTTTCCCCTTCACTGCTTCCAGTTTAGCTTTTGTGGAAATATCTGTGACATTTTTGAGTTTCTCGTCAATCTTGCCATCGATATTGATGTCGATCCGGCTCAAGAAGAAACTGGCAACAGACGCAATATTGCTCACATCCAAACCTTTAGCCGCCCGCGCTTCCAAACCGCGAATGTAAGCCCAGAAGGTTTCGACGTAGCTGTCAACCGAGAACAGTAAAGTCACGTTAACGTTAATGCCTTCGCTGATGACTCGCTCGACTGCGGGCAAACCTTGAGCGGTTCCCGGAATCTTAATCATCACGTTTTCTTTGCCGAGGGCTTGGTAATAGCGTATGGCTTCGCTAATCGTGCTTTCTGTGTCGTTGGCGATCGTCGGTGGCACTTCAATGCTAATGTAGCCGTCCAAACCCTTCGACTCTGCGTAAACCGGGGCGAAGATGTCGCAAGCGTTGCGGATATCTTCAAATACCAGAGATTCGTAAATCTCCATTACAGATTTACCCGCCCGGATGCCCGCTTCGATATCCGCGTCGTAAATCACATTACCCGCGATCGCTTTCTCAAAAATAGCCGGATTAGATGTAATCCCGCGCAGTCCCCGACTTTCAATCATCTGTTTGAGTTCGCCAGACTTGATGAGATCGCGAGTCAAATTGTCCATCCAGATGCTTTGGCCAATTTCTTTGATTTCTAACAGGTGATTCGTTGGCGTTGCCGTCATTACTGTAACTCCTACAATTTGATAGCTGTTAATTGGGACTTGGAAATTGGAAATTGAAAATTGAAAATTGAAAATTGAAAATTGGCAATGGGGAATTGGTAATTGGGAGTCGAAAGTTATAAGTTAAAACCCTCTTCCTTCTTCCCTCTTCCTTCTTCCTTCTTCCTTCTTCCCTCTTCCTTCTTCCTTCACTATTGGACTGTTCTAGGATTGCGCGCTCGATCTTGAATAAAAGACTCGACCATCGCTACATTTTCTTTACTGCCGACAATCAAGGGCGATCGCTCGTGCAGCTTGGTCGGCACTACATCCAAGATGTCTTGAATACCTGTACTGGCGCGCCCGCCGGCTTGCTCCATCAAAAACGCCAAAGGAGCCGATTCGTAGAGCAAGCGCAATTTGCCCTCGGGGTTTTTCACCGTTCCCGGGTACAAAAACACGCCTCCCTGGAATAAAATCCGGTGGAAATCTCCCACCAAAGCCCCGCCGTACCGGGCGCTGTAGCCTTCGCTGCGGTGTACGTAGCGAATGTAGTCCCTCAAAGATTCCTCCCACTGCCAGAAGTTGCCTTCATTAACGCTGTAAATCGGGCCGCGATCGGGAACCTTAATGTTTTCGTTAGCTAGAATAAACTCGCCCAAGCTGGGATCGAGGGTAAAGGAATGAACACCCTGACCGATCGAATAAACCAGCATGGTACTCGGGCCGTAGAGTACGTAGCCGGCCGCTATTTGTTTGTGTCCGTGTTGCAGCAAGTCGGAAGCAGAACCGTCTTCATCGTCCCCTTCTTGCTTGCGGATGCTGAATATTGAGCCGACATTGAGATTGATGTCAAGATTGGAAGAACCGTCTATGGGGTCGTAGAGCAGACTGTAACGCCCGATCGGACAATTTTCGGGAATGTAATAGGGTTTTTCCATTTCCTCGGAAGCCAAGCGGCAGACAAGTCCGCTTTGCTGGAATACCGAGATAAACACTTCATTGGCATAGATATCCATCTTTTTGACGGATTCTCCCTGCACGTTCACAGCCCCTGTAAACCCTAAAGCATCTTCCATTAATCCGGCTCTGCTGAGCCGCCTTGCGATCAGCTTGGCAGCTAGTCCGATGCGATTCATCAGGGCGCTGAGATCCTGAGCATCTGCACTAAAGCTGTGAAGTTGCTGGAGTACGTGACGAGATAGGGTTGTGCAATCGCGGTCTAAGGATTGTACCTGCTCGGTCGGGCCCAGGCGGGCTTCCCCTGTCGGCGCGTTTACCATGATTTTGATGTCCTCCCTGTCTTGCGGCTCGCTAGTTGGGGATTTTCAGGTGCAAGGCGTTTGCCCCTGAATCGGCTTTTAGGTCGATCGACCCCTAACTTCTATCTTAGGAAGGGTTTTGCGATCGGGCGTCGAACTTTAGGTGAATTTTAGATCCCCATCGAAAATTGAGGCGTTCGATCGACTGTTGAGCCGGGAATTGTATCCAAAATCACTAATTTTTTTGATTAACCGCAGAGGACGCAGAGGGCGCTGAGGGAGAAAGTGGCGATAGAGAAGCCTACGAACGTTGGCTAGCATCTCAAAAAGACCGACAACTTCCTTTGCGCGAAGAAGATGTAGAACCTATTGTTAATTTGCCGGAATTGCTTGCAGGCATTTACGATCGCGCCGGCTATGATTATCGGCTCGATTACGATCGAGATCCCGTACGTAAATTTTCGCCAAAGGTGATATGACACTCCAAAATCCTGGGTAAGCTATCCATAGAAATACGGTAATTGAAATTTAAGCAAATATACAGAGTCAGTCATTGACTTTTCTATTGACTTGTTTGAAATATACTCAAACACTCAATTTACCTTGCATAAATTTTTCAAAATTTGAATTACAAAAATCCCAATAGAAAATGTTTTTTGGTACTCATCACCCCAGGATAATGCTATGGATATTATTTCACAAATTCCCCATAACTTAGTCAACCACTATCAGATTAAAAATCTGCTTGGAGAAGGCGGGAGTAGCACAACTTACGAAGCCATTGACCTCAAAACAAACCAGCGAGTCGCACTCAAAGCTTTGTCTTTACAGAAGATGAATGACTGGAAAGTCCTGGAACTATTTGAACGAGAAGCCAATGTTTTATCAAAATTGAATCATCCGGGAATTCCGCGTTATTTGGATTATTTTTATGTCGATACTCCCGATAACCGTTGTTTTTATATAGTACAAGAACTGGCAGAAGGGCAATCTCTAGCAAGTTTAGTCGAATATGGCTGGCACGCTAGCGAAGGCGAAATTCAACGCATTGCCACACAAATTTTGGAGATTTTAGTTTATCTCCATTCACAAACACCACCTGTTATCCACCGGGATATTAAACCCGAAAATATTGTTTTCAAATCCCCCATCAATTCCCACCAACCAAAAGATTGGGAAGTTTGCTTAGTAGATTTTGGAGCAGTGCAAAACACTTATTACAATACTTTAATGCGAGGAAGTACCGTAGTTGGAACCTATGGTTATATGGCTCCAGAACAATTTCTCGGACAAGCCGTACCTGCAACAGATTTATATGGTTTAGGAGGGACGTTGTTGTATTTACTAACCCACCGTTCCCCGGCCGAATTACCAACAAATATACTAGAGAAAGATTTTCGCTCTCAAATTCAGATTTCTTCAGCATTTGCCGATTGGTTAAAAAAAATGATCGCGTCCGATTTAGAAAACCGCTTTAACTCGGCAAAAGAAGCGCTTGAATCTCTTCGCAATCCTCGAATATCTAGCGTTAAATCCAATCCGACGCAATGGAAAAAACGCCTCAAAATAGGAATTGCTGCTATTGCTACTGTTGCTGTTTTCAATCACTTTAAATATCCCATCCTCAACCGGATTGGATTTACCCCCAATGCAGTTGTCAATGCTGTCAAACAGGGAGATCCTAAAACTGTTAGGCATTATCTGGATCTTGGCATTAGTGCCAATAGCAGGGTAAATAACAAGAATTTACTACACTTTGCTGGCTCAAAAGAGGTGGCAGAATTGTTAATTGCCAAAGGTGCAGATGTCAACGCTAAGAGTCCATATGGCTGGACCCCGTTACACTTTGCTACGGCATCCGATCGCATAAAAGTGGCACAGACGCTAATTGCTAAAGGTGCAGATATTAACGCCTGGACAGGAAGTCAATATTTTAATATAACTCCTCTGTTCTTTGCCCGATCGCCTGAAATGGCCAAGTTGCTGATTGCTAAAGGTGCGGATGTCAATGCCAAAAACAAAAATGGCTTGACTCCTCTACATACGGCGCGATCGAAGGCGATCGCAAAGATACTACTCGCCGCAGGCGCAAAAATTAACATCAAAGAAGACAATGCCCGAAATGGCAAGAGTACAGCTTTATTACATAAGGCAGCCGAAATAGGTTTTAAGGAATGGGTACAACACCTAATTAAAGACGGTGCAAATGTGGCGATTCTGGACAGTGAAAAAAGAACTCCACTGCACTATGCAACCACAAAAGAAGTTGCTGCTTTGCTAATGCTGGATGTCAATGCTAGGGACAAATCTGGAAATACTCCGTTACACCTAGCTGTCGATCGAGGATCTCAAGATATCGCTGAACTGCTAATTGCTAATGGTGCAAGGGTTAACGTTAGAAATGAGAACGGTCAAACTCCATTGTATCGAGCGATCGCGATCGGACACAATGAGATTGCTGCACTGCTAATTAACAACGGTACAGATGTCAATAATATAGATGGATCTGGCACAACTCCGCTGCACAAAGCCGCACATTATGGCACTGTAAAAATCTTAAAATTGCTGATTGCTAAAGGTGCAGAAATTAATATCCAGGATAATCAAAGAAAAACTCCACTGGATATCGCCGTAGACCTGAAACTTCAGGATACAGTGGCGCTGCTAATTCGTAAAAACCCAGATGTTAATAGTGAAGACAAAGAAGGCAGAACTTTACTGCATATCGCTGTCGATTTCAAACTTGAGGATGTAGCCAAACAACTCATTGCCAAAGGTGCATTCGTTAATGCCAAAAATAACTTGCTTCAAACTCCCCTGCATCTTGCTGTTGCTCAAGGCTCTCAAGATATCGCTGAACTGCTAATTGCTAATGGCGCAAGGGTTAACGTTAGAAATGATAACGGTCAAACTCCATTGTATCAAGCGATCGCGATCGGACACAATGATATTGCTGCACTGCTAATTAAAAACGGTGCAGATGTTAATAATAGAGATATGTGTAACACAACTCCCCTGCACAAAGCCGCACATTATGGCACTGTAGAAATCTTAAAATTACTGATTGCTAAAGGTGCAACAATCAACGCTACAAACTGCTATGGCGACACGCCCCTAAAGATAGCAGAAACCAACTGGAACCCCGACCGAGAAGCAGCAGCCAAAATACTCAGAGCTCGCGGCGCAACCTATTAATTATCCAAAATCAACCCAGGCACAAAAATATGAAAACACTACAACAATCGGAAAAAATCATTGCTGAAAGATATCGCATTCTCGGCAAATTAGGACAGGGCGGAGTTGGAATCACCTATGCTGCTGTAGATTTAAACAGCAATCAAAAAGTTGCACTCAAAGCTTTATCCCTGCGCCTGACAACTGAATGGAAGAAAATCGAGTTATTTGAACGAGAAGCAAAAACTTTATCGGGATTGAATCATCCGGGAATTCCTCACTACATTGACTACTTTCAAGTTGATACTTCCCAAGATCGTTGTTTTTATATCGCCCAACAACTCGCACCGGGAAAATCTCTCGCACAGTTGATAGAAAATGGCTGGAAACCAAATGAAGCTCAAGTTCGTCATATCGCCTATCAATTGCTAGAAATTCTAGCTTACCTGCAATCGCTGTTACCTGCTGCGATCCACCGAGATATTAAACCTCAAAATATTATTCTGCAAAAAAATGGGCGAGTCTTCCTAGTTGATTTTGGCGCAGTTCAAAATACTTACCATCATACCGTTACTGGAGGCAGTACCGTTGTCGGAACCTACGGTTACATGGCACCAGAACAATTCAGAGGAAAAGCTGTATTGTCAACAGATTTGTATGGATTGGGAACCACGCTACTTTTCTTGTTAACCCAGAAATTTCCATCGGATTTACCCAGAGAAAAGCTGAAGGTAAAATTCCGCGAACTCGTCTCTATTTCTACAGAGTTTGCCGAGTGGTTAGATCAGATAATTGAACCCGCAGTTGAAGATCGATTTCAATCAGCAAAAGATGCTTTATTAGCATTGCGAGGGGAACAGCCAAGCGGGATTAATCTAGACAAAATGTTTAAGCGATCGCCCCAATCCCGAATAACTTTAATTGACGCTAAACGGTGGTTATTAATCAAGATACACCCCGATCGTTCACCTAGCAAACTCAAGTGGTTTTTCCAGTTCATTCATCTGAGTTATAAATTTTTACTTCCCTGCTCTTTGATTTTGGGATTTTTTATAGGTCTACAGATACGCTATTCTTTGTTTGAATACGCTGCAGCCGACTGGCTACGTAGATTATATGACCAATTTTTCGTTATATCATTCCTGGCTATAACAACATTTACCCTATTTTATGCTTTGATGTGGTTGTGTAGGTGCTTGTGTAGTAGGATTGCTTCTCGTCTATTCATCAGACCAATTCAAATCAGTTCTCAAGATATCCAGCGGGTAAAGTTGAGCGGAATTCATCTGCCATTGCTCAAAAAATCGATTAGTTTTTGCCGGATTCGCGCCAAGTCGCGTAACTATTGTTTTGGCTTATTTTTGCCGCAAGCTGAGAAAGAATGGTTGGTAGGAGAATTGAAGGATTGTTTAAGTAAACTAAAATAAATCATTGTTGATATCCACAGAGTTGATAAAAAAACCGTTTTTTTTCTGAGTACGTGGATTAAATAAATGCGGAATTATAGAAGATTTTATGTACTAATTTAGGCAATAATAATCATCAAAAAATCCTGGATATGGCATGAGAATAAAACTATAAAGAATCTCGATATTTATGAAATAGGACTGCAAAAGGGGAAGCCGATCGCACTTCTGGAATAGGTTGCTCAAATGATTACTGGAGAGTAGCGATCGCCTTGTCGATTGGTTATGCTTGAGTCAGGGCGATCGTTTCTGTCAGTTTACTGACCAACAAAAATAAAGATGTTTGTGCTTAAATACCGTCAAGGCAAGAAATATCTCGCCCTGACTGAGGTAGTGTCGTTAAGCGCCTGTATCTCCTAAGCGTGAAGGTTCCATTGATGAGTAGTACCCCAAGAAAGAAAAAAACGATCCTGTTTTTGGCAGCCAACCCCAAAAATACCACCCATGTGGACTTACAGAAAGAGGCGAAGGAAATTGCAGAGGGGTTGCAACGCTCTACAAAGGGCGACAATTTTCAACTGGAGCAACAGTGGGCGGTGACGCCAAGAGAAATGCAGCGAGCCGTATTAGATTATAAACCAGAGATTGTGCATTTCTCTGGGCATGGTGCAGGAGAAGGGGGTTTAGCCCTAGAAGATGGCATGGGGCAGATTAAGCTGGTAAATGCCAAAGCTTTGGCAGCTTTGTTTGAGGCGTTTAATGAGTACGTGGAGTGCGTGATACTCAACGCTTGCTATTCAGAAGTGCAAGCTGAGGCGATCGCACGTCACATTCCCTACGTGATCGGCATGAAGCAAACGGTGGGAGATAACGCCGCACGAGAATTTGCTGTAGGTTTTTACGATACGTTGGCGGCGGGGGAGTCGATCGAACGTGCCTATAAGTTGGGTTGCGTTAGCATCAGCATGGCAGGCATTCCAGAAGAACTTACTCCGGTATTAAAGAAGAAGTCGGATTTTTCTGAGTTGGATGCAGCAGAGCGATCGGGCGATGCTTCTGTTAGCGATATCGTTGAGGACTCGTCGCCTGTGGTGGAAAATGCGCGATCGATCGCCGCACCTCCCGTTTTTATGCCCAACTTAGACAACCCAGAAGGTTCTGTTAGTTTAGATTCACCCCTATATATCGATCGGCCTCCCATTGAATCGGAGTGCTACCAAACTATTGTCAAACCCGGAGCTTTAATCCGAATCAAAGCCCCCCGGCAAATGGGAAAAACTTCCTTAGTGCAGCGAATTTTATACCACGCCAAGGAACAGGGATACCAAACGGCTTATTTAAACTTTCAATCGGCTGATGGCAGTTTTCTCACCAATCTTGATGAGTTGTTGCAGTGGTTTTGTGGTGAGATTACCAATGAATTAAATTTAGAAGACAGGTTAGGAGAATATTGGAAAGGGGTTCTCGGCAGTAAAAATAAAAGCACGAAGTATTTCCAACGCTATCTACTATCGGACAGCGAGCGGCCTGTTGTTTTAGGGTTAGATGAAGTCGATCGCATTTTTCAGCATTCCGAAATAGCCACCGACTTCTTTGGATTATTACGAGCTTGGCACGAGCGGGGAAAAAATGAGGAAATTTGGAAAAAGCTGAGGTTAGTTATTTCTCACTCTCAAGAAGTTTATATTCCTCTCAATATTAATCAGTCGCCATTTAACGTGGGATTGCCGATAGATTTACCTGAACTCAATCAGAGACAGGTAACAGATTTAGTGAATCGACACCGATTAAATTGGTCAAATCAAGAGATTTGTGACCTGATGGAAATGGTGGGCGGTCATCCTTATTTAGTTCGAGTTGCTCTCTACCAAGTTGCCAGGGGGAGAATTACCTTAGAGCGCTTGCTAAAAGTCGCTCCTACTGAAGAAGGCCCTTACTACGATCATTTACGACGGCATTTAGTTAACTTGGAAACAGATGCAGAACTAGCAGCAACAATTAGACAAGTGATTAACAGCGAACAACCTATAGAGATTAATACCGGAGAGGCTTTTAAATTGCGAAGCATGGGGTTGATCAAATTTCAGGGAAATGCTGTAATGCCATTTTGTGGTTTGTATCGTCAATATTTTCGCGATCGCCTAGCCTCTCGCCAACCGAATATTCCTCCTGTGCAACAAACTAATAACCAATCAAGCTTGCACGTAGAGAGTAATTTAGCAGCTATTATGTTCTCGGATGTTGTTAATTCCACCGCTTTATCAGTTGCCAACCAAAAGCTGACACTAGAATTAGTGAATCGAGATTTCAACATCATCCGAGGCATCTGCGCTAAACATCAAGGCAAAGTCCTTAAAGAAATGGGCGATGGTTTATTAATTTGCTTTCCAGAAAGTGCCGTAAAAGCAGTCGCCTGCGCCCTAGAAATACAACGAAGTCTCGCCGAAGCTGCTACAACCTTACCTCCGAGTCATGTCCTGCAACACCGGATTGGTATTCACTTGGGGGAAATCTTCTTTTTTAATAATGATATCAGGGGGGCTGGTGTAAATTTAGCTGCTCGTTTAGAAGGGAAAGCAGAGCCAGGAGGAATCTGTATTTCTGAAACAGTTTATCAAGTCGTTAAAACCCACTCACCTTTAAATGTGATTGACTTAGGAATGCTACATTTAAAGGGAATTCCTGAACCTGTACGACTGTACAAATTGATTCCTTGATTCTCTGATTTTCCCCCTATGAATTAACAATGACCTATGAAAGATTATCAATATCAAGTTGGAGGTAGCCTGCCTGCAAACGCCCCAACTTATGTCACTAGAAAGGCGGATGAAGAACTTTGATTATCTGATTTTCCACCTATGAATTAACAAAGACCTATGAAAGATTATCAATATCAAGTGGGAGGGAGTCTGCCTGCAAACGCCCCAACTTATGTCACTCGAAAGGCGGATGAAGAACTTTATCAAGCTTTAAAAGCCGGAGAATTTTGCTATGTTCTTAATTCCCGACAAATGGGAAAATCCTCCCTGCGAGTGCGGACAATGCAGCGGTTACAAGCAGAGGGAATCGCTTGTAGTAGCATTGATATCACAGAAATTGGCACCTCAGATATTACGCCAGAAGAGTGGTATGCAGGTGTGATCGATAGCATCGTCAGCCGATTAGATTTGTATGACGTTTTTGATTTAGATGAATGGTGGGAGCAGAACAGCTTACTATCGAATGTTAAACGATTTAGTAAATTTATTGAACAAGTATTACTCAAGAATATCTCAGAAAACATAGTAATTTTTGTCGATGAATCGGACAGCTTACTCAGTTTAAGTTTTAAAATAGAAGATTTTTTTGCTGTGATTCGTGATTGCTATAATAATCGAGCTGATCAACCAGACTATCGTCGATTAACATTTACGATGTTAGGGGTGGCCACTCCATCAGATTTAATTCAAGACAAGCGACGCACTCCGTTTAATATTGGTCGAGGTATAGAGTTAACAGGCTTTCAATTAGCAGAAGCTCAACCTTTGGCAGTAGGGTTAGACACTCAACCAGAAAATTCTCAAGCTTTATTAGAAGCGGTGTTATATTGGACTGGTGGACAGCCATTTTTAACGCAAAGAGTTTGTAAACTAATGCTCGGTTGTGCAAATTATACACCAATTCAAAATCCCGCTGAGTGGGTAGAAAGTTTAGTCCGAGAAAAGGTGATTGAGAATTGGGAAGGACAGGATGATCCAGAACATTTAAAAACGATTCGAGGACGCATTTTACGCAGCGAACAACGGGCAAGTAGGTTATTGGGGCTATATCAGCAAATTTTGCAGCACAATGAGATAGCGACCGATGATAGTCCCGAACAAATGGAACTACGATTAACTGGGTTGGTGGTTAAGCAGTCTGGCAAACTGAAAGTTTATAACCGGATTTATCAATCGGTTTTTAACCTAGATTGGGTGGAAAAGCAATTAGCGAATCTCCGCCCTTATAGCGAAAGTTTTAAAGCTTGGATAGAGTCTGATTGTAAAGATGAATCGCGACTGTTGCGGGGTCAAGCCTTGCAAGATGCTCAAACTTGGGCCGCAGATAAAAGTTTGAGCGATTTAGATTATCAGTTTTTAAATGCCAGTCGGGAAGTACAACAACGGGAAGTTGAACGAGAGTTAGAAACACAGAGACAAGCAAATCAAATTTTGACTGAGGCGAATCAGACGCTAATTAAAGCACAGCAATTTGCGATGTATCAAGTCACTCAAGCCCAGAATTTAGCAAATGTAATTCAGGAAACTGCTTTTTCTAATCAATCATTTCGTTCAGGACAGACATTTCAAGCACTGCTGGAAGCATTGAAGGCAGGGTACGCATTCAAACAACTAGATGCTTCAGTCGAGACTACAAAAGACATCAAACCGCAAGTGATAGCTGCACTGCAACAAGCCATTTCCGAAGTCAAAGAGCGCAATAGTTTGCAAGGGCATAGTAGTACGGTCAACAGCGTCGCCCTTAGTCCCGATGGCTTGACTTTGGCTTCTGCAAGCAATGACAACACCATCAAACTGTGGCACTTGCAAACCCAAAAACAACTCGCGACCCTCACCGGGCATAGAAGTATGGTCAATAAGGTCGCCTTTAGTCCCGATGGCTTGACTTTGGCTTCTGCAAGCAATGACGACACCATCAAACTGTGGCATCTGCAAACCCAAAAAGAGTTTGCCACCCTCACCGGGCATAGCAGTTCGGTCTATAGCGTTGCCTTTAGTCCCGATGGTAAAACTTTGGCTTCTGCCAGCTCTGACAGGACTATCAAACTGTGGCACCTCGAAACCCAAAAAGAGTTCGCCACCCTCGCCGGGCATAGCATTAGGGTCAATAGCGTCGCCTTTAGTCCCGATGGCAAAACTTTGGCTTCTGCCAGCGATGACAGGACTATCAAACTGTGGAACCTGCAAACCCAAAAAGAGTTTGCCACCCTCACTGGGCATAGCAGTACGGTCTATAGCGTCGCCTTTAGTCCCGATGGTAAAACTTTGGCTTCTGCCAGCTTTGACAGGACTATCAAACTGTGGAACCTGCAAACCCAAAAAGAGTTCGCGACACTCACCGGGCATAGCAGTACAGTCTATAGCGTCGCCTTTAGTCCCGTTGGTGACAGTTTCCAGTCAGGTATTGGCAAGGCATTGGCTTCGGCAAGCTCTGACAATACCATCAAACTGTGGGATCTACAAAGTCAAAAAGAAATCGCCACCCTCACCGAGCATAGCAGTTCGTTTCTTAGCGTTGCCTTTAGTCCCGATGGTAAAACTTTGGCTTCGGCCAGCGATGACAGCACCATCAAACTGTGGCATTTGCAAACCCAAAAACAGCTCGCAACCTTCACCGGGCATAGCGATTCGGTCTATAGAATTGCCTTTAGTCCCAATGGCAAAACTTTAGCTTCTGCCAGCGATGACAGCACCATCAAACTGTGGCATTTGCAAACCCAAAAACAGCTCGCAACCTTCACCGGGCATAACAGTATGGTCTATGGCGTCGCGTTTAGTCCCGATGGCAAAACATTAGCTTCTGCAAGCAATGATAACACCATCAAACTGTGGCATCTGCAAACCCAAAAAGAGTTGGCGACACTCACCGGGCATAGCAGTACGGTCTATAACGTCGCCTTTAGTCCCGATGGCAAAACTTTGGCTTCTGCAAGCAATGACAGCACCATCAAACTTTGGCATTTGCAAACCCAAAAACAGCTCGCCACCCTCACCGGGCATAGCAGTATAGTCATAAGCGTTGCGTTTAGTCTCGATGGCAAAACATTAGCTTCTGCAAGCAATGATAACACCATCAAACTGTGGCATCTGCAAACCCAAAAAGAGTTGGCGACCCTAACCGGACATAGCAGTACGGTCTATAGCGTTGCGTTTAGTCCCGATGGCAAAACATTAGCTTCGGCTAGCGATGACCACACCATCAAACTGTGGCATCTGCAAACCCAAAAAGAGTTGGCGACCCTAACTGGACATAGCAGCACGGTCTATAGCGTTGCGTTTAGTCCCGATGGCAAAACATTAGCTTCGGCTAGCGATGACCACACCATCAAACTGTGGATTTGGGATTTCGATAAACTAATGGCATTAGGTTGCAACTGGATCGGGGATTATCTAAAAACCAACCCGAAAGTGACAGAAGAGGATAAACAGATGTGTGCTGATTACCTCAGTCAACAGTCAATCAAATAGGATTTAGGCAAAAACCGCCAGCCAGCCAGATGCACGCCCTACATTTTTTTACCACTACTTCCACTTTTTCCGTTGTCCATTCCTCATTCGCATCAGTCACAACCCTAATATTTCGCTGCGAATCTTCCTCCACAACCGGCACCAGCATCAGATTATTAAATCTTTCTGTGGAATTTTCACTTTTGTAGTTAGGCGAGGTTTGGGGAGTTCAAAATGCGGTAGGTGCTAACTCTGAGGGATATTACACTGATGTCCCTTTGAATATAAAGTGTAAAACTCCTGGAGTGCTGACATTTGTTCTCTCAATCTAGATATCTCTATATCCCAGGGAGGGAGTAGTTTCTCAAAGTGGCGCACCTCACTAAACCACAGTCGTAACTCGGGTTTGAGAGTTGCATAGAGCGTTTCGGGACAGGAGAGTAATATTGCTGTTATTATCTCTGCTACGAATGGCTGTTGCGGCCACTTCCCTACAACAGACATTGCATCCCCGTCATCGCTTGACAAGCATTGGTGAACAATATCAAACAGTGAATTTAACTCAATAGCTGCCCGTAATTTCTCAAGTGTCTCTGCCGTCTCTGACGAGGTATTCACCATAGTTGTGAATTCAACAGGCAAATGGTGCAGGATGGTACTGACAAATGAAGCAATTGAATCAGGTTGCTTTTTTCTCAGAATGTCTGGGAGTATTTCTGCAAAGTAAAGAGCAACACTACGCCACTGATGTAAATCACAAGCAACATGAAAAAAGGTTTCTGGCAACCTTTCACTCTTCTGCAATAAAATATAACCTCGACATTGATTAGTGACGGGATCGACAGGTTCAAATGCTTGCCATAACAAAGGCAGAGGAACCCAGTGAGGTGGATATTTGAAACGGGCAACATCCAGCAGAAGAACTAGATCCCGCTTTGGATGATAACCACCAATGGGTGAAAAGTGACCATCACCCGTTTGTCCCAATACCTTTCGGCTGTAGGAAACAACTAGATGAATATCACCAGACGCCGTAGTCACTTTCTCAACTGCTTTCCGAAAGTTTTCCAAGCTGCTTTGGTGGTAACGGTTAGGTTTTACAACAGCACCGTTGCAACGTGCTATACAGACAAACTCATCAAAGGTGATACCGTTTTCTTTAATGACTGAAAGAGGTAAGCAACAGTCTAAAAATTCCTCTCCATACCATCTCCACACCCCTTTCCAAATGCGACCCGGATCGATGGATAAGGCATTAAGAACAACAACTAAACTACCCAATCCACAAAAAGCGGGTTCTGCTTGAGTATGAAACTGTTCCGCTAGAGCAAAATACCCTTCCATACCTCCCAATGCCAACGCTTCTCGAAAAATTTGCCTTCCCTCTATCGAGGAAAAGGCAATAGCAGAATCGGGGAGTGAACGACGATAAAACCCTTGAGCAGACATTGAGTGTTTTAACCCTTATTGCTTATGGTGCTAATAAATATTATGCAAAATCGTCACATAGATAATGATGAATGCACTTATTTACTATTTTTTAAATTTTAGCAATAAAACGCTGCGAAGGTTTGACTTTCGGGGTACCAATTTAAAAAACGTGATTATTTGCGACGGACGGCTAGGCATCAAGCTGATGAAATAATTCGGCAATTTGCCACAGATTGAGCGGTATGCAGATCGGATAAATCTCACATTTTGCACCCTTAAGAACAGGCAAGATGCCTGTTCCACAAAGAGTGAATTTATTGTGGAACAGGCATCTTGCCTGTTCCTAAAAAGCTGATTGATAATGGTGCAACATCTCAGCTCAATCAAACTTTTATGAATAGCCTCACTCACGCGATGTTTTATAAGAGTCGGCTCAATAGTTGTAAAAGTTGCAATCAATCAAATTTAAGCCTGTGATTTTGATTGGCACTGAGGTAGTCGATGCTCCGAGCATTTATATTGAGGTTGCTGATAACAATAGGGCAATTAGCAAATATCTCACAGCGACACTTTCTGCTCCCTTGTTGGTGGGCATAACCAGCCCTTTCGTCAAAAATTACTATCAGCTATCGGATAATTTTATAGCAGCACAAAGGAGAGGTGCGTCACAGTTAATTGATCGTGTTTACCGTTGGTGGGGGCGGGTTTTTGAGATGGTTTGTTTTAGCCTCAGATTGTTGGTGAACCCGCCCCTACAGGGACTGCAAAATTTTGAAAAAATGTAAAATTTTGTATATAAAATGACCGATGTTGCAGAAAATAAACGATAGTTGATATGCAAGAGATTTTAATCGTCCGCGAAAACAATTTTTAATCAGGTAATAAAATGGTAGTAGCAGCACCTGTTCAATCCGGCAGTCAGTCGATTTTTCAACCTCGCTACGACAACTTTATCGGTGGCAAGTGGGTGCCACCGGTGAAAGGGAAATACTCGGAAAACCTGTCTCCAATTACAGGAAAATCAATTTGTCAAATCCCCCGATCGAGCGCGGAGGATGTAGAATTGGCACTGGATGCCGCCCACGCAGCGAAAGACAAGTGGGGCAAGACTTCCCCAGCCGATAGGGCGCGGGTTTTGCACAAAATAGCCGATCGAATCGAAGAAAACCTCGATCGCCTCGCCATCGCCGAAACCTGGGACAACGGTAAACCAATTCGCGAAACCCGCCTCGCAGACATACCGCTGGCGATCGACCATTTCCGCTACTTCGCAAGCTGCATCCGAGCTCAAGAAGGCTCGATCGGCGAACTCGACGGAACCACCGTCGCCTACCACTTCCACGAACCCCTAGGCGTCATCGGACAAATCATCCCCTGGAACTTCCCGATATTAATGGCCGCCTGGAAACTCGCCCCAGCCCTCGCCGCCGGAAACTGCGTCGTACTCAAACCAGCAGGCCCCACCCCCGCCTCAATCTTGGTACTGATGGAAATCATCGCCGACTTAGTACCAGACGGCGCAATCAACGTCATTAACGGGCCCGGCGCCGAAATCGGCAAAACCCTCGCCACCAGTCCCCGGATTGCCAAAGTCGCCTTCACCGGCGAAACCACCACCGGCAGGCTAATCATGCAATACGCCTCCCAAAACGTCATCCCCGTCACCCTAGAACTAGGCGGCAAATCCCCCAACATTTTCTTTGAAGATATCTGCGCCCAAGACGACGAATTCCTCGACAAAGCAGTCGAAGGATTTGTGATGTTCGCCTTCAACCAAGGCGAAGTTTGCACCTGTCCCTCCCGCGCCTTAATTCAGGAGTCAATCTACGATCGATTCATGGAAATGGCGATCGATCGCATCCGCCAAATCCAACAAGACAACCCCTTAGATCCGACAACCGCCCTCGGTGCCCAAGTCTCCATCAACCAGATGGAAAAAATCGCCGAATACGTCAAAATCGGTCACGCCGAAGGCGCAGAATGCCTGATTGGGGGCGAAAGAAACATCTTATCCGGCGACTTGCAAGACGGCTATTATTTCCAGCCAACAGTCTTCAAAGGAAATAACAAAATGCGAATTTTCCAAGAAGAAATCTTCGGCCCAGTATTAGCAGTCACCACCTTCAAAGACGAAGCCGAAGCATTAGAAATTGCCAACGATACTCTCTACGGTTTAGGTGCAGGAGTTTGGACTCGCGACATCAACACCGCCTACCGCATGGGTCGCGCCGTTCAAGCAGGCCGCGTGTGGACAAACTGCTATCATTTGTATCCCGCGCACGCAGCATTCGGCGGCTACAAATCATCTGGTATCGGTCGCGAAAATCACAAAATGATGTTGGATCACTACCAGCAAACTAAGAATTTGTTGGTCAGCTACAGCCCGAAAGCATTAGGTTTCTTCTAAGTCATATCAAATCCCGTACAACGGGAATTGATATAATTCATCTGCGTTTATCTGTGTTTATCTGCTCTCATCTGCGGTTAAAAAATAATTTCTTAACCGCAGATGACAATGGATTGACGCGGATTCACGCAGATGAAGAGAAGAGAGATATGAATAATTCTGCTCAAATCCTGTACAACGGGAATTCATATAATTCATCTGCGTCAATCTGTGTTTATCTGCCCTCATCTGCGGTTAAAAAAAGAGAATTCCTTAACCGCAGATGACAATTGATTGACGCTGATTCACGCAGATGAAGAGAAGAGAGATATGAATAATTCCGATGAAGAGCGGATTTGATATCATTAGTTGTCAGTTATTAGGAAGAGATAATAGGAAAGAATAAAAAACTTTTCTTCTTCCATCTTCCATCTTCCTTCTTCCTTCTTTCTTATTCTAAAATGGAAACAATCGCAAAAGTCACCGCAACAGAAGCAGCTTTAAAATTAATCAACTATCTCAAAACTCAACACGGAGAATTGATGTTTCACCAATCCGGCGGCTGCTGCGACGGTAGTTCCCCCATGTGCTATCCCAACGGGGAATTGATAATCGGTGATGGTGACGTATTGCTGGGCGAAATAGGCGGTTGTCCCTTTTATATTGCAGCGCAGCAATACAAATATTGGCAGCACACGCAGTTAATTATAGATGTGGCATCGGGACCCGGAGGCAGCGATTTTTCCCTGGAAGGGCCGGATGGAGAGCGTTTTATTACTCGTTCCCGGTTGTTTGTTAATGCTGATTAACTCGGCGTTCCCTAATAGAGGGATGATATGGAGAAAAAGTAGCAGGAAATGCCCAGAATGCAAATCCAATAAAACAGTGCGTAAAGTTTTGTAACTTTGATATATTGGTATCTTGGATGCAATCTAGAGCCTTCTATATCAGAAGTTAAAAAAACGGATGAACGCTATAATTATTGGTTGTGGCTATGTTGGAAGTGCCGTTGCCCAGCATTGGCGGAACCTGGGTCACGTAATTACTGCAACGACGACAACGCAAGACCGGATTGGGGAATTACAGAAAGTTGCCAACCAGGCGATCGTCCTGAAGCGCTGCGATGAAGAGACATTACAGACGATCCTGCAAAATCAAGAAGTGGTCTTCCTGAGTCTCGCTCCTACAGCAAACCACCAAGTAGATTCCGATATGTACGAGGAGACATACCTGCATACGGCCAACAACCTTGTTCTGACCTTGAAGCATTTTCCCAACATAAAACAACTCATATATACCAGTAGTGGTGCGGTGTATGGCAATAGTAATGGAGCCTGGGTGAGTGAACTTTCACCTGTGGCACCAGCTAACAGACATGGAGAGATTTTACATGAGACAGAGCAAGTTTTGCTGTCAGCATCCAGCCAAGACTTGAAAGTATGTATCTTTCGCCTTGGAGCCATTTATGGACCCGATCGCGAGTTCGAGAAACGGTTAAGTAAGGTTGCAGGCACAACTCGCCCAGGCACAGGCAATCACTTCACGAACTGGATTCATCTCGACGACATTGTATCAGCAAGTGAGTTGGCGCTCGCTCGTCAATTACAAGGAGTTTATAACCTAGTGAATGATGTTCCCATCACCGCTCGTGAGTTGTTTAAACAAGTGTGCGATCGCTACGAGTTACCTGAAGTAGAATGGGATGGGTCAGATGCCCCACAGCGATCGAATAATCGACGCATATCGAATCAGAAGCTCAAAGCAGAAGGATACCAGATAATTCATCCCGAAGTGGAAATTTGAGCCTGTTAAATGGCGAATACATCAGCCTTTTGACCCGGTTGTTCGTAGATTAAAGTACAGCTTCGCTGTGTATCATTGGTATCTGGGGTCCAACGCATGGAGGCATAATAGGGAGTGTTGAATCGATCGCTCGAAATAACCAACTCTATTGCATCGGGAAATTGGATTTGTAGAAAATCGCCTTGTATTTCACTGGGTTGAGGAGGAACTGGCAGTTGAGCCATCTCATCCAATGAAACATAGGTCCCGCCTGTGGTTGGAGCCGGAAGTTTGAGGCTGTTGACTCGATCGATCCTACAGTCAGTTTCTTGGGACCACCAAGGTTTCGCTACCTCTTCCTTAATCTCTCTGAAGAATGAAAACTTGTTGGGCTGAGGGCTATCTGGGGCAGATGTGTACATTACTACCAAACTGGTTCTTTTCCCTGATGCAAGGAGGTAAGGCTCAAAATAGAATCCCTGACCTGTACGATCGCCCCCAACCATTATGTCAGAAGAATGGGGATTAAAAAGCAGATAAGCCTCTGGATCGATCGGATGGATAATCAGCGGATTACCCGAGGTCAAAACCCATTGGTTCTGCCTTACTGTTTCTGTCATCCGACTCCTGAAGTCGAGGGAATGGGTGACAGTTTGCCGATCCTCAGAAGCAGTTAAGTGCCGTACAGAATCAAGAATATCGGTAACCTGCCCTGCGGCATCATATCTAACCAATATCCCTTGCCAACGTGCACAGTGATCGGCGATGAAAGTTTCCCACTGCTGTTGAGCAGTTAAAGGTACTTTGGCGGTGATAGACACTCTGTTCTCTGACATTGGCGTCTCCCTGTTTTCCCTATAGATTGTTGTCAATAATCTAGTTTTGCGGATTCAACCTGCTCATTTATTCTACTCTAGACTGAGCCAGGGTTATTTGCAACTGAGACTGCTATCATCCACTTCGACGCTTGTTTAGCTGCAACTGACAAACCCTGATGCTCTGGCGCCCCTAATACCTATCCTACTCTCGGACGAAACCATTTGTGCTTCTCCTGATGTAAGATTGCCGATCGGTTCTCAACTATTATTGTAATTAAGGAAAATCTAATTTGCGCGCTCGCCCAATTGCGGATTTAGTTTATGTTGATAGCGACAGGTTTCAAGCTGCCGCTAAAATCAGTATCTAAGCTGATGCAAGATTAATGTTTAATTGATGACTTCAAAATTCACGCACTCAAAACTTAAGACTACTTTAAGCTTGAGTATTTTTAATGAGAGCCACTTCAATTTTGTCACCAGCCTTTTGACTGACTTGGGCGCGCAAACCAGGTCCAAAAAAAGTAGCTATTTTGTCTTGCTTTTCTTCCCAGACTTCGATCGGCATTAGCGGCGAATAAAACTCTAGAATTAACCCATAAGCACCGTCAACATTAACTTCCCGCAACCCTTGCAGGAGGGGCCGTTCCTCGTCTGTCGGGGCCAGGCCCAGGCGCTCCAAAGCATCATCTAAGTGCGCTTGTTGGCCGTAGCGAAATCGAGTGACATCTTTGCGGACTTGGTTTTGAGTATCTGTGGCCTGACTTTCTCGCAGCAGGAGAACTTCACCAGAGGTAGGTTCGGTGAAATCCACTGGTTCGAGTTCGGCCGCTTTCAAGGCCAAACCTCCCAGCAACAGCGGAATTCCATAAAAAAAACCGGCTAGGTTCAGGGTAGGTCTGTCTGTGAAGTAGGCTCCGAACCCGACTGCTGCTATAATACCGCCCACAACTAAGGCTAGGTTTGCTAAAGAAATTTTGCGTAACATATTAGTGAGGTAAGTAGTCGGACAGAAATAATATACTTTAATTATTATCTGTCAAAAAGTCTTGAATAAATTTAGTTTTTTTGCCAAAAGACCTGCAAAAACTGCTAGCATCTATGAGCGCGGGAGCGGTGTGCATCCACAGTCTTGTCTCTAGGTTCAGAAGCTTATCCTGCCGGACTCGCCCGGGCACGCCATCGGTAAATATCCGTGTTAATTGCGCGGCGTTGGTTCCAGAAGGCAATCGAGATCGGCAGTATCATCAAAGTATACAGAGTGGCGATCGCGATCGACACTCTTGCCCTTTCAACCATTTTTCGGACATGATTAAAGACGAAGACAAACAAACTGCTGGAGCAAACAAGGCGGTTTTGGAGCAGATTAACTCGCTCAAACGCGAAGATGAAAGGCTTTATAATATCTTAGCGATCGATGTCTGGGCCCTAGCCAAGACAATGGATGAATATCAACCGGGATTTTGGGCTGCTTTTATGAAAAACCGGGAGAAGGCCCTGAAGCGATTTTTAGCGGGAATGATGAAAAATAAACCCGCAGATACCAAACGTCCGCCTTTTTTGCGCTAAAATTTTGCTGAAGTTTGGGGGAAGTTTTGATGTACAATCAAACTATAACACAGACCCAAAAACCCTGAGCAGGTTCATCACTTCTCATATAAAAACAGTGAAGGATTTGCCCATAAAGGTATGTCGGTGGATTAAGAATCTCCGTCTGTTCGCAGGGGGGAATGTCAAATATTTTTGTTAATAGTAGCAAAGGCAAAAAACCATGGATGCACAAACAATCAAAGAGCGCGTAGCACAGATCGAGAGCAAACGGGAATCCCTCGTGCGGCTGTTAGATCGATCGGACTTGGGTTCCCTGAGAATAGATGTGGCTCAGGCGATCGAAGAAATTGACGATCTCTTAGAAGAATTTAAGCGTACTTTTAACAGTTAAGTAGTTAGTAGTCAGTAGTCAGTTGTCAGTTGTCTGTTGTCAGTAGTCATTAGTTGTCGGGCATTTAATTTGGATAGTTATGTTAGTGAAAATCTTGTGGGGTGGGCATCTTGCCCGCCCAAAAAGTGAAAATTAAATGTCTTACAGCTTAATAGCTAACAAGAACGGACAACTGCTAACTGCAAATTTGACTGCTGACTACTGACTAATTCATCACCATATCCATCAAAATTTGCTGAGAGCTCACTTCTGGGCAATTAGCAGGCGGCCGCCGCTGAGAGTAGTGTCCCCCAGACTGCAAATCCCAAGCTTGGCGGTTGTCAGCCAGCATTACCCCCAAAATTTCTTGCAATTCCTTGGCAATTGTCGGGTCTTCCACGTGAACGATCGCCTCAACCCGTCTGGTGAGATTGCGCTGCATCCAGTCAGCAGAACCAATATACACCTCTTCGTTGCCACCGTTGAAAAAATAAAACATCCGAGAATGCTCTAAAAAGCGGCCGATAATACTGATAACTCGGATATTTTCGCTAACACCCTCAACGCCGGGACGCAAACAGCAAATCCCCCGGATAATCAAATCAATTTTAACTCCAGCTTGCGAAGCTTCGTACAAAGCAACAATGATTTGAGGGTCAACTAAAGCGTTCATTTTAGCGACAATGCGGCCGCAGCTACCGATGCCGCCTTCGGCCTGCAAGCGGCAGAATTCTGCCTCGCGGCGGATTAAAGCTAAAAATCGATCGCGCATATTGACAGGTGCGACCAATAATTTGCGATAAGATACCTGCCGCGAATAACCAGTCAAATAATTAAACAAATCCGCCAAATCCGATCCCAAATCCTCGCGACAACTCAACAAACCCACATCGGTATACAATCCGGCTGTTTTGGGATTGTAATTGCCGGTGCCGATGTGGACGTAGCGGCGGATGTAGCTGTCCTCGCGACGCACTACCATCACAATCTTGGTGTGGGTTTTGAGTCCCACCAAACCGTAAACTACGTGGACTCCAGCTTGTTCTAACTTGCGAGCCCAATTAATATTATTTTCTTCGTCAAACCTAGCTTTGAGCTCTACTAAAACGGCTACCTGCTTGCCGTTTTCCGCTGCTTGAATTAAGGCGCTGACGATCGGCGAATCTCCAGAAGTGCGGTATAAAGTCATCTTAATCGCTAACACGGAGCGATCGTTCGCCGCCTCAGTAATAAACCGCTGTACCGTCGCCGCAAACGAGTGATAGGGATGGTGCAGCATCAAATCCCCCTGCCGGATGGTCGTGAAAATATCCTCACCATCTTCAGCATCCAACCTCGATTTGTCTAAAATCCTTGCCGATTCCGAGTTCCGCAAGCGCGGTGGCACAACCGGAGTCCAAGGCGGGTCTTTCAGTTCCGGCACCGGCAAGCCCACAAAAGACATCAAATCCTTGAGGCCTAGCAGCCCCTCTACGACGTAAACATCTTGCTCACCGAGATCCAGCTCCTCCATCAGCATATCTCGCAGCGCAGGCGGCATAATCGCTTGAATTTCCATCCGCACCGCAGAACCTCCAAACCGGCGCTTGCGGAGCTCCTGTTCTATTGCCAGCAGCAAATCCTCTGCCTCATCTTCCTCCACCGTCAAATCGGAATTGCGAGTAATGCGGAACGGGTGATATTCCTCAACGTCCATCCCCGGAAACAAAGCTTCTAAATTGTGGGCAATCACCTGTTCTAGGGGCACGCCAGTCCAAACAGGTGATTTGCCCCTCTGCTGCCACTGCAAATCCCCCGGTAGTGGCAAAAACCTCGGCAAAACCTGCGGTACTTTGACGCGGGCAAATAATTCTTCCCGCGTGTCGGGGTCTCTGACTACTACTGCTAAATTGAGGCTGAGATTGGAAAGGTAGGGGAATGGGTGGCTGGGGTCAACTGCTAGGGGAGTGAGTACGGGAAATACTTGTTCTTTGAAGTAGCGGTGCAAGTAATTGCGCTGTTCTTGATTGAGGTCAATGTAGTCGAGAATGTAGATTTCGCTTGCTGCTAGTTTCGGCCGCAGGGTTTGCTCAAAATACGAGTGCTGCTGAGTAACCATCGGCAAAAGCCGCTTGTTAATGGCATCTAGCTGTTGTTGGGGCGTGCTGCCGTCGGAGGTCAATTTGCTGACTTTTGCGTGTACTTGTTGTTTGAGGGCGCCCACGCGCACCATAAAATATTCGTCTAGGTTGGAGCTAAAAATAGCGAGAAATTTGAGCCTTTCTAGGAGGGGCGTGCGGGGGTCGAGGGCTTCGTGGAGCACGCGGTTGTTGAATTCTAGCCAGCTTTGTTCTCGGTTGAAGTAATATTGAGGATCGCTGAGGTTGATTTCAGTGTAGGTTTTGGCGGGGGTCTTTTTTGGCTTGGGCATGGTTTGAGGGAGTCTTTGGGAGGCTCGGTTGATCGCATCTGTGAATTAGTATCGCAGGTTAAAGAATTTGTTCGCATCTGCTTTTAGTCGATCGCTCAAACATTGAATTTAGGCAAAACTTCCAACTATTTTTCGAGGATTACCACGAAATCCTCAATCATCACATCAAAAGTTCGAGCCAGCTTGTGGACGGCTGCAAAGTCAACCATTGCCATCCCCTGAGAACGGGCATAATTGCTAATCGTACTGTAGCCCACGCCCGATCGCTCCGCAACTTCCTTGAGCGTCCATCCCTTCTCGGCAGCCAACTCTCGAACCCGCAATCTGACTAAGCCTTTGCTCATATTCACTATTTACAAAATTTTGGATTTAGTATAATATATCAAAAAGCGATCGCCCCCGGTCTGCAAACTAAAGACGATCGCCAGTTAAAATTAATCCCGACAGATAATTTCTGTCGATCGCACTTAGCAGAGATAGATTTAGCTACCACCACCAGATGCAACTACAATGATATCAGAAAATCAGCTAAGATCGTCAGCGATCGGCGCATCAAAAATTATTCACAAATCGTCGATCGTCAATCCGCGATCGAGATTTGTCACCGAAGAAACAGTGGCACTCTTATTCAACATATCAGCCGAACAGATATACCGGATCGAATGCTGCCACTGCATGGTATACGTTCACGCCCAAGGAATCAGCAGGTTTGTCAGCTACGCCGATTTCCCCCCAATCTTAGAAGTAAAACGGCCCTGCGCTCAAGATTTTGTCGGATGGTACAAACGCTGGAAACGCACACAAGCACCAGAATTTTGGACTAAATTCTATACGTACAACTTCAAAGCCGCTGTTTCAGTTGACAGCTTGCTTGAGTGGGGCAAATTAGTAGCTACAGTTAAATCGGTAATTTCTGCCTCAGCACTGCAACAGCTACGAGATGTTTACGCCCAAGAAAAAGCCTTGATGGAGAATTTTTAAACAGTTTTCAAGCGTAAGGTGAGCACGGAGCACCTTACGCTCAGGAGTGCGATCGACTGATTTGTCTCATTGTAGACGTTGGCGATCGACAGTAAACAATATTTATTCATAATCACTGGTTAAAAAAAGAGATTTTGAGCGATCGCTTTTATCCGGGTGAATTAGCGGCGCATGATTTGATGGAATGAGAGAAGGCGTTAGGTGTTAATTTTTGTGAGTTTTGAGTAAAAATATTGCTGTGATAACTGTTATGAAGGATGAAAGTTTTTTTGAAGAATTTGCATTTCTCCTGGTTAAGTATCAAGCAACTAATAAAGCCAATAAATATCGAGGCGTCCCTCTTTCTAGTATATGTTGGACCTTGAGAGGACTTCTGAATATGCGTACTGAAGGAGTGAACCTGACTTCAGACGAACTTCTTTTTCTAAAAGAATGGGAATGGATAATGGAGCTTTCTCCCTCCAATCCTCTTTATAAAATTCTTAAGAAGGTTGACTCAGGTCAGAAACTGAGTAAACAAGAAAGGATGGCTTTGGAACTAGAGCAACAAGAAGTAAAGCTTATTTGGAAAAAAGAGCAGCAACGAGAGCAACAACAACAAAGGGAACGAGAGCAACAAGAAAAAAAGCTGGCTTTGGCACGAGAGCAACAAGAAAAAAAGCTGGCTTTGGCACGAGAGCAACAAGAAAAAAAGCTGGCTTTGGCACGAGAGCAACAAGAAAAAATAAATAAAGAGAGGCACTTGGCTGAACTAGCGACAAAATACCGAGTCAGTAGCTCCTATTCATCTATCTCTAATCGTCTGTATGACCTTCTTTGTCAAATTGACAGAGGAAAGCAACTGAGTGATTCAGAGGTGATATGGATGAAATTGAATCGGTTTTATGAACCGATAGAAATTTCTCGCAAAATGCAGCACTTGGCTGGACTGAAGTTTATGTACAAAGCTACTAAAAATCAGGATTCATTACCCTCAAGTAATCTCTATAAAATCCTGAAACGAATTGACGAAAACCAGCCACTTAGCACTAAAGATATTCAATGGTTAAAACAGGAAAATCTATCAGAAACACTTGCTATTTTTGAGGAACGAGAAGCCTTACAACAAACAGTATTTTCTCACCTAAAAACTAAGTATCAAGCAACTAAACATCTGGATTCATCTTTATTTAGTCCGCTATATCAAATTCTGAAAAAGCTGGATGCGGATAAGCAGTTGAGCTTATTAGATATTAATTGGCTAGAAGAGCATCAACTGAGCGAAACGCTTGGCATTGTTGTAGAAATTGAAAATAATCGGCACTTTGCTGAACTGAAGATTAAGTATAAAGCTACCCAATATGAGGATTCATCCCTCTCTAGCCATCTGTATAAAGTTCTTAAAAAAATTGATTCAGCAAGTCAGCTAGGTGAGCCAGATATTAACTTTCTGAAAAAGCGTAAGCTGACTGAGACGATCGCGATCGCTCTTGACAAATGTGCTGCTAGTCTGAAGTCGAAAATCAAGTCGGGAGAGCAGTTGAGTGAGGCTGATATTGATTGGGCAAAACAGAATGGACGTGAAGACGTAATTACTTTTCCCCAAGAATGGGAATTTTCGGCTCTGAAGTCGAAATATGATGTCTCTAACTATAAAGATAAATCACCTTCGAGTCCGTTGTACGCAATTCTGCAAAAGCTGGATAAAGGAGAGCGACTTGAGGAGATAGATGTAGCTTGGCTGGAGGAGAATAAACTTGAAGCACCTCAACCTAGCTATAGCTATTATGGGTGGCAGGAAGAGCGACGATATCAAGGGCAGAAACTTTTCTCTGGCAAGATTTGGACTGCTTACCACAAAAACGAAGCAACTTTCTACGAACAGGAGTACCAGCGCACTGGAAATAAATGGAACTTGCCTAATGCCAGCAGTCATTGGCGCAAGGCGGATAAACCTAGAAGAGCATTGAAGCTGACGGAAAATTTCGACTTCAACCAAATAAAAGAAAATAAACTCAAGTCAGCATTACTAACAACTAGGGGCGGTGCTTTCCGAGATATCGATAAACTAGATGATGCACACAAGTGCGCTCTAAAAGCGATTGAGTATCAGCCTCAGAGTCATCATCCTTACACTTTAATGGGAGCTATTTGTTTTGAGCGGGGCGAATTGTTAGAGGGTGATCGTTGGTTTAATGAGGCAATTAAACGCGGTGCTTCTCCCAAAGATCAGGATGCGGAAATGAAGCGGGTTGTCAAAAATGCCAAGGATGAGAATAAACGGCGGGAAGTGATAAACTATCTGCTGAAGAAAGATTCCCGACGGTATGCTTGGGCTAAGTCTTATCTAAAGCAGCAAAAAGACAAAGGTAAGTGAGTATAATTATAGGGAATCGGTGCAGTCGATCGCACTTATTCTATCTAACGGATAAGTTGCGATCGCTATCCTCAAGATATAATGGCGATCGCAACTTCACGCTCACCCTTTACCTTCCAATACCCAGATATTGGAAACCAGCCGCTTCTAAAGCCTTCTTGTCTAAGAAATTGCGGCCATCAATCATCACCGGATGATTCATCAACTTGGCCATTTTATCGTAATCTAAATTACGAAACTGTTCCCAGTCAGTCACCAACACCAAAGCATCGCAACCGTCGGCCAGTCTTTCCGGATCGGTTTCTACCAAAACTCCCGACAAACCGTGACGCATCCCAGTTTGAGAAACAATCGGATCGTAAGCTTTAACTTTCGCTCCCAACCGATTCAAATTGTCGATTAAATTCAGCGCTGGAGCATCCCGCAAATCGTCAGTATCCGGCTTGAAAGTCAAACCCAAAAGTCCGACAGTTTTACCTTTGAGAATCTTCAAAACTTGCTGCAACTTTTCAATAGCAATCAACCGCTGGCGTTCGTTTACTTCCACTGCCGCTTTCAGCAAATGCGCCTCGTAACCGTAATCCTCGGCAGTATGAACTAAAGCTGAGACATCTTTCGGGAAACAAGAACCGCCCCAACCAATGCCAGCTTGCAGAAACTTGCTACCAATCCGCGAATCTAAACCGATACCTTTCGATATTTGGGTAATATCTGCACCGACGCGATCGCAAATATTAGCAACTTCATTAATAAAGCTAATCTTCGTAGCCAAAAAAGCATTAGCTGCGTACTTAATCATCTCCGCTGAACTGATATCAGTCATCACCACAGGAACCTCCGGCAAAGACGGATTTTCTGCATACTTGCGATCGACAATCGGCCGGTATAACTGTAGCATCATATCCATCGCCCGCCGAGAGTTGCTGCCGAGAACAATGCGATCGGGATTAAAAGTATCGAAAACAGCACAGCCCTCCCGCAAAAACTCCGGGTTGCTAACTACATCAAATACCACACCTTTTTTTGCGGCTACTTCCTCACCCGTAGCCACATCATTGGTGTGAGCTTTTTGACGTTCCGCCAAACCGTCGAGGACAATCCTCCGCACCCAGTCCCCGGAACCGATGGGCACCGTAGATTTATTGACAATGACTTTGTAATCGCCCTCGAGGTGAGCTCCAATTCCGCGAGCAACCGCTTCAACGTAGCGAGTATCGCTTTCCCCAGTAGGCAAAGGAGGCGTCCCCACGGCAATAAACAAAATGTCCCCGTGAGCCACTCCTGCTGCTAAATCCGAAGTAAATTCTAGATTGCCCGACGCAGATGCAGAGGACATTAATTCAGACAGTCCGGGTTCAAAAATAGGCGACTGTCCAGACTTCATTAATTTAACTTTTTCTTCGTTGTTGTCTACGCAAATCACGTGGTGGCCGATGTGGGCCAAACAAGTGCCGGTGACTAAGCCAACATATCCTGTACCGATGACGCAAACATGCATACAAATGTCCTCAAAGTTAGTAAAAAAATTAGATGGCAATCGGGAATTGGGAATTGGGAATTGGGAATTGGGAATAAGGAAGATTTTTCCCCTGCCCCACTCTTCCCTTCTCCGAGTCTCTACTTTTGGTTGCCCTCAATGCGATCGCGAAAATCCTTTACAGTCAACTCTAAACCTTTATCCAGCGGCACAGTTGGCTCCCACCCCAACCAAGTTTTAGCACGAGTAATATCCGGTTGTCGCTGTTTTGGATCGTCTTCCGGCAGCGGTTTAAAGATAATTTCTGCCCCTGGATTAATCATATTTTGAATTTTTTCTGCCAGTTCCAAAATAGTGTATTCGCCGGGATTCCCCAAATTCATCGGCCCGATTTGGTCGCTATTCATCAAACGAATAAATCCTTCCACCAAATCAGAAACGTAGCAAAAACTCCGTGTTTGGGAACCGTCGCCGTATACAGTCAGCGGTTGATTCCGCAAAGCTTGAGCAATAAAATTGCTCACTACTCTGCCGTCATTTTCCAACATCCGGGGGCCGTAGGTATTGAAGATTCGCACAACTCGAATGTCTACCCCATTTTGACGGTGGTAATCAAAAGATAAGGTTTCAGCTACTCGCTTCCCTTCGTCATAGCAACTGCGAATTCCAATACAATTAACGTTGCCGCGATAATCTTCTGTTTGCGGATGAACGTCAGGATCTCCGTACACTTCGGAAGTGGAAGCCAGAAAGAATCTTGCTTTCACCCGTTTAGCCAGCCCCAGCATATTCATCGTGCCGATGACGTTGGTTTTAATTGTCTTGACAGGGTTGTACTGATAGTGTATCGGCGAAGCGGGACAGGCCAGATGGTAAATCTGATCTACCTCTAACCGAATCGGTTCCGTGATGTCGTGGCGGATTAGCTCAAAATACGGGTTGTCCAGCCATTTGAGGATATTGCGTTTAGTCCCGGTGTAAAAATTATCCAGGCAGACTACCTCATGTCCTTGGGCCATTAAGCGATCGATTAGGTGGGAACCGAGGAAACCCGCACCGCCTGTGACTAAAATTCTCATTGTGGAAACTGCCGTTCTGTTTAGGGGTAGGACTGGGGTACAAAAATTCAGTTGAGTGAATGAAACTTTCTAATAGAATAACAAAATTGCGAGCGAGAATGTAAAGACTTATGCGTCACTTTTATAAAATCTTTAATTAACTTAGCATTTTCAAATACTTGGAACAAAGTGCTATAATTCGCAAATGTCAGTAGCAATTTTTATTTAAGCTTTAATATTTCCGAAAAAACACTCTTGACATTAGTTATCTTATTTGTTAGTGGTTATTGGTTATTTGATGACTTCGGTCTGAGGTTGGGCGATGCCCTAGGGGATAGCTGCGCTTCACTGGCTTATTTGAAAAAACCCGGGTCTATTTATCTGAAAAGCAATATGAGAGAAATTATGTCGAGCTAAAAAATTAGGTAATAATTTCAGGAAAACTGTAGTTTTACTTGAACCGTTAGGGCCGCCAATAATGTAAATATTTGGCCTAGTAGTAATATTAATTTTATAGCTTCTCTCTTAGCCGCCCTCTGCTGGGACGAGAGTTTGTGTAGGATTGGTTTCAACCGCCGAATACTCAAAGGGATAACTAACTATCCCTTCCCTCCCAATGACATCTGAACCCAGCGGCGGAAGAGTTCGACAGTAATATAGTAGCAACCATCAACTTCTCGAACCACATCGTGGCGTTCGAGAGTTTTTAGTGCTTCCTGTAAACTTGTCTCATCCATCGCTGTTTCTTGACTCAGCCTGTCGAGATTCATTCCTTCTAAGTGAGGTGCTAATACCAGTTTCCTAAAATAGTGCTACACTTAGTATGTATCTGCGTTGTAAGTTAGTACCCAAATATAAGAAAGAAAGATGTCAGGAGTTGCCAAGATTGAAATTCGGGAAA